>CAYOSE010000054.1:0-17785 GCA_964406535.1 uncultured Sphingomonadaceae bacterium
GGCAGCTTCGCTCAGCGACTGGAGCAACAGGCGGCGACGTTCGGGGCGAATCTGCGGCAGCGCGGCGGCGGCGCAGAAGGCAGCGGGCAGGAACGGGCGCACCGCTGCACCGAGCAGCCGCTCGTAGAGAAAGCGATAGGCCGAAAAACCGTCGATCCGGTCCTGCGCGAGGTCCTGCGCGGTGATCCGCACCAGCCGCCCGATAAAGGCGTCCATGCCATGCAGGCGCTGCGGATCGGGAATATTGGCCTGCAGCGCGGACAGTTCGCGATAGGCGAGATATTGCGAGCGGATGGCGTCAGGGCTCGCCTCTTCGCCGCTCCATGCCTCGAAGGCATCGCCCCGGCGCAGGCCGACATCGAGACTGCGAATGATGAAAGCCTGTTCACGGGCCGTGAACCCGGCAAATTCACGCATCTCGGAAAAGATCGGCGAAGTGGTTGTTTTCGTATGCGCCATGTCAGACCCCGTTTATGCAAAGTGCATTGGGGAACATTGTCCGGACATGGTTAGGAAAGGGTAAACTGCGCCCCTTTTTGACGCCCTGCCCTTTTTGGCGCAGCGCTCAGATAAGGCCGGCCAGCGGGCTCGACGGATCGGCATATTTGCGCGTGGCCATGCGCCCGGCGAGATAGGCCTCCCGCCCTGCCTCCACTGCCAGCCGCATCGCGCGGGCCATGCGGATCGGGTCCTTCGCCTCGGCAATGGCAGTGTTCATCAGCACGCCGTCGCAGCCCAGCTCCATCGCCACCGCCGCGTCAGAGGCCGTGCCGACTCCGGCATCGACCAGCACGGGGACACTTGCCCCTTCCACGATCAGGCGGATCGTTACCCGGTTCTGGATGCCGAGGCCGCTGCCGATCGGCGCGCCCAGCGGCATGACCGCGACTGCGCCCGCTTCTTCGAGCTGCTTGGCGGCGATCGGGTCGTCGACGCAATAGACCATCGGCTTGAAGCCCTCCTTCGCGAGCACTTCGGTCGCCTTCAGCGTCTCGCGCATATCGGGATAGAGCGTGCGCGCCTCGCCCAGCACTTCCAGCTTTACCAGCTCCCAGCCGCCCGCCTCGCGCGCCAGCCGCAAGGTGCGGATCGCCTCGTCGGCGGTGAAGCATCCGGCGGTGTTGGGCAGGTAGGTGGTCTTCCTGGGGTCGATATAGTCCATCAGCACCGGCTTGCCGGGGTCGGAGATGTTCACCCGGCGCACAGCGACGGTGACGATCTCGGCCCCGCTGGCTTCCAGCGCGGCAGCATTCTCGACAAAGTCCTTGTACTTGCCCGTGCCCACGATCAGGCGGCTGGTGAAGCGGTGCCCCGCGACCTCCCAACCGTCGTCCGGCTTGGCTGCGGCATCCGAGCCGCCGCCCACGAAATGCACGATCTCCAGCGAATCGCCATCGGCCAGCGCGGCATGGGCCAGCGTCGAGCGTGGCACGATCTCGCCATTGCGCTCAACCGCGACCTTTTCCGGCTTCAGCGACAGTTCGCGCACGAGATCGGCGATGGTGGCAGCGGCGGAACGGCGCGCCTCGCCGTTGATGGTGACTGTGATGGAGGTGCTCATAGGAGCGCGAGATAGCGTGCTTCAGGCGCGACGCAAGTTCAGGACATGCCCGGCAGCGACCAGCGTCACACCGATCACGGTCAGCACCACCTCACCCGCGCCATGTCCGGCGGCCAGGCCGCCACCCATGAAGGTCAGGCCTGTCATCGCCACGACGAAGGGCGCGGCCCGGCGATGACGGATCGCTCCCACGCCGATCGCGACACCGGCAACCAGAGTCGCCAGCAACAAGCCCGCTTTGTGAATCACCGGGTCGAGCAGGAAGGTTGCGCCAAGGCCCATGCCCGCCACCAGCACCAGCCCCGCGATGCAATGCACCAGGCACAGCGCGGACAGCAGCATGCCGATGCGGTCCAGCCGGCCGCGTATCCAAGGCATCATGGTCGCCATGGCGCCCCATGTATGTAACTCTGTAACATTGCGCAAGGGGCTTTACCTTCTTCCACGCGCAACAGGCTCTTGCGCTCGGGCGTTCTCGGGCGCAGAGCGCGGCCTATGGTCGCCACTACGTCCGATATGCTGCCCGCAGACAGCGCCTCCTCGCCCCTGCGTCCGCGCGCCATTGCCATCTGGCTGTTCGCCATCGCCATCATGGTCACCCTGATCGTCGTCATCGGCGGCATCACCCGCCTGACCGAAAGCGGGCTGTCGATCACCCAGTGGCAACCTGTCACCGGGGTCCTGCCGCCCCTGTCCGAAAGCGCCTGGCAGGCCGAGTTCGCCAAATATCGCGGGACGCCTGAATATATCTACGAGGCGGGCCCGGCGGGCATGACGCTGGCCGACTTCAAGTTCATCTTCTTCTGGGAGTGGTTCCACCGCCTGCTTGGGCGCCTGATCGGTATGGCCTTTGCTGTGCCGCTGGCCTGGTTCTGGGTGCGGGGCGCGATTCCGGCCGGGTACAAGCCGCGCCTGCTGGCGCTTCTCGCGCTGGGTGGGCTGCAGGGGGCGATCGGCTGGTGGATGGTGAGCTCGGGGCTGCAGGGGCAGATGACCGATGTCAGCCATTTCCGCCTGTCGATCCACCTGATCACCGCACTGTTCACGCTGGCCGGGCTGGTGTGGACCGCACTCGACCTGTTGCAGCTGGACAAGGATGCAAGTGCTCGGCCCACCAAGCTCACCCGCTGGGCACTGCTGGCCGGGATCGCGCTGCTGATCCAGCTGCTGCTCGGCGCCTGGGTCGCCGGGCTCAATGCCGGGCACGCGTCAGACACCTGGCCGCTGATGCAGGAGCGGCTCGTGCCCGAGGCCGACTGGTCGAGAGGCGCCTTGTGGACCTTCACCAGCGATCCCTTCTGGCTGCATTTCCTCCATCGCTGGTGGGCCTTCGTCGCGCTCGCCGCGCTGGTGCCGCTGGCTCGCGCCGCGAAGAAGGCGGGCGTGCGCCGCGCCTCCATCGCCGTCCATTCCGCAGTCGGCACGCAGATCCTGCTTGGGATCGCGACCGTGATGAGCGGCGTCGACCTCGGCCTTGCCGTGCTGCACCAGCTGACCGGGGCGCTGCTTGTCGCCTCGACCGCCTGGGCAGCCCATGCGACGGGCAGGTGCTGATGGCACTTCCGGAGCGGGCCGCGCTGATCTGGTGCCCGTTTCCCGACGAGCAATCGGCGCGCGAGGCCGCCGGCGAGATGCTTGACCGCAAGCTCATTGCCTGCGCCAACATTCTTTCGCCGATGACCTCGTTGTTCGTCTGGGAAGGCACGCGCGACGAATCGCTTGAGGTTGGCGTGCTGTTCAAGACCCTTGAGCCCCATCTCAGCGCCGCTATGGCCGCGCTTGAGAGCCTCCATCCCTACGATACGCCCGCGATTACCGGCTGGTGCGCCGACGCGGCCGCACCCGCCACGCTCGCCTGGCTTGCAGAGGTCGTTCACGCCAGCTGACCGGCAGGTTCAGACGTTAGAGGTATTATTTTACCTCCCCGAAAACCCCCGGCTTTGCTTGACTTGCGCGCTATTTGAGCACAGAGGGCGCGCCTTCCCGCCACCCCCACGGGTGCGGAACCCAAAGATTCGCAAACGAATAGGAATTGCAGCCATGAAGGCGCTGACCAAGGCGACCCGGTCGATGAAGCCGACCGAAGTCGAAAAGAAATGGCACCTGATCGATGCCGAGGGGCTGGTTGTCGGCCGTCTCGCCACGATCGTCGCCAACATCCTGCGCGGCAAGCACAAGCCGAGCTACACCCCGCATGTCGATTGCGGCGACCACGTCGTGATCGTCAATGTCGAGAAGGTCCGCTTCACCGCGGGCAAGGCCAAGACCCAGACCTACTACAAGCACACGGGCTATCCGGGCGGCATCAAGTCGGTCACTGCCGACAAGGTGCTGGAAGGCCGCTTCCCCGAGCGTGTGCTGGAAAAGGCCGTCGAGCGGATGATCCCGCGCGGGCCGCTGGGCCGGGCCCAGATGAAGAACCTGCACCTCTATGCCGGGACCGAGCATCCGCATGACGGGCAGCAGCCCGTGACGCTCGACGTCGGCTCGATGAATCGCAAGAACAAGGTTGCCAAGTGATGGCTGATGAAAACAACACCGTCTCCGATCTCGCCGATCCGAAGGACATCGCCGGCGACGCCGCTGCGACCACCGAAGGCGAAGCGCCTGTTGCGCCCGCCGCCCCGACCATGCCGCTGCGCGAGCAGGAGCTCGACGCGCAGGGCCGCGCCTATGCCACCGGCCGCCGCAAGGACGCCGTGGCCCGCGTGTGGCTGAAGCCGGGCACCGGCAAGGTCACCGTCAACGGCAAGGACCAGGAAATCTATTTCGCCCGTCCGACGCTGCGCCTCGTCATCAACCAGCCGTTCTCGATCTCCGAGCGTGAAGGCCAGTACGATGTCGTCGCCACCGTCAAGGGCGGTGGCCTCTCGGGCCAGGCCGGTGCGGTCAAGCACGGCATCAGCCAGGCGCTGACCAAGTACGAACCCGCCCTGCGGAGCGTGGTGAAGGCCGCTGGCTTCCTCACCCGCGACAGCCGTACGGTCGAGCGCAAGAAGTACGGCCGCGCCAAGGCCCGCCGTAGCTTCCAGTTCTCGAAGCGCTAATCCAGACAGGTTTCCTCGACGGAGGAAAATGCGAAGGGCGGCCCCCCACGAAGGGGCCGCCCTTTTCGTTGCCGCAAACGCCGCCTGTTCATCCGCGCGCCTATCCGCGCGTGTAGGTAATCCGAATCCGCACCCAGGCACCGACCAGCGACCGGCCGCCGCGCCGGGGCGGGCGCACCTGGAACTGCCAGGCCGCCGCCAGCACAGCGCGTTCGAGCTGCGAGCCTTGCGGATACTCGCCCAGCCCGACGCAATCCTCGACCCGCCACTGCGGCGCGGTGCGGCAGGCGATCAGCGCCCAGCCGGGCTGGTTCGCGGTTTCGAGATAACCCGACAGCTCTTGCCGGGTTGGCTCACGATACCAGCGCGCCGCATAGAGCGGCTCGCCATCGGGGGCTGTGCCCACGACCTGACTGTCACCCGCCGCCGACGGACCGGAGGGCCCGAACGCCGGGCCCTGAACAGGCGGGGCTGCGGCGGCGGGCAGGTTGGCGAGGTCGGCGGAGGCCAGCTGGTCGCGCGATAGCGGAATCAGTACAACCCGACGCTCCGGCAGTGCGTCGGGGGTCGGCAGTTCGGGCGGCGGCTCGACCGGACGGGGCACGGGCTGGGCCACCCTGACCGCCTGTTCAGTCGAACGTTCAGGCGTCTCTGCCTCCTCTTGCGCCTCGGGAGCAGGAGAATTGACATCGAAGCTGACCAGCGCGCTGCCGCCCTCAGGCTGGCGAGCCACGTTCCAGCCCAGGGTCAGCAGGATCGCGACCAGCAACGCCTCGATACCAATGGCCATGGCGAGGCCCGTCGTACGCGGGCCAAGCCGCTCGCGCACACGCGCCAGCCGCCCGGAAAGATTGCCTGAATGATGCTGCTCGTGGGCCAAGGAAATCGCTGCCAAGCTGTGCTGTCGCCTCGCCCCTCAGCGACCGCGATAGACCATTGCGGCACAGCTGCAAGGTCGAATTGGGCGGCTCAGTAAACCGGCGGGTCGACTTCCGGGACATGATGGACGGGCGCGACCGGCTCATCGGGTTCACGCGGCGGCATGGCGTCCTCAGGCACATTGTCGATCAGCATGTCGGCACTGGGCACGTGCTCGAGGTTGCGGACGGTCACGGTCAGCTTTTCGCCATCCCAGTGCAGCTCGTTAAAGCTTGGCGGGGTCGAGCGCAGCCGTTGCGACAAGGTGCCCGCACCGATCATCCGCACCGGGCCGTTGCCGGTCGGCTCGATGATGTCGAACGGATCGTGGACGTGGCCCGAGAGCACTGCCAGCACCGGGCGCTTGGCCAGCGCTTCCAGCGCCTTGCTGCCATTGCCGGTCAATGCCGTACCCTTGGTCCCCACCTCGCGCAGCGGGTGATGCACCGCCACCAGCGCCTGCGTACCCGGTGGCAAGGCATCGATTGCGGCGAGGCATTTGTCGAGCGCGCGCTTCGTCACCCAGCCCTTCGACCAGTTGAAGCGTGGCTGTGCCCGCACCGCCGTCTTGAGCGGGACGATCGCGAGCCCCGGCAGATCGATCTCGGCCTCGACCAGCGCCTTCATCCCGTGAAAGCGGCGATAGGGATTGAGGAACCGTTCGAGCAGGTTGAAATAGGGCAGGTCGTGATTGCCGACCTCGACCGTCACCGGCGCCTCCAGCGCATTGATCCAGCGTGTTGCGGCAGCGAATTCGTGCAGGCGCGCGCGCATTGTCAGATCGCCGGTAATCGCCACCGCGTCAGGACCGCGCCGGGCGATTTCGCGGGCGACCCAATCGAGCGCCGCCTGGTCCTCAAGCCCGAAATGGACGTCGGAGATGTGGAAGAGCAGCCGCGCGTCAGTCATAGGTGACGCTCGCTAACAGATCGACCGGGGCCGGGACCAGCGTGAAGTCCTCTACCGGGCCCGCCTGTGCCTCTTCTCCGTCGAGCAGGATGCCGAAGGGGTCGCCGCGTACGCTCGCCATCCGCAGGGCCGCGACATGGCCGAGCCGGTCATGCGGCCCGGAGCGGAAATTGCGGCGCAGGATAGCCGCGACCTGTTCGAGGACTTCGGCGGCATTCTCCGCATGGTAGGCCGTGACCTCGATGCCGTCGTCGCGCGGGCCCAGCACCAGCATGGGATAGCCCTCGCGCCGGCCAAGCGCGGGCGCCTCGCAGCGCACATATTCGCCGTGAAAGCTCTCCTCCAGCGCCCGCTCCGCGCTTTCGGCGAGCCGGGCGAAATCGGCATCGCGTAAGGCCTCTCGCACATCGTACCAGGCCGTCGCAGGCCCGGCGAGCAGCCCGGCATAGCCAATGCCTGCCGCGCAACTGATCGTCCCCGGGCGACGGCGCACCAGCGACCCTGCCGCAGCGCGGCGAATGGCCTCGTCGGTGTCGAGGTCCCCGAACAGCCGGTGGTACAGCAGGTTCATCGTCCCGCCGGGCAGAGCCAATACCGCCCCGCCCCAGCCAGCCAGATCCGAGATCACCGCATTGAGCGTCCCGTCACCGGCAAAGATCGCGACGATATCGACGGCCTTTTGATCAAGTGCAGCGGGCGGCGGCGGCATCTCTGCCGGGAAATGGGTCTCACCCACCATGTCCAGACCATTCGCGGCAAAGCTGCGCCGCAAACTATCGAGCCGCGCAGGATCATTGCTCCCGCTCTTTTCGTTCGTGACCAGCCAGACGCGCATCGTTTCAACCATAACGGGCAAATGTTTCGCCAATTGTGTCCATTGGCCGCATCGTGGCGGTCACATCCGCCGCGACAGGATCAACCAGGCCGACACGGCATTGGCCAGCGTGTAGAGCATATAGCCCCAGCCCCAACCGACCTGACCGCGATAGACGAGCAGCAAGGCGGCGAGCAGAACAGCGAATTCGAGCCCGAGCAGCAGCAGGCGCAGCCCCACGGGCATGTCACGCAACCGACCGAGCACCGGATGGCCACTTTCCAGCACGGCCTGATGCAAGGCGAAATTGCCGACACCGAAAACGAAGATCGCGACCAGCAGCACGCCGCTCCCCTAGCAGATAGTTGCTCAAAGCAAGCAAATTGTCGTTCGTGGGACAGGGAATGCGCTTCGTCGGACGCACGATTCTTCTGTCGAGGCGCGCGCGCACTCTGGTCGAGCATGGCAGGCGCTGAGCCCCCGTTTCCCCTACCTAAGTAACTGCGCCGTAACCGTTTCCAGTCCCACCGGTTGCGGCGCGACCCTCCCCGTCGGGGCAGGGAGACACTAACCGAGGAGGAGGACAATATGAAAACGACCCTTTTGGCCATCGGCCTTGGCGCGGCTGCCGCCATGGCCAGCCCCGCTCTCGCGGTGGCGGAAGACAAGACCAGCGCGACGATCTATTACGCCGATCTGGATCTGCTCAGCGAGGACGGCCAGCGCGAACTCGAACGCCGCATTGACCGTGCCGCCCGTTCGATCTGCAACAGCGAACTACAGCGCACCGGCACCCGCATCCGCAATTCCGCGTTCCGCGAATGCCAGGCCAATATCCAGGCGCAGCTCGAACGCCGCATGGCCGCGATCACCAACGACCAGCGTCGCGGCGGCTGAATGCCTGCCGTCAACCTCCGGCGCATCGGCGCCGGAGCCGCAACCCGGGCATACTAGGCCGCGAGGATCATCTCCCCGCGGCTTTTTCTTGTCTGCGTGATTGAGGCCGCAACCAGCCAGACCGGTCAGCGTCCGGCCATCGCCTTGACCTTGCGAAGAAAGGTCCGCCCGATCCGCAGCGCCTCGCCATCCTCCAGTTCGACCGACCACACGCCAAGGCCTTCATGCCGCAGCCCGCGAATATGGTCGCGACGCAGGATCGTCGAGCGATGGATGCGGAGGAACTTCGCCGGATCGAGCCGCTCCTCCAGCCCGGCAATGGTCTGCAGCAGCAGGTAACTGGTTTCGCCGACATGCAGCCGGACATAGTCGCGCTCGGCATCGATGCGGTGCACGTTGTCCGCGTCGATCCGCAGCAATTCCGAACGATGCGGCACCCAGAATTCGGACAGCCAGCGATTACCGCTGGTGCCCGGACCGCTGCGCCGTTCCTGCGCGCGAGCAATGGCCCGCTCCAGCCGGTCGGCGGCGACAGGCTTCAGCACATAATCAACCGCATCGAGGTCGAAGGCCTCGACCGCGAAATTCTCATGGGCGGTGACGAAAATGACGGCCGGTGGCTCGCCGAACTTGGCGATCTCACGCGCCACCTTCATCCCGTCCATGCCCGGCATGGTCATGTCGAGGAGCAGGAGGTCAGGCTTGAGCTTCTCGGCCAGCCGCAGGGCGATATCGCCATCGGTCGCGGTGCCGACCACGGCCAAGGTCGGCAATTCGGCGCACAACACCTGCATCCGCTCGATCGCGAGCGGCTCGTCATCGACGATCAGCGTCCGCAAGGCGGTTTCGCCCTCGCCGCTCATGAGTCGAGCACCGTCAGGTCCGTATCCTCGTCGCGGTCTGCATTGGTGCGCCGGCGGGTCTTTTGTGGACGCTCACCCTGCGGCGACGTTCCGGCATGGCGGATCGGCAGGCGCAGATGCGTGGCATAGCCGCCCGGTGCCGGGCCCGAGACGATCGACGCCTGCTTGCCGAAGCGCGCCTCCAGCCGCTCGCGCACATTGGCAAGGCCGATGCCATAGCCCGGTCGCGTCGCGTCCTGCCGCGCTACCCCGTCGCCATCGTCGCTCACGGTAACCACCAGCCGGTCGTATTCCTCGCGCGCCGCCAGCGTGACGGTGACCTGGCCCGAGGTCGGGGCGATGGCGTGCTTGACCGAATTCTCGACCAGCGGCTGCAGGATCATGCCTGGCACCAGTACGTCGGCCAGCTCGTCCGACACCGCGAACACGGTCTTCAACCGGCGCGGGAAGCGCACCGCCTCGATATCGAGATAGAGCTTCTGCAGCGCGATCTCCTCGGCCAGCGTCACGTCGCCGGTGGGATCGTCGGCGAGGCTGCGGCGGTAGAAGCGCGCGATCATCTGGATCATGCGCTCGGCCTCCTGCACCTTGCCGGTCAGCACCATCGCCGAGAGCGAATTGAGCGTGTTGAACAGGAAGTGCGGATTGACCTGATAGCGCAAGCTCCGCAGCTCCGCCGCCTTGGCCGCGCGCCGGTAGGCGCCCTCGCGCCGCTCCGCCGCGCGCGCCTTCTCCCCCGTCAACAGCGCGAGATAGAGCGCACACCACGCCAGGAACATGAAATAGCGGCTGAAGGCGAGGTCGACGAGGTGCGCGCGCGAGGCGCTGGCGACGAGGTTCGACAGGTCGCTCATCAGATCCGCACCATCATCGGCAATGCCCAGGCCACTCCCATTGACAAAGGTCTCGACCGCCTCCTCGTCGATGACCTGCTGCATGTCGGCAAAGACGATCTGGTTGACCTGCGCGCTGAGCATGGCCGCGGGCAGGGCAAAGACCAGCGCAACCGCCACCTTGGCCCAGAGCGGCCTTGCATCGAAGGGCCTCAGGGCCTGCCACAAGGCGAGCGTGATAATAGCCCCGGCGATCGAAATGATCAGCCGCCGCCACGCCATTTCCAGCGCCAGCGGCATGTCGAGCAATTCGGCCCGCAAGGTGGTGAGGACGAAATACGTCGCCCACAGGCCGACCACCGACGCCAGAATGGTGGCGAAGGGGACGCGGGCGACAGAAACGGGCGAGACATCCTGGCTCATCCCGCCTGTACTAGCCCGCCACAGGGCGACAGGGCCAGCCCCTGCAACAGGGCCGGTCGGACAGCGTTTGCACTTGGTCGATCAGAATCGGCGCAAAACCGCCGTTGAGCTACGCCAATCAGGCCGCGCGCGACCCGCTCAGCCCGGCTGCAGCAGGCCTTCCTTGCGGATCTTCTCGCGCCAGTGGAGCGGGGCCAGCATATGGACATTATTGCCCTCGGCATCGACGGCCACGGTCACCGGCATGTCCTTGACCGTGAATTCGTAGATCGCCTCCATGCCCAGATCCTCGAACGCGACGACCTTGGCTTCCTTGATCGCCCGGCTGACGAGATAGGCCGCACCGCCCACCGCCATCAGGTAAGCGACCTTGAAGCGGCTGATCACCTCCACGGCGTCATGGCCACGCTCGGCCTTGCCGATCATCGCCAGCAGGCCGAGGTCGAGCATGGTGTCGGTAAACTTGTCCATCCGCGTAGCGGTGGTGGGGCCAGCCGGGCCGACGACCTCGCCCATCACCGGATCGACCGGGCCGACATAATAGATCGCGCGGCCCTTGAAATCGCAGGGCAGTTCCTCGCCCTTTTCGAGCATGTCCTTGATGCGCTTGTGCGCGGCGTCGCGCCCGGTCAGCATCGAGCCGTTGAGCAGTAGCCGGTCGCCCGCCTCCCAGCTTTCGACCTCTTCCTTGGTCAGATTGTCGAGATCGACGCGCTTGGCCTCGGCATCGGGCTCCCAGTGCACGTCGGGCCACTGCGAGAGGTCGGGCGCAGGGATATAGCTCGGACCCGAACCATCGAGCGTGAAATGGGCGTGGCGCGTGGCCGCGCAATTGGGGATCATCGCCACCGGCTTGCCCGCCGCGTGGCACGGCCAGTCGAGGATCTTGACGTCGAGCACGGTCGAAAGGCCGCCCAGCCCTTGTGCACCGACGCCCATCGCATTGACCGCGTCGAAGATGTCGATCCGCAGCTGCTCGATATCGGTCTGCGCGCCGCGCGCCTTCAGCTGGCCCATGTCGATCGGGTCCATCAGGCTCTGCTTGGCCAGCTTGACGCAGTGTTCGGCTGTGCCGCCAATGCCGATACCCAGCATGCCCGGCGGACACCAGCCCGCACCCATCGAGGGAATCTGTTCGAGCACCCAGTCGACGATATTGTCGCTCGGGTTCATCATCTTGAACTTGCTCTTGTTCTCGCTGCCGCCACCCTTGGCCGCAACGTCGATACTGACTGTATTGCCCGGCACCATTTCGACCGACAGCACGCAGGGCGTGTTGTCCTTCGTATTGCGGCGGGTGAAGGCCGGATCGGCGAGGATCGAGGCGCGCAGCTTGTTCTCGGGCAGGTTGTAGGCGCGGCGCACACCCTCATCGACGACGTCCTGCAGGCTCTTGTCCGATTGCAGGCGACAATCCTGCCCCCATTTCACGAACACATTGACAATACCGGTGTCCTGACAGATCGGCCGGTGGCCCTCGGCACACATGCGGCTGTTGGTCAGGATCTGCGCGATCGCGTCCTTCGCCGCGGGGCCCTGCTCCGCCTCATAGGCTTCGCCGAGCGCCTTGATGTAGTCCATCGGGTGGTAATAGGAGATATATTGCAGCGCATCGGCGACGCTCTCGATGAGGTCCTCCTCGCGGATAGCTGTCATGTCACCCATCGAAACCCGACTCCTGTTGATCGTGTGGAACTTGCGTTCGAGCCCCATGGCGCAGCATGGCCGGATGGTCAAAGCCATTGGTCAAACCCCTTGGCCTATGGCCCGCAACATCCTAAGGCTGCTGCCTTCCTCAAAGATAGCGAGTGAGTGATCGAGTGACACTGGTTGACGAGCGCCCTTCCGCCCGGAACTTTTCCGCCGCACGTCGTGCGATGATCGACTCACAGCTCCGCACGAGCGGCGTCACCGCCCCCTTTGTCGTCGCCCGGATGGGCGCGGTAGCGCGTGAAGACTTCGTGCCCGCCAAGGCGACGGACTATGCTTATATCGACCGCGCAATCGCGCTGGGTGAGGGCAAGTGGCTGGCCGCACCGCTGGTGCACGGCATGATGCTGCAGAAAGCCGATCCCGCAGGCGACGAAGCGGCGCTGCTGGTCGATGGCGGTTCTGGCTATCTCGCCGAGCTGCTGCGCCCGCTGGTCGGTTCGCTGGAGGTTATCTCGCCCGAACAGGCGTTGGAAAAGTCACGCGCCCGCAAGAAGGCCAGCCTGCTGCTGGTCGACGGTGCCGCCGACCAACTGCCCGAAACCCTGCTTGCGCGTCTCGATGACGGTGCCCGCATCGTCACCGGCACCGTCGAGGGTAGCGTTACCGGCCTCTCGCATGGCCGCTGCACCGGCAAGCAGGCCGCGCTGGTGCGCTTCGCCGAAATCGGCGTGCCGCGCCTTGCTGCCTTTGACGCGCCGAAGGGCTGGAGCTTCTGATCATGCCGCGCAGTCTGGGCAAGACAACGCTGCTGGCGGCGATCGGTCTGGCCGCCTTGCATCCGGCACCGGCCTTCGCCGACACCCTGAAAGAGGCGCTCTGGCAGGCCTATATCGACAATCCGACGCTGGAGGCCGCCCGCGCCACCCAGCGCGCCACGGACGAGAATGTCGCCATCCAGCGCGCCAACGGCCTGCCGTCACTCGACGCCTCGGGCCAGTACACAGAGTTCCTGAAAAGCTCCTCAACCAGCTTCATCGCCCCCGAACGGCAGCTCAACGGCAGCGTCGATCTGGTCGTGCCGCTCTATCTGGGTGGTGCGGTCCGCAATGGGATTCGCGCAGCGGATGAGCGGGTCGAGGCAGGCCGGGCCGACCTGCGCGGCACCGAAAGCGCAATCTTCACCCAGGTCGTCGCCGCCTACATGAACGTGATCCTCAACGAATCGCTGGTCCAGCTGTCCGCCAACAATGTCGAGGTGCTGGACGTCAATTTGCAGGCGACCAGCGACCGCTTCGAAATCGGCGACCTCACCCGCACCGACGTTGCCCAGTCGGAAAGCCGGCTGGCGCTGGCGCGCGGCGATCTTCGCACCGCGCAGGCGAACCTGATTTCGGCGCGCGAGAACTACATCGCGCTGGTCGGCCAGGCGCCTGCCGACCTGCAGGCCCCGCCGCCGCTGCCGGGTCTGCCCGACGGCCCTTCTGCCGCGGTCGATTTCGCGCTGGAGAACAACCCCGACCTGATCTCCGCGAAGCAGCGCGCGCTGGCCGCTGACTATGACATCGAGGTGGCGGGGGCCGGCCGACTGCCGCAGGTCTCGGCCTATTCCACCGGCGGCTACCAGAACTATCTCGGCACGCTCGGCTCCGCCACCGGCAGCGCCTCGCAGACAGCGACGAGCGCGCAAGCAGGCGTCCGCCTGTCACTGCCGCTGTTCCAGGGGGGTGGCGTTTCGGCCCGGCAGCGGCAGGCAACGGCCAATGCCCAGGCCGCGCTGGAGCGCGTGGTCGCCGCCGAACGCAGCGTGATCGCGCAGGTGCGCGCCGCTTTTTCGAGCTGGCGCGCCGCCAATGAGATCGTTGAGTCCTCGCAAACGGCCGTCGCCGCCGCCGAGCTCAGCCTCGAGGGTGTGCGGGCGGAGAACTCGGTCGGCAACCGGACCATCCTCGATATCCTCAACGCCCAACAGGAATTGCTCAGCGCGCAGGTCCAGCTCGTGACCGCCCAGCGCAACGCCTATGTCGCGGGCTTCTCACTGCTTGCCGCCATGGGCCAGGCCGAGGCGCGCGACCTGGGGCTGGAGGAGCAGGGGCCGCTCTACGACCCGATTGCCAATTACCAGCGAATCCGCGGAATCATCTGGGACTGGCAGCGTGACCCCGACCAAATGGCTACCTCGACAAGCACCGTTGACATCCCTGCGCCCGATGCAGAGATTCCAACTGACTGATTCTTCTGCAAAGGGCGGCAATGCAACAGGATGGTGAACCTTCGGTCGAGGAAATCCTCGAATCGATCAAGCAGGTGATTGCGCGCGACAACCGCGACAGCGCCACCTTGTCGCGCCAGCGCAAGGCGGCGAAGCCCGTCGAAATTGAGGCGGAGCTTGCAGCGGACGAGGTGGACGAGGACGAAATCCTCGATCTCGGCCCCGAATCCGCGCTGATCGAAGACGATTTCGACGATGCTGACGAGCTCACGCTCGAGGATGAACTCGAAGACGATTTCGATGACGGCTTCGATGACGAGGACGACGATATCGACCTCGAACTCGATGACGGCGACGAGGAAGAGGCCCCGCTCGACACCGCAACGCTGGAGGGGCTGACCACGGCCAGCGCGACCGAGGCCATGCGCCAGTCGCTCGCCGCTCTGTCCATGCTGTCCGAACCCGGCGCACCGCCCAAGATCGTGCGCTCGGGCGAGACCTCGCTCGAAGGGCTGGTCCGCGACCTGCTGCGCCCGATGCTCGCGCAATGGCTCGAGGCCAACCTGCCCGAGATCGTCGAGCGTCAGGTCAAGGCCGAGATCACGCGCATTGCCGGCAAGCGGCGCTGACCCTGCCGCCATCCACGCCGACACCCGCCCCCGCCGACCTTGCCCAGGCACAGCGTGCGCTCGGCACGATTGGCGGGACAACAATCGAGCGCCACATTTTCCTCTGCGCGCTTTCGGAAAAGCAGGAGTGCTGCCGCCGGGAGGAGGGCGAGCGAGCCTGGAAATACCTGAAAAAGCGTCTCAAACAGCTGGGACTGGCGGGACCGAGGAGCGAAACTGGCGGCGGGATCCAGCGGAGCAAGGCCGATTGCCTGCAGATCTGCGCCGCCGGGCCGGTCGCGCTCGTCTGGCCGGACCGGGTCTGGTACCATTCCTGCACCGAGGACGTGCTCGAACGGATCATCCAGGAGCACCTGATCGGCGGCCAGCCGGTGGAGGATTTCCGGCTGCATCCGCCCCAGGAACTGAGCGACTAACCCTCGTCGTCTTTCCGGTAGCCGACCGACTGGTCGTGGCCTGTCCCGTTGGAGAGGAACAGCAGGCCCATCAGCGCGCTGGTCAGCAACATCGAAAAACCGATCCCCAGCGCCGTGGCGATCAGGACATGCGGCGACACCTGATCGTTATTGCTGTAGATCAGCCACATCGCCAGCAGCACCGTAAGGAAGGTAAGCGCCAGCATGAAGCGCATGACCCGGCGGTAACGCGCCCAGGCATGGGCGGCCACCTGCGGATCTTCGAGCGGGGATTTGCGCGCCATCGCCCCTGCTGTGCCGGTCTTTTTTCAGCCTCGCAAGCGCCGCCTGCAAAGCCGTTTGTGTGAAGGGGTCGATTCGTGGCATTATCCGGCTGAGGGGCAATAAACGGGAAAAGGAGGAATCGCTTCATGTCGATCTCACAGATCATTGCCGGGCAGGACTATGCCGTCATTACCTGCACGCCGCAGGACGATGTGCGCGAGGCCGCGCGCATCCTGGCGGACAAGCGCATCGGCGCGCTGCCAGTCATGGAAGGCGAGGCAGTGGTGGGGATCTTCTCCGAACGCGATTTGCTCTATTGCATCGCCCGCGACGGGGCGAGCGCGCTGGATAGCAAGGTCGCCGACCTGATGACCGCACCGGCCATCACCATCGACAGCAAGGGCGACGCCCGTGCTGCGCTGTCGCTGATGACCAAGCGCCGCATCCGCCACTTACCCGTGGTCGAGGAGGATAAACTCGTCGGCTTCGTCTCGATCGGCGATCTGGTCAAATACCGGATCGAACTGGCCGAGGCGGAAGCGCAGCAGATGCGCGAATATATTACGGCGACTTGAGCCGGGCGGCCTACAACCCTACATCCGCAAGGTATGAGCAGCACCGTCACCCTTACCGAAAGCGCCGCCAGGCGCGTCATCGCCATTGCCGAGCGGCAGGGTCGCGCACCGATTCTGCGGCTGGCGGTGGACGGTGGCGGCTGCTCGGGCTTCCAGTATCGTTTCGAACTGGCCGACGCGGCTGACAGCGACGACCAGCAGAGCGAGACGGCCGGGGCGCAGCTGCTGGTGGATCCCGCCAGCCTCGAACTTGTCGCCGGGAGCACGGTGGACTTTGTCGAATCGCTCGGCGGTTCGGCCTTCCGGGTCGAGAATCCGAATGCAGCAGCTGGCTGCGGCTGCGGTAGCTCCTTCGGGATCTGAGCTTCTCGGCGCTGGCCAAGGCAGAACCGACGCCATAGGGATACCCCTATGAAAATCGCCAGCTTCAACATCAACGGCATCAAGGCGCGCGGCCTGCGCCTCCTCGAATGGCTCGACGAAACCCGGCCCGACGTCGCCTGCCTGCAGGAGGTCAAGTGCCAGGACGAGAACTTTCCGGCCACGGATTTCGAGGCCATCGGTTACCAGGCGATCTGGCACGGCCAGAAGGGCTTCAACGGCGTGGCGATCCTCGCCCGCGAGGTCGAGCCAGTCGAGATGCAGCGCCGCCTGCCCGGCGACGACGAGGACGAGCAGGCCCGTTATCTTGAGGCAGAGGTAAACGGCGTGCGCGTCTGCAACCTGTACCTGCCCAATGGCAATCCGCAGCCCGGCCCCAAATTCGATTACAAGCTGGCGTGGATGAAGCGCCTGCGCGCCCGGATGCAGGCCCTGCGCGAACAGGAGATCCCCTGCGTCGTGCTGGGCGACTTCAACGTGATTCCCGAGGACAAGGACGTGTGGTCGGTCAAGGCGATGGCCAGCGACGCGCTGATGCAGCCCGAAAGCCGCGACGCCTATGCACGACTGCTCAATGACGGCTGGACCGATGCGCTGAACACGCTCAACCCGCGTGGCGGGGTGTGGACCTATTGGGATTATCAGGCCGGCGCCTGGCAGCGCGACCACGGCTTCCGGATCGACCACCTGCTGCTCTCGCCGCAGGCCGCCGACCGGCTGATCGCCGCCGGTGTCGATAAGGAATATCGCGGTCGCGAGAAGGCCAGCGACCACGCGCCCGTGTGGGTTGAGTTAAGAGATTAGATGAACCTCGCAGGTCAGCGCCCCCGGTCCCGATAGGGACCGCAAGGCCGACTGGCCGCCCGCAGGCGCCCCGCAGCGAAGCGGAGGGAACAGCGCCGAGGATGCTCGCGCGGATGCGCGAGCTCATCAACTCACCGATAAAAGATATGGCGGTCGATCGTCGCGCGGGCGATCTTGGTCCGCGCCCAGCGCGGGCTGACATGCGTCGCGTGGAAATAGAGCGCGTCGCTCGCCTCGGTCTCCCACAATTCGCGATGGGCGATGCGGGCGATGGCCTTGGCCCGCGTCCAAGCCTGCGTCGCGGTGCGCGGCTGCGGGATGTGGCCACCTTTGACGAAGGAGAACTGCGCGCGCTGCGTGACCACACCGCAATAATCGTCGGGGAAGCGCGGCGAGTCGGCGCGGTTGACGATCACCTCGGCCACGGCCAGCTGGCCGGACAGCGGCTCACCGCGGGATTCGAAATAAACCGCCTGCGCCAAACACAGCAGGTCCGGCGACAGCGCACCATTGTCGGGCAGCGTGTCGACCAGTTCGCGCAGGCTGGCTGCAGTCTGTTCGGGCGTTTCGGTGGGCGTGGGCAGTTCCT
>CAYOSE010000055.1:0-17139 GCA_964406535.1 uncultured Sphingomonadaceae bacterium
CCATCGCGGTCGATGACGGGATCGCGATGGGCCATGACGGCATGCTCTATTCGCTGCCCAGCCGCGATCTGATCGCCGACAGCGTCGAGTACATGGTCAACGCCCATTGCGCCGACGCGATGGTCTGCATCTCCAATTGCGACAAGATCACGCCCGGTATGCTGATGGCGACCATGCGGCTCAACGTGCCGACCGTGTTCGTTTCGGGTGGGCCGATGGAGGCGGGCAAGGTCGTGCTGCAGGGCAAGGAGGTCGCGCTCGACCTCGTCGATGCGATGGTTGTGGCTGCCGATACGAAATATTCGGACGAGGAAGTGGCCGCCGTCGAGCGTTCGGCCTGTCCGACCTGCGGCTCGTGCAGTGGCATGTTCACCGCCAATTCGATGAACTGCCTGACCGAGGCGCTGGGCCTCTCGTTGCCGGGCAATGGCTCGCAGCTGGCCACCCATGCCGACCGCAAGGGCCTGTTCGAGCGCGCCGGGCGGCTCGTCGTGGCGCTCGCCAAGCGCTATTATCAGGAGGATGACGAGAGCGTCCTGCCGCGCAATATCGCCAGTTTCGAGGCGTTCGAGAATGCGATGAGCCTCGACATCGCCATGGGCGGGTCGACCAACACCGTGCTCCATCTGCTCGCCGCCGCGCATGAGGCGGGTGTCGACTTCACCATGCAGGATATCGACCGGCTGAGCCGCCAGGTGCCGTGCCTGTCGAAGGTCGCCCCGGCCAAGCAGGACGTGCATATGGAGGACGTCCACCGCGCGGGCGGGATCATGGCGATCCTCGGCGAGCTGGACCGGGCGGGGCTGCTCCACACCGCGCTGCCGACCGTGCACAGCCCAACCATGGCCGATGCGCTGGCCGACTGGGACATTCGCCTGACCAATAATCCGGTGGTGCGGCAGTTCTACAAGGCCGCGCCGGGCGGTGTGCCGACGCAGACTGCCTTCAGTCAGGAGCGACGCTGGGACGAGCTCGATACCGACCGCGAGAGCGGCGTGATCCGCAGCAAGGAATATGCCTTCAGCCAGGATGGCGGGCTTGCCGTTCTGTACGGCAATATCGCGCGCGACGGCTGCATCGTGAAGACGGCGGGCGTGGATGACAGCATCCTCACATTCACCGGCCCCGCCAAGGTGTTCGAGAGCCAGGACGCGGCGGTCGAGGGCATCCTTGGCGACCAGGTGGTCGCGGGCGATGTCGTCGTGATCCGCTATGAAGGGCCCAAGGGCGGCCCGGGCATGCAGGAAATGCTCTATCCGACCAGCTACCTCAAATCGAAGGGGCTGGGCGCGAAATGCGCGCTGCTGACCGACGGGCGCTTCTCGGGCGGCACGTCGGGCCTTTCGATTGGCCACGCCAGCCCGGAGGCGGGCGAGGGCGGCACGATCGCGCTGGTCGAACCCGGCGACATGATCGAGATCGATATCCCCAACCGGACGATCAACCTCGCGGTGTCCGATGACGAGCTGGCCGCGCGCCGGGCGACGATGGAGGCCAGGGGCGATGCCGCCTGGCAACCCGCCGAGGCGCGCCCGCGCCGTGTGTCGGCCGCCTTGCAGGCCTATGCCGCGATGACCACCAGCGCTGCGCGTGGGGCGATCCGCGACGTCTCGCAGGTCCAGAAGGGCTCCTGAGGAGCTTCGGGTCTTGCCGTCGCGCCAGATTCTCACCGTCGAACAAATGCGCGCTGCAGAGCAGGCGCTGATCGACGCTGGCGAGAGCGTCGAAAGCCTGATGGAGCGCGCCGGGGCGGGCGCGGCGGACTATGTGTTTCGCATGGCCGCCGGGCGCCCGGTGACCGTGCTGTGCGGCCCCGGCAATAATGGCGGCGACGGCTATGTGATCGCGCGGGCTTTGGGCGAGCGCGGCGTGCCGGTGCAGGTGGTTGCGCCGCTCGGCCCCACGACCGAGGCGGCAAAGACCGCACGGGCGAAGTGGGGCGGGGTGCCCGTCGATGACGCGCCTGGCAATATCAAGGGCCACGTGTTTGTCGACTGCCTGTTTGGCAGCGGACTGACACGGGGCCTGTCGCCTGAGTTGGCGGCCCTGCTGGCGCGGCTCGCCAGCCAGCACGATCTGCGTGTCGCGGTCGACCTGCCGAGCGGGGTCGAGAGCGATAGTGGTGCTTTGCTCAACCGCGATTTGCCCGAATATCACCTCGTGATTGCTCTGGGCGCATGGAAATACGCGCATTGGACCATGCCCGGCATGGCGCTGATGCGCGAGCGGCGCCTGTTCGATATCGGCGTGGCCGAGGTCCGGGGCGCGGCGCAACTGGCCGAGCGTCCCAACCTGTCGGCCCCGGCAATGGACGCGCATAAGTATACGCGCGGGCTGGTCGCCGTGGTCGGCGGAGCGATGCCCGGTGCCGCAAGGCTCGCGGCGCGGGCCGCGCAGCACGGCGGCGCGGGCTATGTGAAGCTGCTTGCCGAGGATAGCGCGCCGGTGCCCGACGATATCGTGCTGGAAACGGCATCGCTCGAACAGGGCATTGCCGATCCGCGCCTTGCCGCGCTGCTTGTCGGGCCGGGGCTGGGGCGCGGTCAGCATGCTTGCTTGCGTCTGATTACCGCGATCAATTTCGAGCGGACGCTGGTGCTCGACGGCGATGCCTTGATGCTGCTGGAACCGGAGATGCTGGCGGGCCGCACCGCAGATCTGGTCCTTACCCCGCATGAGGGCGAGCTACGCAGGCTTTGCCAGACCTTTAGCATCCCCGCTGGTCCGAAACGCGAGCGCGCTCTGGCGCTGGCGGCGGCGACCCGCGCAACCGTGGTTGCCAAGGGCCCCGACACGGTGATCGTCGATCCGTTCGAGGGCATGGTCATCGCACCACCCGCCCCAAGCTGGCTCAGTGCCGCAGGGACAGGTGACGTACTGGCGGGCCTGATCACGAGCCGCCTTGCCACGGGGGGCGGGCTGCTAATGGCCGCTGTCGAGGGCTGCGCGCTCCACGCGGAGGCCGCGCGCATCGCTGGCTCTGCCTTCTCTGCGAGTGACCTTATCGCCGCAATACCAGCGGCTTACGCCTCATTCCTTTGAGGCAGGCTCACCCGTGGCGCTATCGCCGCGCTTCTCGACCAGAAACGCCAGCAGCGCCCCATAGGTTTCCAGCATCTCGCCATCGACATCCTCGTCATCGATGACGATGTCGAGCCGGTCCTCGATCTCGGTCAGCAGATTGGCGACGCCCATCGAATCCAGCTCGGGCAGCTCGCCGAACAGGCCGGTATCGGCATCGAAAGTGGCCACAAGGTCGGCCTCAAGGCCGAGCACGTCCTGCAACGCCTGTCGCAGGATCAGGTCGACTTCGCCGTCATTTTCACGGACCATCGGTAGATTGCTGGCCATTGGACCCCCGTTTTGTGCCGCCCTTAGCCGCCGGAGCCCGCCTGCACAAGCGAAGTAGGGCGGCTGTCCTGTAACGGCCCCCCTTGCAAAACAGTGACGTATCGCGTGAAGCTGCCCGACAATGAGCGCGCCACCAGACCCTGAGCCCCGCCCGCTGGACCATCTCGCGCTGTGCGGGCGCGACGAGGACGATGCGCTGGTGCTGCGCCGCCAGAGGCTGAGTTGGGCCGATCTGCGCGCGCGGGTAGCGCTGCTGGCCGGGTGGCTGGCCTCGCTTGATCTGCCTGCCGGGGCGCGTGTGGCCAGCTGGGCGGCCAAGGGCGAGCTGACCTGCCTGTTGCCGCTGGCCGCGCCGCGCGCTGGCCTCGTCCATGTGCCGGTTAACCCGTTGCTCAAGCATTCGCAGGTCGCCCACATTTTGTCGGACAGTGGCGCGGCGCTGCTGATCGCCAATGCGGCGCGGCTGAAGACGCTGGAAGAGGGTAATGTACCCGAGGCCTGTCGGACTATCGCAGAGGACGAGGCGTGGGCGCTCGCCGAGGCTGCCGGGGATTCGCTTGGGCCTTCGGAGGCCGAGCCCGATGCGTTGGCGGCGATTCTCTACACCTCCGGCTCGACCGGGCGGCCCAAGGGCGTGATGCTCAGCCATGCCAATCTGTGGCTCGGCGCGGTCAGCGTGGCGCATTACCTGGCGCTGGCAGCCGACGACCGGACGCTCGCCGTGCTGCCGCTATCGTTCGATTACGGCCAGAACCAGCTGCTCTCCACCTGGTATGCGGGTGGGGCGGTGGTGCCGCTCGATTATCTGACCCCGCGTGACGTCATCAAGGCGTGCCAGCGCCATGGCATCACGACGCTCGCTGCCGTGCCCCCGCTTTGGGTGCAGCTGGTCGAGCATGACTGGCCGCCTGAGGCGAGTGCTCCGCTGCGACGGCTGACCAATAGCGGCGGTGCGCTGACTGAGGGACTGGTACGGCAATTGCGCGGGTTGTTTCCGAAGGCGCGGCTGTTCGCGATGTACGGCCTGACCGAGGCGTTCCGCTCGACCTTCCTTGACCCTGACCTGATCGACACCCATCCGACCTCGATGGGAACCGCAATCCCCTTTGCCGAGGTGCTGGTGGTGGACGAGGCGGGCAATCCCGCCGCCCGAGGCGAGAAAGGCGAGCTGGTCCATTGCGGGCCGCTGGTCGCGCAGGGATACTGGCAGGATGAGGAACGCACCGCCGAGAGGTTCAAACCTGCGCCCGTGCATTCGACCCATGGCGGCGTTGCCGTGTGGTCGGGCGACCGGGTCATCCGCGACGAGGAGGGATTGCTCCACTTCGTCGGGCGGCGGGATGCCATGATCAAGAGCGCGGGCAACCGCATCAGCCCGTCGGAGATCGAGGACGCGGCGCTGGCAAGCGGCGAGGTAGCCGAGGCGGTTGCTTTCGGCGTCCCCGACGCTCGGCTCGGCCAGGCGATCCAGCTGGTTGTGCGCGGGAGCGGCGAGGAGGAAAAACTGCGGCAATACTTGCTCCACGAATTGCCCAATTTCATGCAGCCCGATGCGATCCGCTTTGTCGCGGCGATCCCCTTGAACGCCAATGGCAAGATCGACCGTGCCGGGTTGAAGGCGCAGTTCGCAGGAGATGCCGCATGAAGGCCTTCGGACCGATCCCGCCCGGCTTTACGGCGCAGGATGGCGAGCTGGCCATTGGCGGGCGCACTGTCAGCGAGTTGGCGGCAGAGGCGGGCGGGACCCCGCTCTTCGTCTATTCGCAGGATTTGCTGGCGAGCCGCATGGCCGATTTGCGCGCGGCCATGCCCGATCAGCTGTCGATCCATTATGCGATGAAGGCCAATCCCTTCCCGCCGCTGCTGGCGGCGATGGCGGGGCTGGCGGACGGTTTCGACATCGCCTCGGCGGGCGAGCTGGAGCTGGCGCTCGCCAGCGGCATGGCGGCGGAGCGGATCAGCTTTGCCGGCCCCGGAAAGCGCGATGAAGAGCTGGAGGCGGCGATCCGCGCCGGGGTGACGCTCAACCTCGAATCGGTTGGCGAGGGGCATCGCGCGCTCGCCATTGCCGAGCGGATCGGCGTGATCCCACGCCTCGCGATCCGCGTCAATCCGGCCTTTGAGCTGCGCGGTTCGGGGATGAAGATGGGCGGCGGGGCCAAGCCCTTCGGCATGGACGAGGCACTGGTAGCACCGCTCGCGCGTGAGCTGATCGCTGCCGGGGCCGAGTGGCGTGGCTTGCATATCTTTGCCGGCAGCCAGTCGTTGGATAGCGCAGCGCTGATCGAGGCGCAGGCCAATACGCTGGCGCTCGCCGCGCGGCTGACCGAGGAGATTGGCGCACCGCTGCCGCATCTCAACATGGGCGGCGGGCTGGGCATTCCCTATTTTCCCAAGGACGAGCCGCTCGATATCGCCAGTATCGGTGCGGCGCTCGGCGAGCGCTTTGCCGACCTGCCCGATGCGCTGGCGGGCACGCATTTCGCCATCGAACTCGGCCGCTATCTGGTGGGCGAGGCGGGGGTGTACCTGTCGCGCGTGGTCGACCGGAAGGAGAGCCATGGGGACACCTTCCTCGTCACCGATGGGGGCATGCACCACGTCCTCGCTGTGTCGGGGAATTTCGGCAGCGTGGTGCGGCGTAACTATCCAATTGCCATCGCGACGCGCTTCGATGCTGAACCTGCGGAAGAGGTGACGGTGGTCGGCTGCCTGTGCACCCCGCTCGACCGGTTGGGGGACGAGGTCATGCTGCCGCGCGCCGAGGTGGGCGATATCGTGGCGATCTTCGCGACCGGGGCCTATGGGGCGAGCGCCAGCCCGGCAGCGTTTCTGGGGCAGGGCGCGGCGCGGGAAATCCTCGTCTAGCCTTCAGGCGTCGTTTCCGCGACGCCATGGCCGAGCGCCATGTACTCCTCGCTCTGCATCTCTTTCAAGCGGCTGACCGTCCGTTCGAACTCGAACGCGCCGTCGCCCTGCTGGTAAAGGTGTTCGGGCGCCGCATCGGCGGCGACGAACAGCTTCACGCGCAGCTCGTATAGCGCGTCGATCAGCTTGGTGAAGCGGATCGCCTCGTTGCGGTTGTCGGGCCCCATCCTGGGGATGCCGACCAGGATCACGGTGTGGAAGGCATGGGCGATGGCGAGGTAATCGGCCGCGCCGCGGTTCTCGCCGCACAGCCGCTTGAAGCTGAACACGCCGACGCCCTTCAAAGCCTTGGGCACATGCAGCGTCCGCCCGCCGCCAAGGTCCAGCTCGGCAGAGGGGACATGCTCGGCATCCTCCGGCGCGAAATCGGTCAGGCGGAAGAACGCCTCGCGCACCTGCGCGGTTGCCGCCTCGCCCAGCGGCATGTGCCATGTGCCGAGATCGCCGATCCGGTCGCGGCGGTAATCGGTCGGTCCGTCAAGCGCGATGACGTCCAGCTCCTCCTCTACCAGGTCGATGAACGGCAGGAACAGCGAGCGGTTTAGCCCCTCCTTGTACAGATCCTTGGGCGGGCGGTTGCTGGTGGTGACTACGGTGACGTTCTCGTCGCGCATCAGCGCGGTGAACAGCCGGCTCATGATCGCGGCATCGGCGGTGTTGTTGACCACCATCTCGTCGAACGCGAGCACGCGCAGATCCTTGGCGATGCGCGCCGCGACCGGGGCGATGGGGTCGCCGACCTTCTTGTCCCGCTCTTCGCGGATCATCGCATCGACTTCGAGCATGAAGGCGTGGAAATGGACGCGCCGCTTGCCGGGAATGTCGAGCGAGGCATGGAACAGGTCCATGAGCATCGACTTGCCGCGCCCGACGCCGCCCCACATGTAGACACCGCGCGGATTGACCCTCTTGCGCGCGAAGAGCTGGCCGAGCAGGCCGCCGGGCTGGTCGGCCTCCAGCTCGCGTTCGAGCCTGTCGAGGCGTTCGGCGGCGCGGCGCTGGTCGGGATCGGGGCGCAGCTGCCCATCGGCGACGAGTTGCTCGTAGCGGGACAGGACCTGCTTCATGGCGCCGGCAGCTTCCGCACGACGCCCGTGCCATACACGACTGTTTCGCCGTTTTGGTCGAGCCGCGCCGTGACGAACACCAGCTTGCCGGTTTCCCGCATGACAACGATCTCGCCATCGAGCTGTTCGCCGACTTGCGCGGGCGCGGAATAATCGAGCGACAGGGAGAGGGTCACCGCCGGATTGCCCCGGTGTACGATCGGCAGGAACAAAGTATGCTCCATCAGCGTGGCGAGGAAGCCGCCATGCACGAAGCCCATGAGGTTGCCCTGCGCGGCCTCGGGGATGAGGCGAAAGACCGCGCGTTTGTCATCCACCAGCCGATACGCGACAGGCGGCCACGCGTCGGGCCAGGTGCCGGTGCCGCGAAAATCGAACAGCAGCCAGTCGTCGTCGGTGTCAGCCATTACCGATGAACGTCACGCTCAGACGTGGCGTTCGGCTTCCATCTTCTTGATCTCGGCAATGGCGCGCGCGGGGCTGAGGCCCTTGGGGCAGACATTGGCGCAGTTCATGATCGTGTGGCAGCGATAGAGGCGGAAGGGGTCTTCCAGCGCGTCGAGCCGTTCACCGGTCATCTCGTCGCGGCTGTCGGCCAGCCAGCGATAGGCCTGCAGCAGGATTGCGGGCCCCAGGAACTTGTCCGAATTCCACCAGTAGGACGGGCACGCGGTCGAGCAGCAGGCGCACAGGATGCACTCATACAGGCCGTCCAGCTTCTCGCGCTGTTCGGGGCTCTGCAGCCGTTCCTTGCCCGAAGGCGTCGGCGTCACCGCCTGCAGCCAGGGCCGGATCGAGGCATACTGGGCGTAGAAATGGGTGAAGTCGGGGACCAGATCCTTGACCACGTCCATATGCGGCAGCGGGGTGATGCGGACATCGCCCTTCAGATCTTCGATCGCGGTGGTGCAGGCGAGCCCGTTCTTGCCGTTCATGTTCATCGAGCACGAGCCGCAGATCCCTTCGCGGCAGGAGCGACGGAAAGTCAGCGTCGGGTCGATCTCGTTCTTGATCTTGAACAGTGCGTCGAGGACCATCGGGCCGCAATCGTCGAGGTCGAGTTCGAACGTATCGTAGCGCGGGTTCTCACCACTGTCCGGATCCCAGCGATAGATGCGAAAGGTCTTCTTGCGCGTCGCGCCATCGGCCGTGTGGACCTGGCCCTTGGCGTTGATCTTGCTGTTCTTGGGAAGCGTGAAAGTGGCCATTTCGCGTGTCTGTCCGTTTGCGTTTCGTCCCGCCTCCTTAGCCGCTCGGTTGGCTAGGGCAAGGGGCTGGACCCTCTATTTGCCCTTGCAGCGGGGATCGGCGGGCCCACATCCCTAGCATGGCATGGCGCAATGCAGCAATTTTCGGCAGCAGCGGGGGAATCGGCGCAGCGCTGGTCGAGCATCTCGTGGCGCAGGGCTGCGTTGTTCGGGCAGGTTCGCGCAGCGGAAAAGTCCCCGCGGGCGTGGCCGCGACACCGTTCCAGTTCGATCTGGAGGACGAGGCAAGCATCGCCGAGGCCGTGGCCGGGTGGCCGGACGATCCGCCCGATCTGGTCATCGTTGCCACCGGCGCCCTGACGCTGGCCGACGGGACAGGGCCGGAACGCAGCCTGAAGACGCTCGATCCCACGGCGATGGAGCAGGCCTTTCGGCTCAACACGATCGGCCCGGCGCTGATCGCCAAGCATGTATTGCCGCTGCTGCAGCGCGACCGGGCGAGCATTTTTGCGGCCCTGTCGGCGCGAGTTGGCTCGATCGGCGACAACCGGCTCGGCGGATGGCATTCCTACCGCGCGAGCAAGGCGGCGCTCAACATGCTCATCCGCAATTTCGCCATCGAGATGGGCCGCACGCACAAACAGGCGAGCATCGTCGGTCTGCATCCGGGCACGGTCGACACGGCGCTCAGCGCGCCGTTCCAGTCAGGTCTGCCGGAAGGGCAGCTGACGCAGGCAGAGGATGCGGCGCAGAATCTGCTCAGCGTGCTGGCGGGACTTAGTCCGGAGGACAGCGGCAAACTGTTCGACTGGCGCGGCGACGAAATTCCGGCGTGAAGCCACACGCGCGAGATTTTCCGCCCGGCGGGTTCGACCGGGATAGGAAACGGGCAAATCTGCGCTAGACTGCCCGTTCCACCATGGAGCGCGCACTATGGGCTTGGCTGGCTGGTATGATGAGACGGTGCTTCCCCGGCTGATTTCGCTGGGCTGCGGCTGCCCGGCGATCAGCGCCTTGCGCGGCGAGGTTGTGCCACTGGCCAGTGGCCGGGTGCTTGAGATCGGCTGTGGCGGTGGTTTCAATCAGAGCTGGTACGACCGGGACCGCGTGACCGGTTTTGCCGGAATCGACCCCAATGCATTGCTGCTCGAAAAGTCGCGCCAGCAGGCGCGGGCCAAGGGCTGGGAGGCCGAGGTCAGGGAAGGGCGGGGCGAAGCCATTCCTTTTGCCGATGGAAGTTTCGACAGCGTGGTGTGTACCTTCACGCTGTGCTCGGTCGAGGATCAGGCGCAGGTCGTGCGCGAGATGCGCCGCGTGCTGCGACCGGGCGGACGGCTGATCTATCTCGAACATGGTCGCGCGCCCGATCCGGGGCCGGCACGCTGGCAACGGCGGATCGAGCCGGTCTGGAGGAGGCTGGCGGGCAATTGCCACCTGACGCGTGAGGTTGGCGGTGCGTTCCTGCGCGCGGGGCTGGAAGTCGAGCCGCTGGGGCAGGCCTATTTCAAGCAGGCGCCGCGCTGGGCGGGGTGGATGGAGTGGGGCACGGCCCGCCGACCCGGCATCTAGACCCTGTGGGGCAGATTCCGTGATCGACGGATCATGTCTGAGTTTGTGCTAGCTTACGCGCCGAAGGTGCGTTGCCACCAGCCGCCGCGACGTTCGCCATCCTCTCCGTCACCGGATTCGCCTTCGCCACCTTCAGCGGCAGGCGGGGTGTCGCCGCCATTGCTGTCATTGGCGGCAGGAGCAGGCTCGGTCTCGGGTTCCGCAGCAGGGGTTTCCGCTGCGAGTTCCTCGGCAGGTGCACTTTCGGGCACCGCCTCTTTCGCGGCAGGCTCGGCTTCAGCCTTGGGCTTGCGGCGACGCGTGCGCTTGGGCTTGGGCTTCTCCTCGGCAGGTTCTTCTGCGGCAGCCTCGGCGGGTACTTCTGCTTCAGCCGGAGCTTCTTCCTTCACCTCGGCAGCAGGTTCAGCGGCTTCGGCAGTCTCGGCAGCGGCTTCCTCGGCAGAGCTTTCGCCGACCTCTTCCTCACCGGTCTCGCCATCCTGCACCTTCTTGCGCCCGCGTCCACGACCGCCCCGGCGGCGGCGCTTCTTCGGCTGCTCGTCGGCGGAGGCGTCGTCGTTCGCAGTTTCGGCGGTGTCGCCGTCGCTGTCGCCGTCAGCGGCATCATCGGCCGAGTCGTCGGCATCGCTGCCATTGTCCGCGCCTTCGCCATCCTCGGCCTGATCGTCTTCGCTCTGACGGCGACGCGAGCGTCCGCGCCCACCGCGACGGCGGCGCTTCTTCTTGCGCGGCGCACCGTCATCGTCATCGGCACCGTCCGCAGTCTCGTTGTCGTCCTCGTCCTGCTCCTCGGGCAGATCCTCGTCCTCGTCATCATCGACGATAGCTTCGAATTTCGGGGTCTGCGTCGGACGCGGGCCGGAGGAGGCGACGCGCATCTTCGCGCCTTCATCCTCGCCTTCGGGCTGGACTTCGACCGTCACGCCATAGCGGCTCTCGATCTCCGAGAGGTCGGCGCGCTTGGTGTTGAGCAGGTACACCGCTGCCTCGGTCGAGGCGTAGAGGGTAATCACGCTGCCCTTGCCCTTGGCGGCCTCATCCTCGATCAGGCGCAGCGCTGACAGGCCCGCCGAGCTGGCGGTACGCACGAGGCCTGTGCCGTCGCAATGCGGGCATGAGCGGGTGGTCGCTTCGAGCACGCCGGTCCTGAGGCGCTGGCGGCTCATCTCCATGAGGCCGAAGCCCGAAATGCGACCGACCTGGATGCGGGCGCGGTCGTTCTTGAGCGCCTCCTTCATCGCCTTCTCGACCTTCCGCACGTTGGAATTGTGCTCCATGTCGATGAAGTCGATGACGACGAGGCCGGCCATGTCGCGCAGGCGCAACTGGCGGGCGATTTCCCGCGCAGCCTCTAGGTTGGTGTGCAGCGCGGTCGCCTCGATCCCGTGTTCCTTGGTCGAGCGCCCGGAGTTGATGTCGATCGAGACCAGCGCCTCGGTCGGGTTGATGATCAGGTAACCGCCGGACTTCAGCTGTACCATCGGATCGTACATCGCCGAGAGCTGGTCCTCCGCGCCGTAGCGCTGGAACAGCGGAACGGGGTCGGAATAGGCCTTCACCCGGCGCGCATGGCTGGGCATCAGCAGCTTCATGAACTGCTTGGCAGCCTTGTAGCCTTCCTCGCCCTCGACCACGACTTCTTCGATCTCGCGATTGTAGATGTCGCGGATCGCGCGCTTGATGAGGTCCGAATCCGAATGGATCACCGCCGGCGCGGATGACTTGAGCGTGTTCTCGCGGATCTCGTCCCAAAGCCGGGCGAGGTAGTCGAAGTCGCGCTTGATCTCGGTCTTGGTGCGCTGGAGGCCCGCCGTGCGGACGATCAGGCCCATCGAGCGGGGCAGGCTGAGGTCGGAAACGATCTGCTTCAGGCGCTTGCGGTCGGAGCCGCTGGAAATCTTGCGCGAGATGCCGCCGCCATGGCTGGAGTTCGGCATGAGCACGCAATAGCGGTCCGCGAGGCTGAGATAGGTGGTCAGCGCCGCGCCTTTGTTGCCGCGCTCTTCCTTGACGACCTGGACCAGCAGGACCTGACGGCGCTGGATGACGTCCTGGATCTTGTAGCGGCGTCGCAGCGCCTGGCGCTTGGCGCGAACGTCGTCGATTTCCTTGGCGCGACCGGACGAACTGCGACCGCCCTTGCCGCCGCGACCGCCACCCTGGCGTCGACCACGGCCTCGGCGACCACGCGAACGCGGCGCATCCTCACCATTGTCGTCGCCATTGTCGTCATCGGCAGATTCATCGCCGGAATTTTCGCTGTCGGAATCGTCGTCGTCCGAATCCTCGCCATCGCTGTCGGCGTCGTCGCTTTCGACCACACCGTCCTCGATCGTGGCGACCTTGCCCTTTTCCGAGGTGTCGATTTCCTCGACCCCGGCTTCCAGCTCTTCATCCTCGTCATCGTCGCTGTCGTGAGCGGCAATGTCCTGATCGTCGTCGCCGTCTTCGTCGTCTTCGGCAGCGCGCAGCGCAGCCTCTTCGTCGGCCGCAGCCTGTTCCTCGGCGATCAGCGCCGCACGGTCGGCGGCCGGAATCTGGTAATAGTCGGGATGGATTTCGCTGAAGGCGAGGAAGCCATGCCGGTTGCCGCCGAAATCGACGAATGCCGCCTGCAGGCTGGGTTCTACGCGGGTAACCTTGGCGAGATAGATATTGCCCTTGATCTGCTTGTGTTCAGCAGATTCGAAATCGAACTCCTCAATCCGGTTTCCCTTGAGCACCGCCACCCGTGTTTCTTCCGGGTGGCGCGCATCGATAAGCATGCGCGTTGCCATGTAAATTTCTCCGGGCGGAGCGAGGCCGTCCGGTCATGCCGGGTGCCTGGGGCCGCCAATTTGTGAAGGATCCCGCCCGTCGGACGCAAGCGTCATGGCGGTGCGGGGAATGCAGAATAACGCCAGTGCCTCGGTTCGGGCTGGCGCTGCGAAATGTCATTGCCATGGGGCAAAGCGGCAGGGTTTGGGTCTGCTCACGCGCCGCAGACGTAGCGCGCCCGATGGGCTGCCTTTCGTCGTCACGGCGCTTACTTTGCATTGTGGCATCAACCTGTTAGCTGAATCGGGGCCAGCGAAGGCAAGACCCGATCGGATGGCGGACAGAGACTGCCCAACCGGAAATGACGCTAGCATCGGGGGAAAGTCTCGGCAACCTTGTTGCGCGATAAGGTTAATTTCTCTTGTGGTTAGGCAAGGCAAAGGGGAATTCGTCCCCGGCGCCGCAATAACCGCCACTGAGGCTTGAATAGTTCACCTGTGAAACAACGTCCGTGAAACTTCGTCTCGCCATGCTGCTGCTGTTCGTGCTGCCCACGCTGGCGCTGGCGGCGATCATTACGATCAAGCGGCAGAGCGAACAGGGCATGGCGGCACCCGCCTATGTCGAACGGGTCGAGCTGGCCGCGCCGGGGACGCGCATCGGCCTGCCCGACATCGCCGGACCCGACGATCCCGCCCGGCCGCTGGTCGTGATCGATCCGGGGCATGGCGGATTCGATTCCGGGGCGCGCGGCGAAGAGATTTTCGAAAAGGCGATCACGCTCGGGCTGGCGCAGGCGCTGCGCGATGCGCTGGTCGAAAGCGGGGTCATCCGCGTGGCGCTGACGCGGGACGAGGACCGCTTCATTTCGCTTGACGAGCGGGTCGATATCGCCCGTCGCCTGGGGGCCGACCTGTTTCTGTCGATCCATGCCGATTCTGCCGGGGAATCGGGTGAGGTCACGGGCGCGAGCATCTATATCCTGTCCGAAGAGGCATCGAGCCGCGAGGCCGCGCGCTTCGCTGAAAACGAAAACCGGGCGGACATGATCGGCGGCGTGGACCTCTCGCGGGCCGACGACACGGTCGATGCGATCCTGTTCGAACTGTCGCAGCGCCGCGCGCGCGAGCTTGCGGCGCAGTTTGCCGGGCTGATCGAACGCGAGGGCGAGGGGCTGCTCACCTTCCACCCGCAGCCGCGCCGCTCTGCCTCGCTGGTGGTGCTGCGCGCGCCCGACATGCCCTCGGTCCTGTACGAGGCGGGCTTCGTCAGCAATGCGGAGGAGGCGCGCGAACTGTCCTCACCTGAGGGGCAGGCGCGCTTTGCTGTCGCCATGAGTGATGCCATTCGCGTGTTCTTCGTCCGCAACCCGCCCGAGCGCGGCGCTGCCAGCGGTGCCGGTGATGCGACCTGAGACCCCAGGCAGCGTGGACAGATTCCGCGCGAAACACGGTTCGTGATCCATTCGGGCGCTGGCAAGGCGTGAAGCCGCAGGAAGAGTGGCTCTCTTTCAAGGCGGAACAACGCTGCCAGCGCCCGAATGGGCCGAACCCCACCGGGGCCGGACCAGAAAACGCCATTTCGGCGTCCTTCGTCCTTGAATATGCCCGCATATCCGCCGTCCTCACTCCTTGAACTGGCGTTTTCTGCCTCCGGCCGTGGCCGCGGGGAATTTGTCCACGCTGCCTAATGCTGCTGGATTGCTGCTGGCGCCGTTAATCCGCGCCGTGCTAGAGAACCGCCATGGATGCTGACACCGCGACAGGACGGGCCCGCGACGGCGTGGCGGGAATCGGGGCCGGAATCGGGAATGCGTTGCGCGCTTTCGGCGCATGGTTTTCCAGCCGCTGGCAGGGCAGCAAGTGGTTCCGCATAGGGTTCTGGGCGCTGGTGTTGCTGCTGGCCGTCTGGGCGCTGGTCTGGGTCACCTTTACCCGCAACCTGCCCGATGCCGCGACCTTGCTCGATTACGAGCCGAACCTGCCCTCGGTCGTACGCGGCGTCGATGGCGAGGTCGTGCATCGCTACGAGCGCGAGCGGCGGGTGGAGCTGGACTACAAGGACCTGCCGCCACAGCTGGTCAACGCCTATACCTCGGCCGAGGACGAGACGTTCTGGAGCCACGGCGGCATCGATGCGACCGGCTTTGCCAATGCCGTGTTCGATTATGTCAGCAAGATCGGCTCTGGCGAGCGCGCGGTGGGCGGCTCGACCATCACCCAGCAGGTCGCCAAGAACATCCTTGTCGGCAACGAATATTCGGTCACCCGCAAGCTGAAGGAAATGGTGCTCGCAACCCGGATCGAGGGGGTGCTGTCGAAGCGCGAGATCATCACGCTCTATCTCAACGAGATCCCGCTCGGACGCCGCAGTTTCGGCGTGCAGGCCGCGAGCCGCGCCTATTTCGACAAGGATGTGGCCGACCTCGACCTGCATGAAATGGCCTATCTGGCGATCCTGCCCAAGGCGCCCGAAACCTATAGCCGCGAAGCCAATTACGACGCCGCGCTGACCCGCCGCAATTTCGTCCTCGACCAGATGGAGGACAATGGCCACATCACCGTTGCCGAGCGCGATGCGGCCAAGGCGTTGCCGCTGGGCATCGTCGAGGGCGGGCGGCGCGAGCGCTCCGCCGATGCGGGCTATTTCTTCGAGGAAGTGCGCCGCGAGCTGATCGACAGATATGGCGAAGAGGCGGAGGACGGGCCCTACAGCGTCTATGCGGGCGGGTTGTGGATTCGCACCTCGCTCGACACCGAGCTGCAGGAGGCCGCGCGCGATTCGCTGCGGGCCGGGCTGATGCGCTATCACGGCAACCATGGCTGGCACGGGCCGATCGCCACGATCAATTTCGATGATGGCAGCTGGTCGAGCCAGCTGGCCAGTTCCTACCTGTCGATCAGGTACAAGGACTGGCGCGTGGGCGTTGTCACCCAGCGCAGCGGCGATGCGGCGACGGTCGGCTTTTCCGACGGGTCGGAGGCGCCGCTCTCCAACCTGCCCAATGCCCTGAAGCAGGGAGACGTGATTGCGGTCGCCCCCCAAGGCAACGGCTATGCCGTGCGTTCCATACCGGAGGTGTCGGGCGGCTTTGTCGCGCAGGACCCGCATACGGGCCGGGTGCTGGCCATGCAGGGCGGTTTCGATTCGCGGCTTGGCGCGTTCAACCGCGCCACCCAGGCCGAACGGCAGCCGGGCTCGACGATCAAGCCATTCGTCTATGCGACCGGCCTCGACAACGGGATGACCCCGGCCTCGATGATCCCGGACAGCCAGTATTGTTACTGGCAGGGCGCCGGCCTGGGCGAGAAGTGCTTCACCAATTTCGGCAATTCCGTTGGCGGTGGCGAGCACCCGATGCGCTACGGCCTCGAACAGTCGAAGAACCTGATGACCGTCCATATCGCGATGGATTCGGGGATGGAGAACGTGATCGACACGTTCGAGCGGATGGGGATCGTCGACCGGGGGCAGTACCGGCCTTATCCGGCCTATGCGCTGGGGGCGGGCGACACGACCGTGCTGCGGATGGTCAACGCCTATTCGGCGCTGGTGAACAATGGCCGCCTGAATGCGCCCACGCTGATCGACTATGTGCAGGACCGGCGCGGCAAGGTGATCTGGCGCGCGGACCAGCGCGACTGCAATGACTGCAATATGGCCGAGTGGGATGGCTCGCCCATGCCGCGCTTCGGCGCGACGGGGCGGCAGGTGCTCGACCGGCGGACGGCTTACCAGATCGTCCACATGCTCGAAGGCGTGGTCCAGCGCGGCACGGCGGTGCGGCTGCGCGACCTCGGCCTGCCGCTGTTCGGCAAGACCGGCACGTCCTCGGGCCCGACCAATGCGTGGTTCATGGGCGGTTCGCCCGACCTCGTGGCGGGCACCTATGTCGGTTACGACCAGCCGCGCAACATGGGCGGCTGGATCCAGGGCGGAAATACCGGTGCGCCGATCTTCAAGCAGTTCGTGCAGGAAACGCGCGAGCGCTGGGACGGACGCCCGTTCCTCGCGCCCGAAGGCGTTCGCATGGTCCGGATCGACCGGCGCAGCGGCACGCGCGTGTTCGAGGGCTGGCCCAATAACGGCCCGACCGATGCGGTGATCTGGGAAGCGTTCAAGCCCGATACCGAACCGCGCCGGACCCAGCGGCAGGACGAGATCGACGCCATGCGGAACCTCGTACTGGCCGAGCTGCGTCGCCGCGCTGGCGGCGACCAGACCGATGCACCGCTCGGCACCGACGAGCCGGAGAACTT
>CAYOSE010000056.1:0-16819 GCA_964406535.1 uncultured Sphingomonadaceae bacterium
GCAGCAGGCCTTCCTTGAACTCGGTCTTCTGCAGGCCGTCGCGCAGCACGATGGCGTCGCGGCCGATCAGGTCGATACGGCTGATATGCGCGTCGAGGTTGATCCGCACGGTCGGCCATTTGAGGCGCGCGGCAACCTGTTCGATATGGGTCGACTTGCCGGTGCCGTGATAGCCCTGGATCATCACCCGGCGATTGAAGGCGAAGCCCGCGAGGATCGCCAGCGTCGTATCCGGGTCGAAGACGTAGCTCGGGTCCACTTCGGGCACCCGCTCGTCCGCGTCGGAGAAGGCCGGAACCTTCAGGTCGACATCCACGCCAAAGGTCTCCCGGACGTCGAGCTCGATATCGGGCGCGGTCAGTTCGGTGCCAGGCTGTTCGCTGCTGAAACTAAGATCACTCATCGTGCGCGGATGACTAGACGCGGGCGCGTTGCGCTGCAACCGCGATATGCGCGGCGGGCCACGGATTGTCGTACATCCCCCGGGACGCCGGGCGCGAAATGTCATCGGCGCGCCGCTTTCCCGGGCCATCGTGTAGGCTGTCAGATTATATGCGGCGGCGGCGCGAGTCGCCACCGCGTGCGCTTCACGCTGAAGAGAAGGAGCCTGAGCCATGTATGTTCAAGGATTTCTGATCCCCGTGCCCGAGGGCAAGAAGGAAGCCTACCGCGCGATCGCGCAAAAGGTCGGTGCCAAGTTCGTCGAATATGGCGTCACCGAGATCGTGGAGGCGTGGGAGGATGACGTGCCGGACGGCAAGGTCACCGATTTTCGCATGGCGACCAGGGCCGAAACGGGCGAAAAGATCGTCTTCTCGTGGATGGTCTGGCCCGACAAGGCGACCTGCGATGCAGCCAAGCAGAAGATGGAAAGCGATCCCTTCTGGGCCGAAGACATGAGCGAGATGCCGTTTGACGGCAAGCGGATGATCTGGGGCGGCTTTGCGCCGATCCTCACCATCGGCAGAGACGCTTGAAGAACTGAAAGGAACTGTCCGATGACGAACTACACCATGTTCTACAATCCGATGAGCCGCGCGGCGATCGCGCATTGGGCCTTCCGCGAGGCGGGCGTTGAATTCGACCGGGTGCCGGTCGACTGGGCCAACAAGCCGCAGGCGCTGCTCGACGCCAACCCGATGGGCAAGCTGCCCACGATCATCCACCGCCATGGCGATCACGACCACGTCGTGACCGAGGCGGCGGCGATCTGCCATTATCTGGCCGAGATGGAGGCCCCCGACCTGCTCCCGGGCCCGCACGAAAAGGCCGCCTATTTCCGCTGGCTGTTCTTCGCCGCCGGTCCGGTGGAATCGGCGGTCACCAGCAAGGCGATGGGCTGGGAAGTCAGTGATCCGCAGAAGCAGGGCATGCTCGGTTTCGGCAATTTTGAAAAGACGGTGGATACGCTCGACTGGTGGCTGTCTGGCCACGACTATGTCTGCGGCGAGCGCTTCACCATGGCCGACATCTATGTCGGATCGGAGGTCGACTGGGGCCTGATGTTCGGCACGCTTCCCGAGCGCGCGAGCTTCACTGCCTATGCCGAACGGTTCCGCGCGCGCCCCGCCTATCAGGCGGCCAAGGCCAGCGACGCGAAGCTGATGGAAGAGATGCAGTGGAAGTAGTGATTTCTGTTTCAGCGTGGCTGAAACAGGTACGGCTCCGGCCCACTCCCCCTCCCAGCCTCCCGACAGGGTAATCTTTGGGAGGTCGGCCCCCTCAGCGAAAACGTCCCCCGGACGTTTTCGTGTTCCTCGGGACGGGAGCAGGCTGGTGCCGAATTCCACGTGATTGGAACAAGATCTAGGCGAAGGCCGCTGCCCGCCTGAGCAGTTGATAGGCCTCGACCACGCGCTGCAGCCGGTCGTCGTGCGTCCGGTCGCCGCCATTGCGGGCGGGGTGATAGCGGCGCACGAGTTCGGAATAGCGGCGCCGCAGCTGCGGACGATCCGCCTCTGACGACAGGCCCATCACGCCCAGCGCCTCGCGCTCGCGCGCGGTGAAGCGCCCCGGCGCGCTGGTATAGCTGCGCGCCCGTGCCCGCGCCTTGATGTCCGCCGCCCGTGCGCCGATCGCATCGAGCGGGTCGTCGAAATCGGCCCAGCGCGGCGTGCCGTCGGCCCCGGCATCGGCGCGGAACACGCGGCTTTCGGTCTGCCAGCCGGACACCGGCGATTGCGCGGCAAGAATCTCGTCGGCGCTCATCCCTTCGAACCAGTCGTAACCGGCGTTGAACTCGCGCACATGGTCGAGGCAGAACCAGCGCCAGTCGCCCGGCCCGTCAAACCCCGAAGAGCGACTGCCCGGTGCGCGATACTCGCCCGCCCCTTCGCAGTGCGGTGCCTCGCATTGGCGGCCCCCGGCCTCGTGCCGCCCGTGGAATTTCTCGTTCCTCATCGGCTTGAAAGTGGGGCAGGCAGGCCCAGATGAAAACCCCCGGAAAATGGTGCGAGGTAGAAAAGGCGATGGCAGGCCCCCTGCAGAACGAGATTGAGGCGCTGCTGGAGCAAGCCTTTGCGCCCGAACGGCTGATCGTCAGCAATGACAGCGCCATGCATCGCGGCCATTCCGGCGACGACGGCAGCGGGGAATCGCATTTCTCGGTGGTGGTCGAGAGTGCTGAATTTGCCGGCAAGTCGCGGCTGGAACGGCAGCGCATGATCAACCGCGCGCTGGGCGATATTCCCGGCACCCGCGTCCATGCGCTGGCGGTCAAGGCCATCGCACCCGGCGAAGCGGCATGAGCTACCAGCTCTGGTACTGGCCCAGCCTGCCGGGGCGCGGCGAATTCGTGCGCCTGTTCATGGAAGCGGCCGAGCTGGAATACGAGGATATCGCCCGCGAACAGGGCGCCGATGCGCTGGTCGAGGACCTGCACGCGCGGACCGGCATGCGCCCCTTCGCCCCGCCCTACCTGATCGACGGCGACGTGTGCATCGGCCAGACCGCGCTGATCCTGCAATATCTGACCGAGAAGGAAGGGCTCGGCGCGGGCGAGCTGGAAACCGACCTCTCGCTGCTGCAATTGCAGATGGATATCAGCGACTTCGTGGCCGAGGTTCACGCCGTCCATCACCCGATCGCCAGCAGCCTCTATTACGCCGACCAGATGGATGCCGCGTTCGAACGCGCCGCCGATTTTCGCGCAACCCGCGCGCCCAAGTTCCTGATCCATTTCGACAATGCACTGAGCGCCAATGGCGGCCCCTTCATGCTCGGCGAACAATGGAGCCATGTCGACACCAGCCTGTTCCAGCTGCTCGAGGGCCTCGACTATGCCTTCCCCGCCTTCATGGCCAACATGCAAGGGAGCTGGCCCAATCTCGAGGCCTTGCAGGCCAGCGTCCCCGATATCGAGGGGGTCGCCGCCTACCTTGCGAGCGAGCGGCGCATGGCGTTCAACGAGGACGGCATCTTCCGCCATTACGAGGAACTGGACGAGCAATAGGAAAGGCGCAGACGATGACCAACAGCAGCCCGATCATGAAGGTCGTCACGCCGACCACGCACGACCTTGGCGGGTTCAAGGTCCGCCGCGCTGTGCCCAGCCGGGAGGCGCGGATGGTCGGCCCGTTCGTTTTCGTCGACCAGATCGGCCCCGCGCGGCTCGATCCCGGCACCGGCATGGATGTGCGCCCGCATCCGCATATCAATCTCGCCACGGTGACCTGGCTGTTCGGCGGCGAATATGGCGGGGCGATCGACCATCGCGACTCGCTCGGCACCTTTTCGACCATCCATCCCGGCACGGTGAACCTGATGACGGCGGGCAGCGGCATCGTCCATTCGGAGCGCAGCCCCGGCTCCGAACGAGAGGCCGGCCCCGGCATTTACGGCATGCAGACATGGCTCGCTTTGCCCGATGGCCAAGAGGAGATCGACCCGGCCTTCGAGGCGGTCAACGACCTGCCGCTGGTCGAGGACAGCGGCGTTTCGGCGCGGATCATCATGGGCCAGCTGTGGGGCCGCCGCGCGGCAACCACGACCTATGCCGAGACGATTTATGCCGAGATCAACCTCGCGCCCGGCGGCGCACTCCCGATCGATTCACCAGCCGACGAACGGGCGCTGATGCTGGTCGGCGGCGAAGCGAGCGTCGACGGGCAGCCGCTCGAACTCTATGCACTGACCCTGCTCGCGCCGGGGGCGACAATGACGCTGACCAGCCAGACAGGCGGCAAGGTGATGCTGATGGGCGGCGAGGCCTTCCCATCAAAGCGGCATGTCTGGTGGAACTTCGTCAGCTCCAGCCGCGAGCGGATCGAACAGGCCAAGGCCGACTGGCGCGAGGGGCGCTTCCCCAAGGTGCCGGGCGATACCGAGGAGTTCATTCCGCTGCCCGAGAAGCCGCTCACGAACAGCGATAGCTGATCGCTGGTGGCGGCTCCGGCCTCAAACAAACCTAACGGTACTAAAAGACTCCGGCAGCGAGGCCTTGGGCGGTAGTAATTTCCGTTCGTGGTGAGCTTGTCGAACCGCGAACTCGTCCCACCCGTTCATCGTTGTTCCTGCGGAACAGCTTCGCTTCCGACAAGCTCAGGACGAACGGTTCAAGGTGCAGTTGTCACCTTTTGCCGCCCAGCCACTCGACCCACGCGCCATGCGGATGCGCGGCGCACAGCTTCACCCAGTCGCTGCCCCCGGCCTGCTCGCCGTTCCACAGGCGGACCTGCATTTCGTGGCGGAAGGCCTGCCGGTTGGTTTCGACCTGCACCCAGGCGAGCGGTCGTTCGGGCGAGGCCTGTGCCCCCGCCTGCTCCATCGCGGCGTTGATCGCATCGCGCGTCACATCGGGCAGGTATTGCCAGACGATGGTGTGGAACAGCACCCGGGTGGTCCCCGCCGCCTGTTCGCTCGCCAGCACCTCCTCCACGAAGGCGGCGGCATCCATCCGCGCAAGGTCCGGCGGCGCGCGGCGGGCCATGTCGATCACCGTATCGAGCCGTCCCATGCGCTCGCTCATGTCGTGCCAGATATAGGCGCGCAGCTTCATCGCCTGCTCGGGGTCGGTGAGGTCCACCGGCGCGAGGTCGCAGCCCCGCGCGGCGACGATTTCGACGGGATTGTCCGGCGGCGGAGGCCCGCGCCATTCAGGCGCGAGCACCATGCGCGAAAGCGACGGCCCGACCTGCACCCCGCCGAGATCGTAGCGATAGCGGCCCATCATCGTATTCGCGCCCGCGCTCGCGCCGATCTCGTTGAGCTCAAACTGCGGGCCCAACCGGCCCGACAGCCACAACAGCGCCGTCATGACCGAGACCGAGCGTGCCGCCTCGTTGGTCTGTGGCGGATGGTCGAGCCATGGCAGCAGCACGTGGTCGAACTTCTCGACCGCCGCGCAGACGATGGCATCGACGGTCGGCTGGTCGGTGACGAGCCCGGCATAGACCGGGGCCAGCCGCTCCTCCTCGCCGGTCAGGTGCAGGAAATGCAGCCCGCCCGCGATCCGCAGCTGCATCGCGTCCTCGACCTTCAGCCCCGCCCAATTGGCGATGCGCCGCCCGGTCGCGCTGTCCGTCCGGGCGATAGCCGGGACCGCGCGGACAATCCGCGAGGTGATCGGCGCGCCCGCCCGCTCGGTATGATCGGCCTGCCACGCGGTGGTCCGCGCCAACGCGTCCTGCGCCGCGTCCGTTGCCGAAGTTTGCCCGCTGCCTGCCAAGCCGATTGCCCTTTCTGCCCCTACGCCTTACATCGCCGCCCCATGAGCCAGACCGCAACCCCGACGCTGACTTTTGCCGTGCCCAAGGGCCGCATTCTCGACGAGGCGCTACCCGTGATGGAGCGCGCCGGAATCGTGCCGGAAAGCGCCTTTCACGACAAGGCCGACCGCTCGCTCAGCTTCGCCAGCGAGGACGGGCGGCTGCGGATCATCCGTGTGCGAGCCTTCGATGTCGCGACCTTCGTCGCCTTCGGCGCGGCGCAGCTGGGCATCGTGGGGTCCGACGTGGTCGAGGAATTCGACTATGCCGAGCTCTATGCCCCGGTCGACCTCGATATCGGCCATTGCCGGCTGTCGGTCGCCGAGCCCAGGGATGGCGCTGCCGTCACCCCCGGTATCGCCAGCCATTTGCGCGTCGCCACAAAATATCCCGGCCTCACCAGCCGCTGGTTCGAACGCCAGGGCATCCAGGCCGAGTGCGTCAAGCTGAACGGCGCGATGGAGCTGGCCCCCTCGCTCGGCCTCGCGGGGCGGATCGTCGACCTTGTCTCGACCGGCACGACGCTCAAGCAGAACGGGCTGGTGGAGAAAGATGTCATCATGCAGGTCAGCGCGCGACTGATCGCCAATCGTGCCGCGCTCAAGACCGATCCGTGCGTGGCGCGGCTGGTCGAGACCTTCCGCGAGATCGCGGGCCAGAAAAGCTCGACGGGGCAGGCCGCCTGATGCTGCGCCTCAACACCAAGGACGCCGGTTTCGAGACGCGCTTCAAGCGGCTGATCGACGAACGCCGCGAAAGCGACGACGATGTCAGCCGCGACGTGCGCGATATCATCGCCGAGGTCCGTCAGACCGGCGACGAGGCGCTGGCCGAATATACGATGCGCTTCGACAAGCACGCGCTGACCGCCGACCTTACCAGCTGGCGCGTCGACGCTGCTCAGTGCCGGGCAGCCTACGAATTCCTTGACCCGGATCTGCGTGCCGCGCTCGACCTCGCGGCGGAGCGTATCCGCGCCTATCATGTGGAGCAGCTGCCCCAGGATCGCGACTTCACCGACGATGCCGGGGTCCGGCTCGGCGCGAAGTGGCGGCCCGTCGATGCGGCGGGGCTGTATGTGCCGGGCGGACGCGCCGCCTACCCCTCCTCGCTGCTGATGAATGCGATTCCGGCCAAGGTCGCGGGCGTCGGGCGGCTGGTGGTGGTGACGCCGACGCCGCAGGGCACGCTCAACGAGCTGGTGCTGGCCGCCGCGTATCTGGCGGGCGTGGACGAGGTGTGGCGCGTGGGCGGCGCGCAGGCGATCGCCGCGCTCGCCTATGGCACGAAGCGCATCCGCCCGGTCGATGTGATCACCGGCCCCGGCAATGCCTGGGTGGCCGAGGCCAAGCGCCAGCTTTACGGCGTGGTCGGCATCGACATGGTCGCGGGGCCGAGCGAAATCCTCGTCATCTCGGACAACAAGTCCGACCCCGAATGGCTCGCCGCCGACCTGCTCAGCCAGGCCGAGCACGACCCCAGCGCGCAATCGATCCTGATCACCGACGATGACGGCTTCGGCTTCGCGGTCGAGGATGCGGTCGACCTGCTCAGCGTGCAGCTGTCGACCGAGCGCGTCGCGCGGGCCAGCTGGGACAAATACGGCACGATCATCACCGTGCAGGACCTCGCCGCCGAGGCCCCCGAACTCGCCAACCGGCTCGCCGCCGAACATGTCGAATTGTGCGTCGACGATCCGGAGGCGATGTTCGCGAAGATCAGACACGCGGGCAGCGTCTTCATGGGCCGTCATACACCCGAAGCGGTCGGCGATTATGTCGCCGGGCCGAACCACGTCCTGCCGACCGGGCGGCGCGCGCGGTTCGCCAGCGGCCTGTCGGTGCTCGACTTCATGAAGCGCACCAGCTTTCTGGCGGTGGACGCGCCGGCGCTGGGCGAGATAGGCCCGGCGGCCGTGGCGATGGCGAATGCGGAAGGGCTGCCCGCCCACGCGAAATCTGTTGAGATCAGACTGAAAGGAACGACCAAATGAGCTTTACCCTGCACCAGGCCTTCGTCCCGACTGCCCTCCAGATGCTCGGGGCGCTCGACGGCATTCTCGACAAGGCGGCTGCCCATTGCGAAACGGGCAGCACGTCCGAGGGCGACATGGTCTGCAAGAAGCTGGCGCCCGACATGTACGACTTCGCCTTTCAGGTGAAGGAGGCGCACACCCATACCGTCCGCGCGATCGAGGGCCTGCGGGCTGGCACCTACTCGCCCGACCTGAGCGAGCCGCCGCGCACCTTCGCTGAGATGAAGGCGCTGCTGGGCGAGGCCATCGCCACGCTGGAAGCGCTCGATCCCACCGAGCTCGACAGCTATATCGGCAAGCCGGCGGAATTCCGCTTCGGCGAGATCGTCCTGCCCTTCAAGGGCGAGGACTTCCTGCTCTCCTTCTCGCAGCCCAACCTGTTCTTCCACGTCACCACCGCCTATGCCCTGCTGCGCGGCGACGGGGTCGAGATCGGCAAGCGCGACTATATGGGTGCGATGAGACTGGCCCTTTGAGCAACGCCCGCTCCCAATCACGTTCCGCCGCGCGGCTGGCCGCAGTGCAGGCGCTCTATCAGCGGCAGATGGAGAGCACCGCGCTCGCCCGGCTGCTCGACGAGTTCCACCAGCACCGGCTCGGGCGCGAGATCGAAGACGAGCAATATGCCGAGGCCGAGGTCGCGTTTTTCGACGACCTCGTCAGCGGGGCGATCGCGCGCGCCGAAGAGATCGATGCGCTGGTACAGGGCAAGCTCGCCAGCGGCTGGACGCTGGCGCGGCTCGACAAGACCATGCTGCAGATCCTGCGCTGCGGAACCTATGAACTGCTTGCCCGCGCTGACGTGCCCAAGGCGGCGGCGATCAGCGAATATGTCGATGTCGCCAAGGCCTTCTTCGACGACCGCGAGGCGAAATTCGTCAACGGCGTGCTCGATGCCGTGGCGCAGGACATGCGCGCCTGAGCGGCGCGTCGCGGCGGGTGGCTGACGAGCTGGCCTTTATCGCGGGCTTGCGCGCCCTGCCGCTGCATCCCGGTGCGCGGGGCCTCACCGACGATGCCGCTGTGCTGGAGGTCGGCGGCGAGACACTGGTACTGACCCACGACGCCATGGCCGAGGGTGTCCACTATCTCGCCCACGCTGACCCCAATGCCGATATGGCCGATGTCGCGTGGAAGCTGGTGGCGAGCAACCTGTCCGACCTCGCGGCCAAGGGCGCGGAGCCGGTCGGCGTGCTGCTGGGCCATGTGCTGGGGCCAAAAACCGATGACAACGATGACGCGCGCTTCCTTGCAGGGCTGGAGGACGTGCTCACGCATTACAACGTCCCGCTGCTGGGCGGCGACACGATTGCGGCCAAGGGCCCGCGCACGCTCGGCCTGACGGCCATCGGTCGTGCCACCCACACGCCCGTTCCGTCGCGCGCAGGAGCGCAGCCGGCAGACCAGCTTTACGTCAATGGCCAGCTCGGCGCGGCGATGCTCGGCTATGAGACTTTGCGCGACGGCACTGGCGATGGTGGCGCTGCCGACCCGTCCGCCTATCTACGGCCCATGGCGCGGCTGGCCGAGGGTATCGCCCTCGCCCCGCAGGTTACCGCGATGATGGATATTTCGGACGGATTGCTGCTCGACGCCTTCCGCATGGCCGAGGCGAGCGGCGTTACTTTGGCGCTGGACAGCGCGCTGGTGCCCTGCGCCGTCCCGGCTAGCCGGCGGCAGGACGCGCTGCGCTGGGGCGACGATTACGAGTTGCTGTTCGCCCTCCCCGCCGGGATCGAACCGGCCATCCCGGCGACGCGGATCGGCGAGGCGCTCGCGCGCGGCGGCGCGCCGCTGGTGCTCGACGGCGAAGCGCTGAGCGACGCGGCAGGCCTCGGCTACCAGCATCAGGCGCGCTGAACGTCCTACAAACAGGCGTGCCTGCTTTTACCTTGCCACGGGGCACAAGCGCTTATAGCCTCCCCTCCCAACAGGACCCGGCCACCAAAGGCCGGGCCGTTTTTTTGAGAGAGGGGAAGAGCGGGCATGGACCTTGTTCTTATTGCCATCGGGCTGGGCCTTCTGGCCATCGTCTACGGGTTCGTCACCAGCCGTCAGGTGCTTGGCGCGGATGCCGGTAACGAACGGATGCAGGAAATCGCCGGGGCCATTCAGGAGGGCGCGCAAGCCTATCTGAAGCGGCAGTACACGACCATCGGCATGGTCGGCGTGGTCGTGGCGGTGCTGGTCGCCGTCTTCCTCGGCCCGATCAGCGCGACCGGCTTCGTGATCGGCGCGATCCTGTCGGGCGTCGCGGGCTTCATCGGCATGAACATCTCGGTCCGCTCCAACGTCCGCACCGCCGCCGCCGCGCAGAAGGGGCTGCAGCAGGGCCTGACCCTCGCCTTCCGCGCCGGGGCCATTACCGGCCTGCTGGTGGCGGGTCTGGCGCTGCTGGCCATCGCCGTATTCTTCTACGTGCTGACCGGGCCGATGGGCCATCCGGCGAATGACCGCGAGGTGATTGACGCGCTGGTGGCGCTGGCCTTCGGTGCCTCGCTGATCTCGATCTTCGCACGCCTTGGCGGCGGTATCTTCACCAAGGCCGCTGACGTCGGTGCCGACCTCGTCGGCAAGGTCGAGGCCGGTATCCCGGAGGACGATCCGCGCAACCCCGCCGTGATCGCCGACAATGTCGGCGACAATGTCGGCGACTGCGCGGGCATGGCCGCCGACCTGTTCGAAACCTATGTCGTGACCGTCGGCGCGACCATGGTGCTGACCGCGCTGCTGCTGTCGAGCCTAGGCGACATGCTGATGCCGATGATGGCGCTGCCGCTGCTGATCGGCGGGGCCTGCATCGTGACCTCGATCATCGGCACCTATTTCGTGCGCCTTGGCGGCGGGACGAATGTGATGGGGGCGATGTACAAGGGCTTCCTGATCACCGCCGTGCTGTCGATCCCGCTGATCTATTTCGTCATGCAATATGCGCTGGGCGACATGAATGCGGTGCTGGGCGGCGCGGACGGCGTCGGCGGCTTCACCGCCATGGACCTGTTCTGGTGCGCGCTGCTGGGCCTGGTCATCACCGGCCTGATCATCTGGATCACCGAATATTACACCGGCACCAATTTCCGGCCGGTGAAGTCGATCGCCAAGTCCTCTGAAACGGGCCACGGCACCAACGTGATCCAAGGCCTCGCCATCAGTCTTGAATCGACTGCGCTGCCGACGCTGGTGATCGTCACCGGCATCATCGTCGCCTACCAGCTCGCCGGGCTGATCGGCATCGCCTATGCGGCGACCAGCATGCTGGCGCTGGCGGGCATGGTCGTGGCGCTCGATGCCTACGGCCCGGTGACCGACAATGCCGGCGGTATCGCCGAGATGGCGGGACTGGACGACAGTGTGCGTGAAAAGACCGACGCGCTGGACGCGGTGGGCAACACCACCAAGGCGGTGACCAAGGGCTATGCCATCGGTTCGGCGGGCCTTGCCGCGCTGGTGCTATTCGCGGCCTATACCACCGACCTTGCCGAGTTCTTCCCCGACATGGACGTCGATTTCAGTCTGGAGAATCCCTACGTGATCGTCGGCCTGCTGCTGGGGGCGCTGCTGCCCTATCTGTTCGGCGCCATGGGCATGACCGCCGTGGGCCGCGCGGCGGGCGACGTGGTCAAGGACGTGCGTGACCAGTTCAAGGCGGATCCCGGCATCATGGCCGGGACCAGCCGCCCGAATTATGCGCGGACGGTCGACCTCGTGACCCGCGCCGCGATCAAGGAGATGATCGTCCCCAGCCTGCTGCCGGTGCTCGCACCGATCATGGTCTATTTCGTCATCTCGCTGGTGGCAGGCACGCAAAACGGTTTTGCTGCGCTCGGCGCGCTGCTGCTGGGCGTGATCGTCGGCGGGCTGTTCGTGGCCCTGTCGATGACCGCGGGCGGCGGTGCCTGGGACAATGCAAAGAAGTATATCGAAGACGGTAATCACGGCGGCAAGGGCTCGGAAGCGCACAAGGCCGCCGTCACCGGCGACACGGTTGGCGACCCGTACAAGGACACTGCGGGCCCGGCTGTGAACCCGATGATCAAGATCACGAATATCGTCGCCCTGCTGCTGCTGGCGGCGCTGGCCGGATAGGCCGCGAAGACATGATTGTGCGCCCGCCCGGCTGGGCGAGGCGTGCAGCATTGGGAGAACAATTCACCTGATTTTTCGGGCCGGGTTTTTGCGCGCCATTTTGTGCGCCTTGTTGACGTAGGGTTTTTCGGCGCGCATGTCGTCAAATCATGGAACAAACAAGATCGCCATCCCGAACGCCAGAACAGATCGTCGCCGATTTTGCGCTGTTGCTCGACCTGGAAACGCGCGGTGCCGATCGGTTCATGGGGCGCTATCAGGACGGCGAAACCGGGCGCATCTTTGGCGGCCAGGCGATTGCCCAGGCGCTGGTCGCGACGCGCCGCACCGTCCCCCCGGAATTCCTGATCCATTCGCTGCATGGCTATTTCCTGCGCGGCGGGACAGCCGGCCAGAAGATCGAGTTCCGGGTCAAGCGCGACCTCGACGGACGCAGCTTCGCCAACCGCCGCGTCGTCGCCAGCCAGAATGGCGAGGCGATCCTGAGCCTGACCGCCTCGTTCCAGAAGCGGCAGCCCGGTCTCGCCCACCAGCAGATCAGGATGCCTGACGTGCCCCCGCCGGAGGAACTGGTTTCGGACGAGCACATCCGCCGTGAGCTGGCGACCAAGGTCAGCGATCCGCAACAACGCGAAGCGCTGCTGCGCCGCCGCCCGTTCGATTTTCGCTCGGTCGAGCCGCGCGACTGGCTCGACCCGCAACAGCGCAAGCCGCGCTCGCATATCTGGCTGCGGACCGTCGCGCCGTTGTCGCCCAACCCGCATGTGCACCGCGCCGCGCTGGCCTATGTCACCGACTTCAACCTGCTCTCCACCGTGCTGCAGCCGCATGGCGTGTCGTTCCAGCGGGGCGACGTGAAGATCGCCAGCCTCGACCACGCGCTGTGGTTTCACGAGGATTTTCACTGCGACGACTGGCTGCTCTACGTAACCGACAGCCCGTGGACCGGCCATTCGCGTGGCTTTGCCTATGGCCAGGTGTTCGACCGCAACGGCAAGCTGGTCGCCAGCGTGGCGCAGGAAGGCATGATCCGCGACGTGCGCGAGTGACTACTGCTGTTTCAGCCAAGCTGAAACAGTTTCGGCACCAGCCCGCTCCCCCTCCCAACCTCCCGATAGGGTAATTTTTGGGAGGTCGGGAGGGGGAGCGGGCCGGAGCCGCCTTCAGAAAACGAACGCCTACCCACTGGCATGGTAGAAATCGTGGACCTTGCGCGCCACACTCTCGCTGATACCGGGCACGCGCTGCAAATCCTCCAGAGCCGCCGCCCGTACCTTCCCCGCCGTGCCGAAATGCAACAGCAGTGCGCGCTTCCTCGCCGGGCCGATGCCGGGGATCTCGTCCAGCGGCGAGGCGGTAATCGCCTTGCTACGCTTCTGCCGGTGCGCGCCGATGACATAGCGGTGCACCTCGTCGCGCAATTGCTGCAGGTGGAACAATACCGGTGAATTGACCGGCAGCGTCTTCTCGCGCCCGTCGGGAAAGTGGAACACCTCGCGCCCCTCGCGCCCGTGATGCGGGCCCTTGGCGACACCGACCAGCGGCACGTCCTCGATCCCCAGCTCCTCCAGCACGTCCAGCGCGGCGGAGACCTGCCCCTTGCCACCATCGAGCAGCACGAGGTCGGGCCAGCTGCCGCCGGTGCGGTCGGGGTCCTCCTCCATCACGCGCGCGAACCGCCGCTCCAGCACTTCGCGCATCATCGCGAAGTCGTCATTGCTCTGCGCCTGCCTGATGTTGAATTTGCGGTACTGGTTCTTCTGGAACCCCTCTGGCCCCGCGACCACCATCGCGCCCACGGCCTTGTCGCCCTGGATATGGCTGTTGTCGTAAATCTCGATCCGCTGCGGCACATCGGGCAGGTCGAGGAATTCGGCCATCTCGTGCTGGACCTTCGCCCGCGTCCCGCTTTCCGCCAGCCGCCGGTCGAGCGATTCCACCGCATTGCGGCTCGCCTGCTCCATCAGCTTGCGCCGGTCGCCGCGCTGCGGGACCGAGATCGCCACGCGGTGCCCGGCCAGCGTCGCCAGCGCCTCTTCCAGCAGCGCCTGTTCGGGCAGCTCGCGGTCGATCAGCACGTGGCGCGGCGGCGGCACCTCCTCGTAGAATTGTGCGAGCACGCGGGCGAGCACCTCGCCCTCCTCCAGCTCCTGCGTCTGGCGCGGGAAGAAGGTCCGGTGGCCCCAGTTCTGCCCGCCGCGAATGAAGAAGGCCTGCACTCCGAACTGCCCGCCCTTGGTCGCCAGCGCGAAGACATCGGCATCGCCCAGCCCGCTGGCATTGACCGCCTGACTGCCCTGAATGAAGGTCGCCGCGCGCAGCCGGTCGCGCAGCATGGCCGCGCTTTCGAAATCGAGCGCCTCGGCGGCGGCGGCCATCTGCGCCTCGATCTTGCGCTGCACGGCGTCCGACTTGCCGGAGAGGAAGTCCTTCGCCTCGCGCAGCAATTCCTCGTACCCCGGCTTGTCGATCCGCCCCACGCACGGGGCCGAGCACCGGCGGATCTGGTAGAGCAGGCATGGCCGGTCGCGGCGGCTGAAGAAACTGTCGGTGCAGCTCCGCAGCAGGAACAGTTTCTGCAGCGCGTTGATCGTGGTGTTGACCGATCCGGCGCTGGCGAAGGGGCCGTAATAATTGCCCTTCGCCTTGCGCGCGCCGCGATGCTTCATGATGCGCGGGAAGTCGTGCCCTTCGCGCAGCAGGATGAAGGGGAAGCTTTTGTCGTCGCGCAGCAAGACATTGTAAGGCGGGCGGAAACGCTTGATCAGCTGCGCTTCGAGCAACAGCGCCTCGGCCTCCGAATTGGTGGTGACGATCTCCATCGAGCGGGTCTGGCTGACCATGCGCTGCAGCCGGTTCGGCAGCGCGGCGACCTGCGTGTAATTCGCCACCCGGTTCCGCAGCACCCGCGCCTTGCCGACGTAGAGTACGTCACCGCGCGCATCCTTCATCCGGTAGACGCCCGGACGCGGCGGCAGCGTCGCGACCACGTCGCGGATCGCCGCCACGCCCGCCGCGAGGTCGGGACTGGCATCGCCGCGCACGGTCGAGGCCGCGCGCTCCTCATTGAAGCGCTGGGCGCCGCGTGGGTCGGGCGGAGATCCGGCGGGGGTGCGGCTGCTCATGCGCGGACAGATAGAGACAGCCGCCGCGCTTCTCAATCGCTTGCGTGGGCGGTTGCTCTGCCGCTTGCGCGGCCCGGCCAATGCGGGCAGGCTGCGCCAAACGGGCGGGAGCGCATTGATGAGTACAGAGACGAGCCCGCCGCGCGTGGTGGGCTTCTGGGGCGCGGCGCTGTTCCCGGTCAACGGCATGATCGGCGCGGGTATCTTCGCCCTTCCCGCTGTGCTGGCGGCAGCGGTCGGCAATTTCGCCCCATGGATGATGCTGGTCGGCGGGCTGATCTTCATGCCGCTGGCGATCTGCTACGCCTGGCTGGCCGCGCGGTTCGAGCATAGCGGCGGCTCGGTCCTCTATGGCGAGGCGGCGTTCGGGCCGTTCGTTGGCTTCCAGGCCGGGTGGGCGCGCTATTCCTCCGCCATCGTCACCACAGCGGCCAACACCAGCGTCATGGTCGCCTATCTGGCGGCGCTGTTTCCGGTGCTCAACGGCCCGGTCGCCAACCCGGTGGCGGTGACCGCGATCATCGCAATCACCACCTTCATCAACCTGCTGGGCATGCGCGGCGCGATCGGCACGCTAGGCGCGATGACCGCGGTGAAGGTGCTGCCGCTGGTCGCGCTGGTGATCTCGGCACTATTCACCACCACTGGCAAGATTGGCGTTGCCCTGCCCGAATTCAGCGCGGTGGAGAGTACGCTGCTGCTGACCTTCTATGCCTTCATGGGGTTCGAGACGATTGTCGAGCCCGCCGGGGAAATGCGCGACCCCAAGCGCAACGTGCCGCTCGCCATCGTGTCGATGGTGGCGACGGTAACGCTGCTCTACATGGCGGTGATCTGGGCGTTCCTTGCCATCGCCCCGGCATCGGTGGCGGACAATGCGCTGGCCGAGGCCGCCCGGGTGAGCATGGGGGAGGTCGGCGCGGTGGCGCTGGTGGTGGCCGCCGCGTTCAGCATTGGGGCGAACAATTTCAACAACGCGACCTCGATTCCCCGGCTGGTGTTCGGCATGGCCGAGCGGCGGATGCTGCCGCGCTGGTTCGCGCAAGTCTCGCCGCGCTTCGGCACGCCCGCCAATGCGATTGTCTTCACCGGCGTCGCGGCGATTCTGTTCGGCCTGTGGGAGGGCTTTGCCGTGCTCGCGGTGGCCGCCACGCTGGTGCGGCTGATCACCTATGCGGTCTGCGCCGCCGCGCTGCCGGTGCTGGAGCGACGCGACGGCACCTTGCGCCCGCTCCATCTGGCAATGGCCGGCATCGCACTGGTCGCCTCGGGCTGGGTGGCCCTGCAGGTCGATACCAAGTCGGTGGTGGTGCTGGTCGGGCTCGTGGCGCTGGGCAGCGTGTTGTATTTCGTCGCCCGGAGGCGGGCTTGATTATCGGCACCAGCCCGCGCCTGTTTCAGCCACGCTGAAAAATCAGAACAGCTTGCGGATTTCGACCTCGAAACGCCGACCGGTCGGGTCGATCAGATAAGGCTGGTAACGCAGCGGCACCTCGCCATTGCTGTCCGTAACCCGCTGGCGCGTGTCGAAGATGTTCCGCATCCCGAAGGACAGCCGCGTATCGTCGAGCCACGGGGCCGACTTCACCAGCCCCTCCTGCTCGCCCAGATTGATGAACAGCCGCCCGCTGACCGTGACGTAATCGTCGAAGGTCAGGTCGGTGGTGTCGCCATCGATCCGGGTCGCGCCATAGTACCGGGTGAAGCTGAACAGGCCGAAACCCTGATAGAAGAACCCGGCACGCATATTGGCCGAATGGCGCGCCTCGCCATCGCCCGACACCGCATCGCCGCCGAGCAGGTCGAGCACCGGCACACCCTCGGCGATGAGGATCTCGCTCTTCAGGTCGAGCGTGTATTGCAGGTTG
>CAYOSE010000057.1:0-2856 GCA_964406535.1 uncultured Sphingomonadaceae bacterium
TCGCCAACTGGATGATCCCCGGCAAGATGGTCAAGGGCATGGGCGGCGCGATGGACCTGGTCGCGGGCGTGAAGAAGATCATCGTCGTGATGGAACATGTCAGCAAGAGCGGTGCGCCGAAGTTCATCCCCGAATGCACCCTGCCGCTGACCGGTCGGAACGTCATCGACATGATCGTCACCGACCTTTGCGTGTTCAAGCGCGACAACCACGACAGCCCGTTCAAGCTTGTCGAGCTGGCGCCGGGCGTCACCGCCGAGGAAGTGGCCGAGAAGACCACCGCCGCGTATGAGGTTGCGCTCTAGGGCCTGATCGTCGCGGCATATCGGGCAACAGGCAAAGCGCATGACCGATTACACGCTGATTACCGCCAACCGGAATTATTCCAGCTGGTCGCTGCGCCCCTGGGTGCTGATGCGGGCGCTGGGTATTGCCTTCGCCGACCGGATCGAGCCCTTCACGCAATCGGTCAATTACGAGGCGTTCCGCAGCTTCTCGCCAACCGGGCAGGTACCGGTCCTGCTGGATGGGGAAACTACGGTGTGGGATTCGCTCGGCATCACGCTCTATCTGGCCGACCGGCACGAAGGCGTGTGGCCGAAAGCCCCGGAGGCGCGCGCCTTCGCCCAATGCGCGGTGGCCGAGATGCATAGCGGCTTCTCTCCCCTGCGGAACCAGTGCCCGATGAATGTCGGCGTGCGCGCCACCATGCCGCCGCATGACGCGGCGCTGGCCAGGGACGTCGCTCGGCTGCGTGAGCTGTTCGAGGAAGGGCTGGCGCGCTTTGGCGGCCCATTCCTGGCGGGCACTGAATTCAGCGCCGCCGATGCGTTCTACGCGCCCGTCGCCTATCGCATCCGCACCTATGGGCTTGATGTCGGCGGCGGGATGGCGTGGGTCGAGCACATGCTTGCTCTGCCCGCGATGCGCGAATGGGAAGCGGCAGGCCTTGCCGAAACCTGGCGCGAGCCCGGCCATGAGGCGGAAGTGGGTGCGGTGGCTACAGTGACCGAGGATTTCCGCGCCGACTAGCGCCGCAGTGGCAAGATTTTCCACCCGGCAAGGCTGCGCCACAGCCACTCCGCCGGTCCCTGTCGGAAGCGCGCAAGCCACGGCGGTGACCACAGCAACATCGCCCCGATCGGCACGAGGCACAGCGCCAGCGCTTGCGGACGGCTGACCGCGCCGAACAGGCCGAGCCCCCAACTCGCGAACAGACCTGAGAAGATCAGGCTGGTCGCCATGTAATTGGTCAGTGCCATCCGGCCCGCCGCCGCCCACAATCGCACCACCCATCCACCACGGGCGAAGAGCAGCATGGCCAGCGCCGCCCAGCCCACCGCCAGCACGATGTCGAACGGGGCCGACAGCACCAGTGCATTAAGCGCCGTCACCAGCGGATCGAATCCGCTGGCAAAATCGGCTGCGGCCATAGCCACGAGGGCTGGCAGCGAAGCCAGCGCGCACCAGCCCGCCAGCTTGAGCGCGCGGCGCGGCTCCCAACTCCCCGCCAGCAAGCTGTCGCGCCAAAGGCCGATGCCGATCAGCATCGCCGCGAAGGAACTCGGTAGGCCCGCCATCACCCGCAGCGTCAGCCACGGCTCCATGCCGAGCCGCCGCGTGAGCCGTTCCATGAAGCCCTCGCGCCCGCGCTCCAGCGCATCGGCTATGGCTTGCGGGTCGGCGCCATAGGCGGCTTCGAGCGGCCGAAGCGGGCTGCCATCAGTGGCCGCACCGCTGTGCACCTGCCACCAATAGGCGATCCAGTCGCGGAACAGATAGAGCGCCACCAGCACCTGCGCGGCCGTGATCGCTGCCGCCAGCCAGTAAAGCGTGCGTGGGCGCAGCTTCACGAACAGCGGCAGCGCCAGCCCGGCGACGGCATAGACGCGCAGCACCTCGTTCCCGGCCAGCAGCACCGCATGGGCCATGCCGATAGCGAACAGCACGGCCATGCGCGCATAATGGGCGCGCAGCGGATGCGCCCCGCCCTTACCGAGGAGGATCGCCACCCCCGCCCCGAACATGATCGCGAACAGCGCGCGGAACTTGTCCTCGACCACCAGGAAACTGAGCGCCCACAGCGCCAGCGCGAGCGGGTCCTCGCCGCCATAGGCGCGGGGGTTGAAATAGGCGGCAGGCGGCATGGCGAAGACCATGACGTTCATCAGCGCGATGCCGGCGACGGCAGCGCCGCGCAGGCCGTCGAGCGCGAGGATGCGCTCCCCCTTGGCGGGCGTGGCAGTCAGAGCGTTGCCGTCCGGGGCCGTCATGCAGGCGGTCCTACACCAGATGCCATGCCTTGTTTCAGCCAAACTGAAACATATTGCGGCTCCGGCCTACGCCCCCTCCCAACCTCCCGATTCTCACCCTGTCGGGAGGTTGGGAGGGGGAGCGGGCTGGTGCCGCGTCCACGCAAGTGGATCACGCTCTAGAGCAGCGCCGCCTTCAGCGTCGCGGCCAGGTCAGTCCGTTCCCACGGGAACGTATCGCCCTCGGGCTTGCGCCCGAAATGGCCATAGGCCGCGCTGTTGCGATAGATCGGCTTGTTGAGGCCCAGATAGGTGCGGATGCCGCGCGGGGTCATCCCGCCGAGCGCCTCGACCTGCTTGATCGCCTCTTCGATGGCATCGTCGGTCACGCCTTCGGCGGCGGTGCCGTGCGTATCGACATAGAGCGAGAGCGGCTCGGACACGCCAATGGCATAGGCGATCTGGATCGTGCAGCGCTTCGCCAGACCTGCCGCAACGACGTTCTTGGCGAGGTGTCGCGTGATATAGGCGGCCGAGCGGTCGACCTTGGTCGGGTCCTTGCCGCTGAACGCGCCGCCGCCATGCGGGGCTGCGCCACCATAGA
>CAYOSE010000057.1:2866-16676 GCA_964406535.1 uncultured Sphingomonadaceae bacterium
AGGTGTCGACGATGATCTTGCGGCCGGTCAGGCCCGCATCGCCGTCCGGTCCGCCGATCTCGAACTTGCCGGTGGGGTTGATGTGCCAGATCGTGTTGTCGGTCAGGAAGCCTGCCGGCAGGATTTCGGCCACGACCGATTTCACATAGGCCTTCAGCTCGGCGTCCTTCTCGCCCTCGTGCCAGCCCGGCTTGTGCTGGGTGGAGACGACGATGGCGGTCGCCTCGACCGGCTGGCCGTTCTCGAAGCGCAGGGTCACCTGGCTCTTGGCATCGGGTTCGAGGAAGGGCGCTGCGCCCGAATGACGGTCGGCCGCCATGCGGTGCAGGATCTTGTGGCTGTAATCGAGCGTCGCGGGCATCAGGTCGGGCGTCTCATCGCAGGCAAAGCCGAACATGATGCCCTGATCGCCTGCACCCTCGTCCTTGTTGCCCGCCGCATCGACGCCCTGCGCGATGTCGGTGCTCTGGGCGTGGAGATAGTTCTCGAAGATCAGGTTCTGCCAGTGGAAGCCGGACTGCTCATAGCCGATTTCCCTGACCGTCTGGCGCACGACGCGCTGGATTTCCTCCTGCGCGCCGGGCTCCCAATTGCCCTCGGCGTCGATCATGCCCTTGCCGCGGACCTCGCCCGCCAGCACCACGCGGTTGGTGGTGGTCAGTGTCTCGCAGGCAACGCGTGCCTCGGGATCCCTGGACAGGAACAGGTCGACGATGGCGTCGGAAATCTGGTCCGACACCTTATCGGGATGGCCTTCGGAGACACTCTCCGAAGTGAACAGGTAGCTCTGGCGGATCATGTTGGGAAAGGCCCTCTCGGCGCTGGATGGGTGTTCTCGATGGGTGCTCTACCGCGCGTGCCTGAGCAAGGCAACGCGCGCCAGCGCAAGAAACAGGATGGCCCATCCAAGGACAAGCCAGTTGCCCAGCCGGGCGAAGGGCGTCGGTGGCAGAGCGGGCGGAATATTTGCATCGAGCCGCTTCATCTCGTGCATCGGGGCATAGGCACGCACGACCCCATGGGCATCGATGATGCCGCTAATGCCGGTGGTGGTAGCACGCAGGACCGGCAGGCCCTCCTCCACCGCGCGCAGGCGGGCCTGGGCGAAATGCTGCGGCGGGCCGGAAGGCCCGAACCAGCCATCGCTGCTCGGATTGAAGATGTAGTCGGGGCGATTGGCCGGATCGACCAGCTGGCCGGAGAAGATCACCTCGTAGCAAATGCCGACACCGACCTTGCCATAGGGCCCGAGGTCGAGCGTTTGCGGCCCCGGTCCGGGCAGGAAGTCGATCGAGCCTGGCACGAAGCGGCTCAGCCCCAGAGGTTCGAGAAGTCCGCGCAGGGGCAGGTACTCGCCGAAGGGCACCAGATGCGCCTTGGCATAGCTGCCGACGATTTCGCCCTCGCTATTGAGCGCGGTGACCGCGTTATAGGCCCCCGTCGCGCGCCGGTAGCCGGTCGCATCCTGGCCGATCCTGAGGTCAATCGCCCCGGTCAGCAGCAGGCTGTCCGCGCCGATATCGCCCCCGATGCGGCGCCGCGCATATTCCGGGCTGCCGAGCGAGGTGGTGGCCGCATAATAGCGCTGCGGATAGCCATCGCGCAGATAGTCGGCGAGGCCCGATTCCGGCCACAGCACCAGCCGCCGCTCGCCCGGTTCGTCAGGCACCGACAATTGTGCGAGGCGGGTGTAATTGGCCTCGTAGAACTCCGGGTCGCTGATCCGTTCCTGCCGGATGACGGGCTGGACCACGGTGACTGCCAGCGTCCCTTCCTGCTCGCCCCGCCAGGCCGGGGCATACATGCCGCCTGCCGTCAGCGCTGCCAGCGCGACAGCCCACAGCCATGACCGCGCGCGCAGCAGCAGAACGAACCCCGCGCCGAGCGCGGCCACCACGCCCGACAACGCATAGGTTCCGGTATAGGGCGCCAGCATGGCAAGGCCTGGCCGGTCGAACGGGCCGAGCAGCACCGCGCTGAGCGGGTTCCACGGATAGCCGGTCATCAGCCAGCCGCGCAGCCACTCGGCGACGATCCAGCACCCCGCAAAAGCCAGCGCATGCGCCCAGCCACCCCGCTGCTGCGAAACGACACGGGCACCCAGCGCAGCCAGAGCAGGGTAGAGCGCGAGATAGGCGGCGATCAGGAGGACAGCAGGCCAGCCGAGAATGACCGGCAGATTGGCCTGAAAGGTAAAAGCGGTCGCGATCCAGGTACTGCCGACGGTGAAATGGCCTAGCCCGAATAGCCAGCCGATGGCAAAGGCCCCGCGCCGGGTCTCGCACCGCTCCAGCAACAGCAGCACAAGCCCCACGCCAAGCGGGGTGAGCGGCCACAGGCCGAGCGGCTGGAAACCGGTCGCGGAAACAGCGCCCAGCACCAATGCCAGCAGGCGCGGGTACCGACCGACCGTGTTTGTCAGCGAGAGCATGGCGTCCATGGCGGGCTCGTGCCTGCTATGTCCGCGGTGAGCAAGGGCTTGCTTTGGCCGGAACGCAATCAGCCTACGGCTTCGAGCTCGTCCTCGCCATTGCCATCGTCACGACGCTGGCGCGGCTTGCGCGTGGTCGTGCTGCGCGGCTTGCGCGCCCGGCGCGGCTTTTCGGCGGCTTCCTCTTCGTCGGCCCCGTTATCCGCCCCGCCGCTGGCATCGCTGTCGTCGTCGGCAGCAGCGCGCGCGATCGAGGGCGGCAGCATGTCGGCATCGAGGCCGCTGTCCTCACCCTGGGCAGCGTCATCATCCTCGTCCTTGCGACGGCGGCGCGATGGCTTGGGCTTGCGATTGCCACGGGTGAAGGGGTTGTCGCCCTCGTCATACTCGCCTTCGCTGCCCTGACGGCCCTGCTGGTTGTCGGAACCATTGCCGCGGCGCGAGCTGGCGCGGCGGTCCTGGCCGCGCTCAGCCTCGTTATCGTCGTCTTCGCTGTCGTCGTCGGAATCGCGTTCGGCATCGCGGCGCGCGCGCGCCTCGTCCTTCTGCGCCTTGATATCGGCGATGACGCGGAAATAGTGGTCGGCGAACTGCAGGTAATATTCGGTCTGCACCCGGTCGTCGTTGAGCGACGCCTCGTGCGCCAGCTTCTTGTACTTTTCCAGCAACTGGGGGGCATTGCCGCGCGCCCGGTTGTCGATCCGGTTGGACTGGTTGCCACCACCGCCTCCGCCACGATTATTACCACGGCCGCGCCGACGATTATTATTGCGATTCATGTTCAAGAGAAATTCGCTTCCTCACTCAGGCGGGAATCTCTGGCCCTGCCAAATGACCCCTCAATGACGATGCAGCATGTGCCTGTCATGGTCTCCGAGTTTGCACTCGCAAAGGACGCGAATCCGCCGCTTACCGGCAAACTTGTGGAGCTGACCCGCCGGTGGTGGCCTGACAATTCCGTCGGAGCCGCCTCACCATGGGTCTGATGAAAGAGGTAGCTACTCGAAAATCATTTGCCAAGTCCTAATCGCAACACACAAACACGCGGTCTGCCGCCCAAATCCTTGCGAATCTGCGCGGTAAAGCCTGCCTGGGCGGCGATCTTTTCCACGGCTTCATGTTGCGTCGCACCGATTTCGAGTACGGCGACGCCCCCTTCGGCGAGCAGGCCGGCCAGTTGGGGGATCAGCACGCGGTAATCGTCGAGCCCGTCTGGCCCGGCGAACAGCGCCTCACCCGGCTCGTACTGGCGCACGTCGGGCGCGAGGTCGGCATCGTCCTCGACATAGGGCGGATTGGCGAGAATCAGGTCGAATGTGCCGAGCTGGTCGGTCCAGCCGGGTGTGTTCCAATCGCGTTTGAGGAACTGTGCGCGGCCCGTCAGCCCGAGCGCCTCGGTATTGGCGGCGGCAATGCCGAGCGCGGTGGTGCTGGCATCCACGCCGATACCCGTGGCCCCGGGACGCTCGGCCAAAAAGGTGAGCAGCAAGGTGCCCGGCCCGGTGCCGCAATCGAGCACGCGCGCCTTCGCAGGGGCCTCGGCGAGCGTGGCCTCTATCACGCTTTCGCTGTCGGCGCGCGGGATCAGGACGCCCGGTGCGACGGCGAAGCTGTGGCCGTAAAACTCCTGCGTACCGGTAATGTAGGCGACGGGCTCATGCGCGGCGCGGCGCGCGACGAGCCGGTCGAACAGGTCGAGCTTTGCCTCACCGATAGTGTCGCGGCTGGTAAGCAGAATGTCCGAGCGCGAGGCCCCCAGCGCGTGCGCCATCAACAATTCGGCGTCGAGCCGCGCGGTGTCGCTGGCATCGGCAAGGCACGCCGTGGCCTCGCGCAGCGCCTCGGCGATGGTCACTCCCATTGTTCTAATCAGCCAGCGCCGCCAGCCGTTTCGCCTCGTCCTCGGCGGCGAGCGCATCGACCAGTTCGCCAAGGCCAGACCCGGCGAGAATCTCGTCGAGCTTGTGCAGCGTCAGCCCGATGCGGTGGTCGGTGACGCGCCCCTGCGGGAAGTTGTAGGTACGGATGCGTTCGGAGCGGTCGCCGCTGCCGACCATGGCCCTTCTCGCCGCCGCTTCTTCGCCGTGCGCTTCCTCGCGGCGCTGTTCGTAAACCCGCGCGCGCAGCACCTTCATCGCCTTGTCGCGGTTCTTGTGTTGGCTGCGCTCGTCCTGCATCGCCACGACGATGCCCGTGGGAAGGTGGGTGATGCGAACCGCGCTGTCGGTGGTGTTGACGTGCTGGCCGCCCGCGCCCGAGCTGCGGTAAATGTCGATGCGGAGGTCGTTATCGTCGATGCTGACATCGACTTCGGTCGGTTCGGGCAACACGGCGACCGTGGCGGCGCTGGTGTGGATGCGCCCGCCGCTTTCGGTGGCCGGCACGCGCTGGACGCGGTGGACGCCGCTTTCATATTTCAGCCGCGCGAACACGCCGGTGCCGGTGACGTTGGCGACGATTTCCTTGAAGCCGCCCGCATCGCCCGCATTCATGCTGACCGGCTCGACCCGCCAGCCGTTTTCCGACGCGAAGCGTTCATACATGCGGTAGAGGTCGCCCGCGAACAGGGCCGCCTCGTCGCCGCCCGTCCCGGCGCGGATTTCGAGCATGGCGGGGCGCTGGTCGGCCTCGTCCTTAGGCAGCATGGCGATGGCGAGCTTGTGCTCGGCATCAGGCAGCTCGGATTTGAGGGTGGCGAGTTCTTCCTCGGCCATGGCCTTCATCTCCGGGTCGGAGAGCATCTCGGTCAGGCCCTCGATCTCGTCACGCATGGCCTGCACGCTGGAGGCGGCGCGGGCGACGGGTTCGAGCTCGGCATAGTCGCGACTCGCCTGGACGAAGGCCTCGCCCTCCAATTCGCCCGAGGCCATGCGCGCTTCGAGCTCGGCGAAGCGGTTGGCGATCTGGCGCAGACGTTCGGGAGGGATGGTCATGGCTTGCTTCTCTTATCGTCATGCTGAACTCGTTTCAGCATCCATTTCGCAGGCCCGAACCGGAGCCGCTTGAGGAAGGATGGACCCTGAAACAAGTTCAGGGTGACGATGATGGCTAATTAGTACCCAGAATGAAGTTCTCGACGGCCGTATGCCGCTCACCGCCATCACCCATCACGCGAACTGGCGATCCGGTTTCGGTTACCGTGAACGATGCCAGCGAATGCGCGGGCAACTTCTTTGCCTTGTCGAAACGCTTGCGAGGCGATCCCGAGGCAAAGAGTTCTGAAATAAATCCAGCACTCCGCAAGCGTGAAACAAGACTGACCGCATCCGTTAGCTTCGCATCGTCCTCGACCACGACGATTACATCCGCACGATCCTCACCCTGCTCCCCCACCAGCATCGCCAGCCGCTCGATCCCGGCGGCCCAGCCCACGGCGGGCGTATGGTTGCCGCCAAGGCTCTCAATCAGCCCGTCATAGCGCCCGCCCGCGAGCACCGTTCCCTGCGCGCCGAGCCGCTCGGTGACGAATTCGAACGCGGTGTGACGGTAATAATCGAGCCCGCGCACCAGCGCCTCGTTGCGCGTCCAGTTCACCCCCGCCGCGTCGAGCCCCGAGGTGACCGCGCCGAAAAAGTCCTGCGCCTCGGCGGACAGGAACTGGTCGATCCTGGGCGCATCGGCGACGAAGGCCTTGTCGCGCGGGTCCTTGCTGTCGAGGATGCGGAGCGGGTTCTTCTCCAGCCGCTCCTGCGAATCCTCGGACAGCTCGCTCTGCACATCACGGAAATACTCGACCAGCGCCGCGCGCCATGCCTCGCGGCTCTCGCCGTCGCCCAGCGTATTGAGCTGCAAGGTCACACCATCGGCCACGCCCAGCTCCTTGAGCAGCTGGTCGGCGAAGGCCAGCAGTTCGACATCCGCCTGCGGCTCGACGGCGCCGATCACCTCGGCGTCGATCTGGTGGAACTGGCGATAGCGGCCCTTTTGCGGGCGCTCGTAACGGAACACCGGCCCGTGCGTCGCGACCTTCAAGGGCGCGTGCTGCTGCCAGCCATCGGTGATGAAGGCGCGCGCGAGCCCGGCGGTGAATTCGGGGCGCAGGGTCAGGCTCTCCCCACCGCGATCCTCAAAAGAGTACATTTCCTTGGAGACGATATCGGTCGTCTCACCGATCGAGCGGGCGAAAACCTCGGTCTTTTCGAACACCGGCATTTCGGCGCGGCGAAAGCGGTACAGCTTCCGCACCCGCTCGAAGGTCTCGACCACGAAGGCGAAAGCCTCGGCCTCGGAGCCGAAAATATCCTGCGTGCCGCGAATGGGCCGGGGCGTCTCTGTGGAAGGTGACTTGCTCATATTCGCCGCGCGGATAGCGTGTTGGGCCGCCTTGGGGAAGGTGCCGCTTGCCAAGCGGGTACGCGCCGCGCATCTAGAACGCCATGCACATCCGATCCGCGCCGCTTGCGCTCGCCGCCGCCCTGCTCCTTGCCACCACCGCCCACGCGCAGTCCCGACCGGAGACGAATTCCGCCCCGGTCGCGCCGCAGCTGAGCGATGCGACGCCGCTGCCGCAGGATATTGCATGGCCCGGCGGGACCATCGCGCTCGATATTGATGCGACCGACATCGCCCGCCGCGTCTACCGCTTGACCGAGACCATCCCGGTGCCGTCCCGCACGAGCGAACTTGGCCTGCTGTTTCCCGAATGGCTGCCCGGCAACCATGCCGCGCGCGGGCCGATCAACCTGCTGTCCGATATCCGCTTTACCGCGAACGGGCAGCCGCTCGAATGGCACCGTGACCCGCTCGACGTCTATCGCTTCACCGTCACCGTGCCCGAGGGCGTGCGCGAAGTGACGGCGAGTTTCGTCCACACCTCTCCGGTCACTGGCAGCGAGGGGCGCGTCACGATGACGCCCGAAATGCTCAACCTGCAGTGGGAGAAGATGAGCCTCTATCCGGAAGGGCACTACACCCGCCGGATCGAGATCGCGCCAACCGTCAAGGTGCCCGCAGGCTGGCGCGTGTTCACCGCGCTCGATGGCCAGTCGCGCGAGGGCGACACCGTCAGCTGGCAAGAGGTCGATTACGAAACGCTGGTCGATTCGCCGATCTTCGCCGGGAAATATTCGCAGCAGTGGGGTGTGGGCGAGAATGTGCGGCTCGACGTGGTTGGCGACACGCCGGAGGAGCTGGAACTGGCCCCTGAGAACCTCGCCCATTTCACCAAGCTGGTGGACGAGGCCGATGCACTGTTCGGCGCGCGGCATTTCGACCATTACGACATCCTGCTCGCCCTGACCGAGCGGATGGGCGGGATCGGGCTGGAGCACCACCGTTCGGCGGAAAACCAGTACGAGCCCGGCGCGCTGACCGACTGGGACAAGATGGACTGGGACCGCAACGTCGTCGCGCACGAGCTGGTGCATAGCTGGAACGGCAAGTTCCGCCGTCCCGAGGGGTTGTGGACGCCCGACTATCGCACGCCGATGCAGGATGATCTGCTGTGGGTCTATGAAGGCCAGACGCAGTTCTGGGGCTGGGTGCTCGCGGCCCGTTCCGGCCTTCAGAGCAAGGACACGGTGCTGGGCATGTGGGCCAATGCCGTCGCGAATTATTCCGAAGGCCAGCCGGGCCGCGCCTGGCGCAGCGTGCAGGACACGACCTACGACCCGATCATCAATTCGCGGGCGCCGCTGCCCTATTCCTCTCTCCAGCGCAGCGAGGACTATTACGTCGAGGGCGCGCTGACCTGGCTGGAGGCGGACCAGATCATCCGCCAGGGTACGAATGGCAGCAAGGGCCTCGACGATTTTGCCAAGCTGTTCTTCGGCAAGGTCGACGGCGACTGGGGCGTTTTAACCTACGATTTCGACGAGGTCGTCGCGACGCTGAACGCGGTTTACGCCTATGACTGGGCGACGTTCCTCGACACGCGGCTGCGCCAGCCGGGCCAGCCTGCACCTGTGCGCGGGCTGGAAATGGCCGGCTACGCGCTGGTGTGGAAGGATACGCCCAACCCCTACCTGCAAGGCGTGATCGACAATCGCAATTACGTCCACCTGTTCTATTCGCTGGGGATCAACGTCGCCAGCGATGGCCGGATCACCTCCACCTTGTGGGACGGACCGGCATTCAATGCCGGCATCGTCAATGGCGCGCAGATCGTGGCGGTCGGCGGCGAGGCGTTCTCGCCAGCGGTCATCAAGGACGCGGTGACGGCGGCGCAGGACAGCGACGCGCCGATCGAGCTGCTGGTCAAGCGCGGCGAGCGTTACGACACGGTGCCGGTCGATTATCACGGTGGCCTGCGCTATCCGTGGATCGAACCCAAGGCGGAGGGAGAGCAGCCGTTCGACCTTCTGCTCTCGCCGGTTACGGACTAGGGTCAGGACCCATCAGGCCGCCCAGGCGACGAAAAATTGCCACTAGACCAAATGGGCAATCGCATTTTAAGAAAAGTCCCGCTAGGCAGCGCCGCGTAGTTGCGGGAGAGGATGCAGCTATCGCCCGGTCAGAGACCACAAAGGTCCAGCGCCGACAAAAACGGGCCCAGCGCCAAACAACGGGAAACCGGAGCATCCATGCGTATTGAATTCATTCCGACGGGCGACAATCCGCCCGAGAGTCTCAATGTTGTCATCGAGGTGCCGGTCGGCGGCGAGCCGGTGAAGTACGAGTTCGACAAGGAATCGGGCGCGCTCTTCGTTGACCGTATCCTGCACACCCCGATGCGCTATCCGGCCAATTACGGTTTCGTGCCGCACACGCTGTCGCCCGATGGCGATCCGCTCGATGCGCTGGTGATCGCCCGCTCGCCCTTCATGGCTGGCTGCGTGGTGCGCGCCCGTCCGATCGGGGTGCTCAACCTCGAAGACGAGCATGGCGGCGACGAGAAGCTGGTCTGCGTGCCGATCGATTCGACCTTCCCGTATTATTCGGATGTTGGCGAGCGGACCGACCTGCCCTCGATCATCTTCCAGCAGATCGAGCACTTCTTCACCCACTACAAGGACCTGGAGAAGGAAAAGTGGGTGCGCGTTGGCGCGTGGGGCGATGCGGCGGAAGCCCGCCAGGTCACGCTCGAAGCGATCGAGCGCTACGAGGCCAACAAGAAGGGTTAGTTCGTTTTCCGCACGCCCGTCCGGGCGCGCCGATCACTCACTCAACAGGCCGCCGGGAATCGAGCAGGTCCTTCTCGCCCGGTTCTGCGGCCCGCTCCGCCTCGACCATTTTCGTCACTTCATCAGTCGGCGTGACATCGACCGCTTCCGAGCGTGCAGGCGGCGCGGTCGGGGCAGCAGGGACAGGCCCGCCGACCTCGACGGTGCCAGTGGTTACCCCAGTCGGCATCGGCGCGCTGCGCGGATCGATCCGCAGGCGATAAATCGGCTCCGGAATGGCGAAGCCAGCCTGTTCGAGCGCGTCCTTGACCGCCGGAATCGCGCGGCTCTTGGCCTTGTACCAATCGGTCTTTTCCTGATCGATCCAGCCGAGAAACTTGATCACGATATTGGAATCGCCGACCGCCTCGGCCCGCGCCTGCGGTTCCGGGCTGTCGAGCACGAAATCGAGCGCGCGCAGCACATCGACGCCCAGATGGCGGGCTGCCGTGGGATCGTCATCCGCGTCGATCCCGATGTCGAATTCGAACCGGCGCTGCGGATTGCGCGTGTAGTTCAGGATCACCGCCTTGAAGACCTGCGAATTGGGGATCCGCAGGTGGTTGCCGTCGAGCGTCATCAGGATCGTCGCGCGGCTGGTCAGGCGGATCACACGACCCTCATGCTGGTCGATCACCACCCAGTCATTGGCGCGGAATGGCTGGCGCACGCTCAGCATCAGCGAGGCGACGTAGTTCTCGACCGTGTCGCGCATGGCAAAGCCCAGCGCGATGCCGATCACGCCCGCGCCGCCCAGCACTGCGCCGAGCAGAGTGCCCGCCCCCATCATGTCGAGCGCGACAACGATGCCCGCGATCACCGCGATGAAGCGGATGGCGCTGGCGATCAGTTCGGCGAGGAAACTGTTGGGCGTAATCCGCTGCCACAGGCCCGTGAACGAGGCCACCGCGTAACCGATTGCGGCGATGACCAGCGCCACCACCAGCGCGACGCCCGCCAGCGGCAGCATCTGCACGAAAGCGTCGATCCGCTCGCGCAGCGCAGAGGTGCCGAGCCCGCCCTCGACCGAGAGGTCGCGGCGGATCCGGTTCTCGACGGTCACGACGCCGGTGACGCGTCCGGCAATGCCCTCGGCCCGGTCAATCGCCGCGACCTCGTCGACCGTGCCGGTCAGCGTGACCACGCCCGCCTCCACCGCGATGGAGACCTCTGCCAAGCTGGGCAGTTCGGAAAAGATGCCGCCGATGCGCTCGGCAATGCGTTCGTCATCGCCCTCCTCGGTTTCGGCGGCAATAACCTGTGGCGCGGCCGGGGCGGCGCTTTCGGCGGGATCGGGCGGCGCGAGTGCCTCGCCCAGAATCGCGGCGCTGGCTGGCGTTGCCAGCAACAGGCTTAAGAGGGCCGCGAGCATCGCCCGGAAGAGGGGAGGACGTTTCAAACCGCGCTCAACTGTGTGATCCGGGGCGCGACAGGCCGGGAGGAATCAGCCGAACAGGCTGGCAATCGCCAGATAGCCGCCGGTCAGCGCCAGCGGCAGCCCGAAGGCGAGCACCCACAGCACGATCACATCGCGGGTAAAGCGCGGCGCCAGCGCCGGATCGTGGGCGTCCTCGTCGCTCAGTTCGGTCCAGCGCGCCTCGAACAGGCGGCAGCCGGGAATGGTGGCCAGCACCAGCACGACGAGCGCGAAATAAGGCAGCAGCGAGCCCGACCCCGATTTCAGGGCAGCCATGGTCACGAAAATCTGCATCGCGGTATAGACCAGCAGCGCAAAGGCGACATGGTCGCTGATGCGCTTGCGCCAGTCACGCGTGGCAGAAGCGTCCTGCCGCGCGATAGGGTGCGATCCGTTTTGCATCTCCTGCCGGAGAGTCTTTGCCATGCGCTTCCCTCCTTCACGCTGGTTGCCGGCAGTATGACAGCCAAAAACGGATGCACAAGCCCATTAACCGTCGCGCAATATCGACGAACGGCCATTGTCCGGGGCAAAGCGCGCGCCATATGCCAAGGGTCCAATCGAGGCCGGGAGGAAGCGGACATGCATGAATCTTGCCAAGTGCCCTTTTTTGGCAGGGATTACGTGTTAAAGGTCGCGCGATGACCACGCTCGACGACAAGACCATCGATAACGAGGCCCTGGCAGAGGCCATGGATAGCGCCCCGGCAAACGCCGCCCCCGAGCTGCCGCCGCAGGGCGGGCTGGAGGTCGTGTCGATCGCCAAGAGCTATGACAAACGCGCGGTCCTGTCGGACATTTCGCTGACGGTTGCCAAGGGCGAAGTGCTCGGCCTGCTCGGCCCCAACGGCGCGGGCAAGACGACCTGCTTCTATTCGATCATGGGGCTGGTGAAGCCTGACAGCGGGCGCATCCTGATGGACGGCGTCGATGTCACGAACCTGCCGATGTATCGCCGTGCGGTGCTGGGACTGGGCTATCTGCCGCAGGAAACCAGCATCTTTCGCGGCATGACGGTCGAGCAGAATATCTCCTGCGTGCTGGAAATGGTCGAGCCCGACAAGGAGGTCCGCGAGGCCGAGCTGGAGCGACTGCTGGACGAATTCCACATCGCCAGGCTGCGCCACAGCCCGGCCATGGCACTGTCGGGCGGTGAGCGGCGGCGCTGCGAGATCGCCCGCGCGCTGGCAGCCAAGCCGTCGATCATGCTGCTCGACGAACCCTTTGCGGGCATCGACCCGTTGTCGATCTCCGACATCCGCCACCTGGTGAAGGATCTGAAGCAGCGCGGGATCGGCGTGCTGATCACCGACCACAATGTCCGCGAGACGCTCGACATCGTCGACCGCGCCTGCATCATCTATGGCGGACAGGTGTTGTTCGCGGGCAGCCCGGAGGACCTGGTCGCCGACGAGAACGTGCGGCGGCTGTATCTGGGCGAGGGATTTACCTTGTGATTTCTGGTGCGTGGAGACCTGCCGATTGTGGCACGGTCGGCGCACCAGTGACGGCGCCAGCCCACTCCCCCACCCGGCCACCCAAACAGGATAATGCCTTGGGTGGCCGGGTGGGGGAGTGGGCCGGTGCCGGGCGCAGGAACTGTCGCGAGACAGTTCCGGATAGACGCCACGGAAAATTATAATGGCTCTCGGCCCGCGCCTCGACCTCAGGCAGACCCAGTCACTGGTGATGACGCCGCAGCTGCAGCAGGCGATCAAGCTGCTGTCGCTGTCCAGTCTCGAGATCGAGAGCTTCATCGGCGAGGCGCTCGAAGCCAATCCGCTGCTCGATGCCGGTGCCGATACGGGGCCTGATACTGGGCCTGAAACGGGGGAGCCGCGCGGCGATAGCGACGGCACTGCACCCGATAGCGATGCCCCGGAAACCGCCGAGGGCCAAAGCGCCGACGAATTGATGCTCGCGGGTCAGGGCGAGGCCGATGCCCCGCTCGACCTCGACCCCACGGCGCTCGACCGCGACCACGATACCGGCGAATGGTCGTCGTCCTCGGCAGTCGGTGCAGAGCGGCCCGACATCACCGAGCATGGCGACGCCGCACCCAGCCTCGCCGACCATCTGGAACAGCAGCTCGGCCCGTTCGCTCCCGACCCGCAGACGGCCTTCGTCGCGCGTTACCTGATCGGCCTGCTCGACGAGGCGGGTTATCTGCGCGCAAGCCTGCGCGAAGTGGCCGACGATCTCGATATCGCGCTGGCCGAGGCCGAGGCCGCGCTGGAACTGGTCCAGTCGCTCGACCCGACCGGCGTGGGCGCGCGCGACCTTGGCGAATGCCTGGCGCTGCAGGCGCGGGAGGCCGACCGCCACGATCCGTGCATGGCGGTGCTGCTCGCCAATCTCGACGCGCTGGCCAAGGGCGACGTCGCCCGCCTCAAACGCATCTGCAATGTCGATGACGAGGATTTCGCCGACATGCTGGGCGAATTGCGAAGCTACGACCCCAAGCCGGGCCTGCGCTTTGGCGGGGGCGTCGCGGCGGTGGTAGTGCCCGACATCCTGCTCACCCGTTCGACCGGCCAGGGCTGGTCGATCCGGCTCAACGAAGCGAGCCTGCCGCGCCTCGTCGTGAACCGGCAATATTACCTGACCTTGCGCGACGGCGCGTCGGACAAGACCACCGGCAGCTGGCTCAACGAAAAGCTGGCCGATGCCAACTGGCTGATCCGCGCGCTCGACCAGCGACAGAAAACGATCCTGAAGGTCACGCAGGAAATCGTGAAGCAGCAGGCCGGGTTCTTCGACAAGGGCGTCGCGCATCTGCGCCCGCTGACCCTGCGCGACGTGGCGGCGGCGATCGAGATGCACGAAAGCACGGTCAGCCGGGTCACCAGCAACAAGTATCTG
>CAYOSE010000058.1:0-16419 GCA_964406535.1 uncultured Sphingomonadaceae bacterium
TGCCGCAAGAACGGCGTTACCCGCGACCAGCTGGAGGCGCGTGAGGTCAAGGGCCGCGAGACGTGGTTTGCCGTCATCGACAAGCCCGGCCGGGCGGTTTCCGAGGTGCTGGCCGAGGCGATCCCGGCGATTATCCGTGATTTCAGCTGGCCCAAGTCGATGCGTTGGGGCGCGGCCTCGCTCTCGAACGAATCCTTACGCTGGGTGCGCCCGCTCAACGGCATCGTCGCGCTGCTGGGCGAAGACCTTGTCGAGTGTGAAGCAGGTGGCGTGACCTCCGGCTATGCCACGCTGGGGCATCGGTTCCATACACCGAAATCCGTTCGTGCTGAGCTTGTCGAAGTACGGACGGATGACCCCGCCACCCTTCGACAGGCTCAGGATGAACGGGGTCGGGAAGGCGAAATTACCATCGGTTCGGCGGACGACTATGCCGAGAAGCTGCGCGCCTGCCATGTCATCGTCGACCATGAGGAACGGCAGGATATCGTGCGCGAGAAAGCGCGCGAGGCTGCATCTGCCGCTGGCCTGACGCTGGTCGAGGATGAGGGGCTGGTGATCGAGAATGCCGGTCTCACCGAATATCCGGTGCCGCTGCTCGGCCGCTTCGACGAGGATTATCTTGAGGTTCCGCCTGAAGTTATCCAGCTAACTGCCCGTGTAAACCAGAAATACTTCGTCTGCGAGGACGCGGGCGGCAAGCTCGCCAACGCCTTTGTCTGCACCGCCAATATCGCGGCGGAAGACCCGGCGGTGGTGGTCGATGGCAACCGCAAGGTGCTCGCCGCTAGGCTCTCCGATGCGCGGTTCTTCTGGGACGTGGACCGCAAGACCAAGCTGTCCGACCATGCGAAAAAGCTGGAACGCATCACCTTTCACGAGAAGCTGGGCACCGTCGCCGACAAAGTCGAGCGCGTGGCGAAGCTCGCGCGCTGGCTGGTCGAGGAGGGGATTGTGAAACCCGCAACACCCGTCACCCCAGCGAAAGCTGGGGTCTCCGGCGGCACCGCGACAACGCCCAAGATGCCAGCTTCCGCTGGCATGACGAAAGAGGAACTGGCCGACCTCGCCGAACAGGCCGCACGGCTCGCCAAGGCCGATCTCGTCACCGAGATGGTCGGCGAATTCCCTGAACTACAGGGGCTTATGGGCGGTTATTACGCCCGCGCCGAAGGTCTGGACGATGCGGTCGCCGATGCGATCCGCGACCATTACAAGCCGGTCGGGCAGGGCGACGAGGTCCCCACTGCGCCGGTCACCGTGGCCGTGAGCCTAGCGGACAAGTTGGATACGCTTTTCCAGTTTTTCATGGCTGGCTTGGTTCCCACGGGTTCCAAGGATCCGTTCGCGTTGCGGCGCGCTGTGCTCGGCGTACTTCAATTGATGGGTGTGAATGGGCTGCACCTGCCTCTTTTGCCATTGATTGAAAAAGCATATCGGGACCTGATCGCAAACTGGCGCAAAGATGGTGCCCTTGCCTGCCTTTCCGACGGGAAAGAGGATTACGAGTACGACGATGGCAACAAGGGTTGGCTGATCTTCCCGCAGCCGATCTATGAGCATTCAGACCTCTTGGCTGAGCCCGAATACAAGTACCTGCTTTTGATTGAGTACTTCGGATACAACGATACCCGCGAGATTCACGATTTCGATCTCGATGGAAATCAAGTTTTCGAGTTTGTCCGGTTCGCCCACTTCCGTGACTCGCTCCTCGACTTCTTCGCCGACCGCCTCAAGGTCCAGCAGAAGGAAGCAGGTGTCCGCCACGATCTGATCGACGCGGTGTTCGCGCTGGGCGGGGAGGACGACCTTGTCCGGCTGCTTGCCCGCGTCCACGCGCTCCAGGCCTTCATCACCACCGAAGACGGCGCGAATCTGCTCGCAGGCTACAAGCGCGCCGCGAATATCCTCAAGAAGGAGGACTGGCACGGCATCGAGGGCGAAATCGCCCAGACCGGCGAGGAAGACCCGCTGGCCCTCGTCGACGATCCCGACATGAAGGCCGTTATCGACGCCAAGGTGGCCCAGCGCCACGCAGCGGAACTCTCCTATACGCCTGAACCCGCCGAAGCCGCGCTGATCGCTGCGCTGGAACAGGCGGAACCGCAGGCCTCGGCTGCCATTGGGAGCGAAGACTTTGCCGCTGCCATGTCGGCGCTTGCCTCGCTACGCGCGCCGATCGACAGCTTCTTCGAAAACGTCACCGTCAACGACGAAGACCCGGCAAAACGCTCCGCTCGCCTCGACCTGCTTGCAAGGTTCCGTGCTGCGGTGCACAAAGTGGCGGACTTCTCCAGGATCGAGGGCTGACCCGGACCAATCACAAGACTGTATCGCCTGCGGACAGGACGAAGGTCCTATTTGTTTTGCAGTGACTTGGCAGGCTAAGCCGCCCCGATACCAGACATCGCATCCTAAACCCGGCGCAGACAGGAAAACGGGAATTTCTATGACCAAGACAGTCTTCACGTTCGGCGGTGCAGCAGGAGCGGACGGCTCTGCCATCGATCCACGACAGAAGGACAAGACAGTCACTGGCGGCAAGGGGGCGAACCTTGCCGAAATGGCCGGGATCGGCCTGCCGGTCCCGCCGGGATTCACGATCTCGACCGAGGAATGCGTGAGCTATCTGGCGGGCGGCTCGGATTTTTCCGATGTGCTGCGCGCCGATGTCGCCGAGGCGCTGACCCATATCGAGCGGAGCGTGGGCAAGAAGCTGGGCGATCCGGCCGATCCGCTGCTGGTGTCGGTCCGCTCGGGCGCGCGGGTTTCGATGCCGGGCATGATGGACACCGTGCTCAACCTCGGCCTCAATGACGAGACGGTCGAAGGGCTGGGCGCAACCTCGGGTCACCCGCGCTTCGCGTGGGATTCCTATCGCCGCTTCGTGCAGATGTATTCGGATGTCGTGCTCGGCCTTGACCACGGCCTGTTCGAGGAAGCGCTCGAAATCGCCAAGGAAGACAAGGGCTATTTCGCCGATACCGAGATGGAAGAGGGCGACTGGCGCGAGTTGGTCGCCGAATACAAGCAGATCGTTCAGGCGGAGCTGGGCAGGCCCTTCCCGCAGGATGTCAACGAACAGCTGTGGGGCGCGATCGCCGCCGTGTTCGATTCGTGGGATTCGGACCGTGCCAAGGTCTATCGCCGGCTGAACGACATTCCCGCCGACTGGGGTACCGCCGTCAATGTGCAGGCCATGGTCTTCGGCAATATGGGCGACACCAGCGCCACGGGCGTCGCCTTCACCCGCGACCCGGCGACCGGTGAGAAGCAATATTACGGCGAATGGCTGGTCAACGCGCAAGGCGAGGACGTGGTCGCGGGTATCCGCACCCCGCAATATCTGACCAGGGCGCGCCGCGAGGCCGCCGGGGCCGAGATGCCGAGCATGGAAGAGGCGATGCCCGAAGCCTATGCCGAGCTGGCAGCGGTGTTCGAGCTGCTCGAAAAGCATTACCGCGACATGCAGGACATCGAGTTCACCGTGCAGCAGGGCAAGCTGTGGATGCTGCAGACGCGCAGCGGCAAGCGCACCGCCAAGGCGGCGCTTCGCATGGCGGTGGAGATGGTCGGCGAGGGGCTGATCGACGAGGTGACCGCGATCACCCGCGTCGATCCGATGGCGCTCGACCAGTTGCTGCACCCGACGCTCGACCCCAAGGCACCGCGTGACGTGCTGACCAGCGCGCTGCCCGCCTCTCCCGGTGCGGCCTCGGGCAAGATCGCGCTCGATTCCGATACGGCCGAACAATGGGCGGCGCGCGGCGACAAGGTCATCCTGGTGCGCGTCGAAACCTCGCCGGAGGATATTCACGGCATGCATGCGGCCAAGGGCATCCTGACCGCGCGCGGCGGCATGACCAGCCACGCTGCCGTGGTCGCGCGCGGCATGGGCCGTCCGTGCGTCTCGGGCGCCTCTGCGGTGTCGATCAACGCCGCTGCGGGGACGCTCAAGATCGGTATGCGCGAGCTGAAGCAGGGCGACGTCATCACCATTGACGGCACGACCGGGCAGGTCATGGCGGGCGAAGTCCCGACGATCGAGCCCGAACTGGTCGGCGATTTCGGTACGCTGATGGCATGGGCCGACGCCCACCGCACGATGCGCGTCCGCACCAATGCCGAAACCCCGCTCGACTGTCGCATGGCGCGCCAGTTCGGGGCCGAGGGGATCGGCCTGTGCCGGACCGAGCACATGTTCTTCGATGCGAGCCGCATTTCCGCCGTGCGCGAGATGATCCTGGCCGATGATGAGCGCGGTCGGCGCAGGGCGCTGGAAAAGCTGCTGCCTGAACAGCGCGGCGACTTTGCCGAGATCTTCCGCACCATGGCGGGCCTGCCGTGCACGATCCGCCTGCTCGACCCGCCGCTGCATGAATTCCTGCCGCATGGCGACGAGGAATTCGTCGAGCTGTCCGATGCGATCGGCGTTGGGGTCGAGCACCTGAAGCGCCGCGCGGGCGAGCTGCACGAATTCAACCCGATGCTTGGCCATCGCGGGTGCCGGCTGGGCATCACCTTCCCCGAAATCTACGAGATGCAGGTGCGCGCCATTTTCGAGGCAGCGCTTGAAGTCACTGCCGAGGGTGATACGTCTTCTCTTGGGCCCGTGGTGCCCGAGATCATGATCCCGCTGGTCGCGACGAAGAAGGAGCTCGAAATCCTCCGCGCGCTCGTCGACCGGGTGGCGCAGGAGGTCTTCGCCGAGAAGGGCGCAACGCTCGACTATATGGTCGGCACGATGATCGAACTGCCGCGCGCTGCGCTGATGGCGGGCGAGATCGCCGAGGAAGGGCGCTTCTTCAGCTTCGGCACCAATGACCTGACGCAGACCGCCCTTGGCGTGTCGCGCGACGATGCCGGGCGCTTCCTCGCGCCCTATGTCGACAAGGGCATCTATCCGCGCGATCCCTTCGTCAGCCTCGATATCGAGGGTGTCGGCCAGCTGGTCGAGATCGCTGCCGAGCGGGGCCGCGCGACGCGTCCGGACATCAAGCTGGGCATTTGCGGCGAACATGGCGGCGACCCGGCGTCGATTGCCTTCTGTCAGCAGGTGGGGCTCGATTATGTCAGCGCCTCGCCGTACCGCGTGCCGATCGCACGGCTCGCGGCGGCGCAGGCGGCCTTGATGAAGGACTAGGCGGCGTCGCTTATTTCTTGCGCCCGGTGAGGGTCAGGATCTCCAGCGTCTCGGTCAGTCGGCCATCGTCGTCGGCCAGTTCGGCAAAGGCTGCTTCGGCACGGGCCAGCGCAGCCTTGCCGAGCGGCGGGGCCTTGCTGGCGAGCGCATTGCCGAGGCCGAGCGCGCGCACGTCGTGCACCAGCGCCATCAGTGAGCGGTAGCGCAGCGTCAGCGTGTAGCTGTCGACCACCGGGTCGGACCAGCCAGCGCGCTGCAGCAGGCCGGCAGCGGCGCGATTGTCCACCAGCGGGTGCATCCGGGCTGCAGGGCGCTCATCATCGGCGGCGAGCATGACCTGGCGCAGCTTTGACAGGCTCCCCGCACCGGGGAAGCTGGCGATGACGAGGCCGCCGGGCGCGAGGGCGTTCTTCAGGTGGATCAGCGCACCGGGCAGGTCATTGACCGTATCGAGCAGGCCAAACACGGCGATTAGGTCGAAATTGCCCACCGGAAAGGGGCGTTCGAGGTCGAGCGTCGAGTGGTCGAAGTAACCGACTAGATCGTATTCCGCCACGAAACTCCCGGCGTCGCGCAGGTGATTGGTAAGGCGAACGAAGGGTTCGCCGATCACCAGTGAGCGCTCAGGCTCATGGCGCAGGAAGGCGAGTCGCTCGATCACGTCATCGGCCATGCCGCGATGCAGGAAGTCCGGGCGCTGTGCGGATGCGAGCATGCGTTTGCGCCGTGCCATACGGCGGTCGTTCGAGAAGATCGTCGGCGGGGCGGGCGGAGCACTGGCCATCCGCGTCCCCTGCCGCCCGGCGAGCGAACATGCAACGGCTTGCTCAACAGATCGGGGCAGGGCACCTTTCCGGCAATGCTCCGACAAGCGCTCTCACCCGTGATCGATTTCGTCTACCCGCCGCGTTGTCCGCTGTGCGGCACAGGTATCGCCGCACAGACCGGCCTGTGCCCCGATTGCTGGAGCATGCTCGAATTCCCGGGCGAGCCGTCCTGCACGCTGTGTCAGCGTCCTTTCGGCAACCGCGTTGGCGAGGCGGGCGGCATTTGCGGGGCCTGTGCCGCCGAACAGCCGCGCCATGACGGCATCCATGCGGGTACGATCTACAACGATGCCTCGCGCAAGCTGGTGCTGGCGTTCAAGCATGGCGGGAAGATCGCGCTGGGGCAGATGCTGGCGCGGCTGATCGCGGCGCGGCTGTCGGTGGTCGAGCCGCCCTATGTGCTCATCCCCGTGCCCTTGCATCCGACCCGGTTGTGGCAGCGGGGCTATAACCAGGCGGCGCTGCTGGCGCGCGAATTGGCGTGTCGCGAGGGGACGAGCTTGCTGGTCGACGGCTTGGTGCGGAAGCGGGCGACGCCCAGCCTCGGCGGACTGGGCCGCGGCGAGCGGGCCAGGGCCTTGCGCGGGGCGATTGCCGTCAAACCGGCACGGGCGGCGCAGATCGAGGGCGCGCGTGTGGTGCTGGTCGACGATGTGCTGACCAGCGGCGCGACCACCGGCGAATGCGTCGATGTGTTCAAGCGCGCCGGGGCGGCGAAGGTCCATCTCGCCTGTTTCGCGCGGGTGCTTGATCCGCTCCCTTAGGCATGCGCCTCTGAAGCAAACCGCCAAAACACAAAACGCCCGGGGTTTGTGGCCCCGGGCGTTCGCGTGACGAAATCTGATGGAGCGCAGCATCGACCCCCCCAGGACGCGCTGCTCCAGACCCTCATGAACCGGCCCGGTTCTGAACCCGGTACCGAAACCCCCCATACCTTGGCGCTTACCGATTGGTATTGCCCGACATGGCAGGCGGCTCCGTCAAGCCGCGCCGCTTTCATCTCATCGAAAGGTAGGAATACAAACCTCAGTCTATGCCAATGATGGATTTTGGCGCCGTGATGTGGTTATCCTGCAACAAAAGGGTGTCTGAGATGTCACCTTGTAACATAGCGAAAGCCAAGAACGCCTTTTATGACCGATAATCACGTGCCCGATAGAGAGCGCGGCAGCGCATTTATGCCGAAATTCGACGATGCGGGCCTGCTGACCGGCGTGGTGCAGGATGCCGACTCGGGCGAGGTCCTGATGGTCGCCTTCATGAACGCGGAGGCCATCGCCGCCACGCTGGAGACCGGATTCGCGCATTTCTGGTCCCGCAGCCGGGGCCAGCAATGGATGAAGGGTGAAAGCTCGGGAAATCGGCTAAAGGTCGTCGAGATCCGCGTCGATTGCGACCAGGACGCGCTCGTCATGCGCGCAAGGCCGGAAGGGCCCACCTGTCATACAGGGGCACGCAGCTGTTTCTACCGGGTGTTGGATGCTGATGAAGAGGGGCAGGGGCACCTCAAACCGCTCACCTGAGCGGGTGCGTTCACCTGCGCCCGGCGAGGCGCTTAGGCCTCGTTCATTTCCCCGCGTTCTTCGGCGTCGGCGAAGATCACTTCCCAGTCGGCCATGCGGTTCTTGACGTCGCTTACGAAGGGGCTGTGGCGAATATAGGCCATGAGTGCCGCGGCCAGCCAGGAGGCGGGCGCGCGCAGCGGACGGTCGACCTGGCACAGCAGGATGATCCGCGCCTCGTCGGAATTGTTCCACACCTCATGCTCGTAGGTGTCGTCGAAGATGGTCCACTCGCCCGGCTTCCACTGAAGCATCTGGTCGTCGACTTCCATCGTGCACTTTTCCGACTGGGTCGGGATGACCAGGCCCAGATGGGCGGTGATCAGCGCCTTGGCGACGCCCCGGTGCCGCGACAGATGTGCGCCGGGGGCGAGGATCGAGAAGAAGGCCGAGTTCAGGTTCGGGATCTTGCGTACCAGCTCTGCCGTACGCGGGGCACGGGCGATATTCTCGGGCACTTCGTTGCGATAGCCGACGAGAAAGAAGCTGCGCCAGCTGTCGTCAGCGACGATGCCCTTGTGATCGGGCGAAATCTCGCGGATCGGCGGGATAGCGTCCTTGTGGCGATAGATAGCGAGCGCCTCGTCACGGATGGTTTCCCATTCCGCCGCCAGCTCGCCGGCCCAGTCGAACAGGCCCGGATCCAGCACCGGATCATTGGGAATTTGTGAATAGTTCGAGGCAAAATCGTTCAGCTTGTGCCGGTTTGCCTGCAGCCAGCGGAACATAAGCGAGCGGTCGGGTGGGCTTTCGGCCTGCCCCGTGCTCAACGCCTGATTTTCCATTTGGGCGGAGGTCGCCATTTGCTCGGTATCCAGAACTGTTTAATTTTTGTGATGCGCCATTGGCGATCAAAGCGCGATTTGGCTACCCATTTGTTGCGTTGCGAGAGTCTGGCTGAATAGCTTGTGTATAAGCTGTGGACGACATGCAACACCTTTGCCTGCGGGAAGCACAGGCCGCATCAGATGGGTGCTGGCAAGCCGTTTGTGAAGATCAGCCCGGTTCGGTTGGCAAAAATTCCGGCACCGACAGATAGCGTTCGCCGGTGTCGTAGTTGAAGCCGATTACACGCGTACCCGGTTCCAGCTCGGCCAGCTTGCTGGCGATCGCAGCCAGCGTCGCGCCCGAGGAAATGCCGATCAGCATGCCCTCTTCGCTGGCGGCGCGGCGGGCCATCTGCTTGGCTGCCTCGGCATCGACCGGGATGGCCCCGTCGATTGCCTTGGTGTGGAGGTTGTCGGGAATAAAGCCCGCGCCGATACCCTGGATCGGGTGCGGACCGGGCTGCCCGCCGGAGATGACCGGCGACAGCGCCGGTTCGACGGCATAGGCCTTCAGCTCCGGCCATTTGGCCTTCAGCGCCTCGGCGCAGCCGGTCAGGTGCCCGCCGGTACCGACGCCCGTAATCAGCATCGCCGGGGGCGCATCGGCGAAGTCGGCGATGATTTCCTGCGCGGTGGTCTTGATGTGAACGGCGACATTGGCCGGGTTTTCGAACTGCTGGGGCATCCAGCTGTTCTCGGTCGAAGCCAGCAGTTCCTCGGCGCGGGCGATCGCGCCCTTCACGCCCAGTTCCTTGGGCGTCAGGTCGAAACTGGCGCCATAGGCGAGCATCAGGCGGCGGCGCTCGATGCTCATGCTCTCGGGCATGACGAGGATCAGCTTGTAGCCCTTGACCGCCGCGACCATGGCAAGACCAATGCCGGTATTGCCGCTGGTCGGCTCGATGATCGTGCCGCCGGGCTTGAGCGCGCCCGAGGCTTCGGCATCCTCGACCATGGCCAGCGCGATCCGGTCCTTGATCGACCCGCCCGGATTAGCCCGTTCGCTTTTGATCCACACCTCATGGTCGGGAAACAGGCGCGACAGGCGAATATGCGGGGTGTTGCCGATCGTCTCGAGGATGGATTGCGCTTTCATCTCAGGCCTCCTGTTCGGGAATGTGCTGGGCAGGTCACGCGTTGCCACGCGCCTCGTTATCCTTGTCCGGCCCTTCCTCTAGCAGATGGTCGGGCGGAGCGAAGGTCTTTGTTGTCCGCAGCACCGGGAACACGCGCGCCCAGGCCGCGACCGTCACGATCGCCCCGGCACCCCCGGCAACGACCGCTGCCACCGGGCCGAGCAGGTAGGCGAGGCTGCCGGAAAAGAAGTCGCCGAATTCGTTCGAGGCCGAAATGGCGACCTGCGACACCGACGAGACGCGGCCGCGCTTGTCGTCGGGCGTATGCAGCTGGATCAGCGACTGTCGGACATAGACGCTGAACATGTCGGCGGCGCCGACGATGAACAGCATGGCGAGGCTCAGCGGCATCGAGGTCGACAGGCCGAACACGATCGTCGCCAGCCCGAACACTCCGACGGCCCACAGCATCTTGGGGCCGACATTGTTCTTCAGCGGACGGTAGGAGAACCACAAGGCCGTCAGCGCCGCGCCGATGGCGGGTGCCATGGCCAGCTGGCTTAGCCCGGCGGCGCCGACCTGCAGGATATCGCGGGCATAGACCGGGAACAGCGCCGTTGCCCCGGCCAGGAACACGGCGAACAGATCGAGCGTGATCGAGCCGAGCACCATCTTGTTCCGGATGACATAGGCAATGCCCTCCTTCATCTGGCCGAACGGGTCCGTGGCGCCCGCCATGGTCGAGCGCGGGACATGGCCGATGCAGCTGAGCGCGATGAAGGACAGCACGAACAACCCGCTGGCCACGGCATAGGGCAGCCAGGGGGCGATCTCGTAGAAATAGCCGCCGAGCGCCGGCCCCACGATCATCCCCGCCTGCCAGGCGATGGAGGACAGGGCGATGGCGTTGGGCAGGATTGAGGCCGGCACGAGGTTGGGGGCGAGGGCGCCCAGCGCCGGTCCGGCGAAGGCGCGCACCGTGCCGAGCACGATGGCGACGGCGAAGATGGCGGGCAGGGTCACCGTGTCACTCCAGGTCAGCCAACCAAGCACGGCCGCGCAGCCGATCTGCAAAACGGTGGTGAGGCGCGCCACGTCCCGGCGATTGAGGCGATCGGCGGCAAGGCCGGACAGCGGCGTCAGCACCAGCAGCGGCACGAATTGCAGCAGCCCGATCAGGGCCAGCTGGCCGGACGCTCCGCCAACACTCATCCCCTGATCGCGGGCGATGTTGTAGGTCTGCCAGCCGATGATCAGCAGCATGGAATATTGCGCCAGCATCATCGTCAGACGCGCCAGCCAGTAGGCGCGGAAATTACCGATGCTGAAGGGGGATCTGGGCTTGCTCACGCGCGGCAGATGGCAGCGCGACGCGCTGTTGCCAAGGGCCGGAAGTGCGGTTGTGGATCAGCCCCGGCGGCGCAGGGCCGGATTGGGCTGCAATTCGCCGATCATCGCCATGAAGTCGTCGAGGCGGATGATCCGCTCGAACTGGAAGCCCGCGCGATCCTCGGTGGTCCAGATGCAATAGGCCTCGATCCGGCCGACCTGGGGCAGGCGGATGATCATGCGGTCACCGCGCGACATCTCCGGCGCACCATCGACCATGAAGCCATGGGCGGAGATGTTGCAGATATGCAGTTTCATGTCGCCGTTGACGCGATGCTCGGCGATTACCGGGTAATCGACTGGGTGGCGCGTCGAGCGCCGCATATCGGTTACGGACAGCTGCGCCCCGTTACCCATGACCTGCGATCCTTCTTTCTTGTCTGTCGTATGGACCGAATGACAGGAAATGCTGGATAAACGGTAAAGGTAACCGCGATGTAAGTGTTAACGGCGGCTAATGCCTATGTGTGGCGTCACGCGCCCTTAAGCACGGCGTGCCGCTTGCGGCCGAGGCTGAGGCGCTTCTCCTCGCCCGGCGCCAGTTCGATCAGGAAACCGGCGTCGCCGACCGCTTCGTCGTCGATCCTGACCGCGCCCTCGGCGACCTTGCGCTTGGCCTCGCCATTGGACGCGGTGAAGCCCAGTGCGGTGCAGGCCGCGCCGACGCGGATGCCCTCCGCCGGGATTTCCAGCACCGGCAGGTCTTCGCCCATGCCGCCACCGGCGAAGGTGTCCCGCGCGGTCGCCTCGGCTGCGCTGGCCGCCTCGGGTCCGCGCACCAGCGCGGTTACCTCGTTGGCAAGCACGATCTTGGCGGCGTTGATCTCCGCGCCTTCGAGCTTTTCAAGGCGAGCGATCTCGTCCAGCGGCAGGTCGGTGAACAGGCGCAGGAAGCGACCGACATCGCGGTCGTCGGTGTTGCGCCAGTACTGCCAGAAGTCATAGGCCGGAAGCTGGCCCTCGTTGAGCCACACCGCCCCGGCGGCGGTCTTGCCCATCTTAGCCCCGTCCGCCGTGGTCAGCAGCGGCGTCGTGACGCCGAACAGCTCGGTCCCGTCCATGCGCCGCGCCAGCTCGATCCCGTTGACGATATTGCCCCACTGGTCGCTGCCGCCCATCTGCAAGCGGCAGCCATGGCGCAGCGACAGCTCGCGGAAGTCGTAGGCCTGCAGGATCATGTAGTTGAATTCGAGGAAGGTCAGCGGTTGCTCGCGGTCGAGCCGCAGCTTGACCGAATCGAAGGTCAGCATCCGGTTGATCGTGAAATGCGGGCCGACATCCCTCAGCAGGTCGATATAGCCGAGCGTCGAGAGCCAGTCGTCGTTGTTGACCATGATCGCGTCGGTCGGGCCGTCCCCGAAGGTCAGCAGGTTCTCGAAGGCCGTGCGGATCGAGGCGATGTTGGCATCGATATCCTCAGTCGTCAGCATCTTGCGGCTCTCGTCCTTGCCCGAGGGGTCGCCGACCTTGGTCGTGCCGCCGCCCATGACGCAGATCGGCTTGTGGCCGGTCTGTTGCAGGCGGCGCAGCAGCATGATCTGGACGAGGCTGCCGACATGGAGCGATGGCGCGGTCGCGTCGAAGCCGATATAGCCGGGCACGACCTGCTTGCTCGCCAGCGCGTCGAGCGCATTGGCATCGGTCACCTGGTGGATATAGCCGCGCTCGCTCAGCAGGCGCAGCAGGTCGGAGGAATATTCGGACATCGGGCTCTCGTCTTTGGTGCGGCGCGCGGGTAGCACGCGGTCATGTCAATGCAAACGCATATGCTTGAGCCGCATCCGGCGCATCCCCCACAGGCGGTTGCGGGGGTGTCGGTCAGCCTGGGCTGGCAGCCACACTGGCTGACGCTGCGCTTTCGCATCGAGAAGGCGTGGACGGTCATTGTCCCGCCGCTGGCCTGGCGCGGGCGCGCGGATGGGTTGTGGCAGACGACCTGCTTCGAGATGTTCGTGTCTGATGGCGAGGGACCGGGCTATGCCGAGTTCAACCTCTCGCCGTCCGAGCAATGGGCCGCCTATGATTTCGATGCGCCGCGCGAAGGCATGCGCGAACGGGCACTGGCCATCGCGCCGACCTGTACCTGGCGCGGCGGTGGGCCGGTGGGCTTTTTCGATGCGGCGATCCCGCTGGCGGCCTTGCCTTCGTTCCCGGCGCGCCTCGGCCTAACCACCGTGATCGAGGAGCAGGGCGGCGCGAAATCCTACTGGGCGCTCGCACATGGCAGAGAGGCACCCGATTTCCACGATGCTTCTTGCTTCACTGCCGTGCTTGCGCCACCTGAAGCGCCATGAAATTCGGGATCGATCGTCTCCTTACAGAGCCTGACCTGCGTAAAGCCCTTGAGGGCAAACGCGTTGCCCTCGTCGCGCATCCCGCCTCGGTGACGCTGGACCTCACGCACAGCCTCGATGCCCTGATCGCGGCTGGGGTGAACGTCACCAGCGCCTTCGGTCCGCAGCACGGGCTGAAAGGCGACAAGCAGGACAATATGGTCGAAACCGAGGACGAGCTCGATCCGGTCTACAACATCCCCGTCTATTCGCTTTATGGCGAGGTGCGTCGCCCGACGCCGGAGATGATGGCGAGCGCCGATGTCTTCCTGTTCGACCTGCAGGACCTCGGTTGCCGCATCTACACCTTCGTTACCACGCTGCTTTACCTGCTCGAAGAAGCTGCGAAACAGGGCAAAGAGGTGTGGGTGCTCGACCGGCCCAATCCGGCCGGCCGCCCGGTCGAGGGGACGCTGCTGCTGCCGGGGCAGGAGAGCTTTGTCGGCGCCGCGCCCATGCCGATGCGCCATGGCCTGACCATGGGCGAGATGGGGCAGTGGTTCATCCGCCACTTCGGCCTCGACGTCGAATATCGCGTCATCACCATGCATCACTGGTTGCCCGAGGCAGGACCGGGTTTCGGCTGGCCGACAGATCGCATCTGGATCAATCCCTCGCCCAATGCCGCGACGCTCAATATGGCGCGCGCCTATGCCGGGACAGTGATGATCGAGGGCGCAACGCTGAGCGAGGGGCGGGGCACGACCCGCGCGCTGGAGGTGCTGTTCGGCGCGCCTGACGTCGATGCGAAGGCCGTGCTCGCCGAAATGCAGGCGTTCGCGCCCGAATGGCTGGCGGGCTGTGCTTTGCGCGAGTGCTGGTTCACCCCGACCTTCCACAAACATGCGGGCGAGCTGTGCAACGGGTTGATGGTCCATGCCGAGGGGCCGTTCTACGACCACGAGGCGTTCCGCCCCTGGCGCTTGCAGGCGCTGGCGTTCAAGGCAATCCGGCGGCTCTACCCGGATTACCCAATCTGGCGCGATTTCCCTTACGAATACGAGTTCGACCGCCTCGCGATCGACGTCATCAATGGTGGACCCGCCTTGCGCGAATGGGTCGACGATGCAGCGTCCACGCCCGGCGATCTGGAAGCCGTCGCCGCGCCCGACGAGGCACAATGGCGCGACGAGGTGGCCGACCTGCTGCTTTACTAGGACCCGATGACTTTACATTGAACCCGTTCGTCCTGAGCTTGTCGAAGGATGAACGGGAGGACCGGATTCGTGGTTCGACAAGCTCACCACGAACGGTGGGTGACCTGATGTAAGATCATCCAGAAAAGGGCCCAAGCGATCATCACTGCTTGCGCGTCAATTCGCGCATCGCCTCGTCCAGCCCGTCCAGCGTCAGCGGGTACATCCGCCCGTCCATCAGCTGCGAAATCATCTGCGTGGACTGCGTATACTTCCAGCGCTGCTGCGGCGCCGGGTTAAGCCAGACCGTCGCCGGATAGGTGCGGGTCAGCCGTTCGAGCCAGACCGCGCCAGCCTCCTCGTTCATATGCTCGACGCTGCCGTGCGGATAGGCGATTTCGTAGGGGCTCATCGCCGCATCGCCGACCATCACCACCTTGTAGTCGTGACCGTATTTGTGGAGGATGTCCCAGGTCGGTATTCGCTCCTGCCAGCGCCTGCGGTTCTCCTTCCACACCCCTTCGTAGAGGCAATTGTGGAAGTAGAAGAATTCGAGGTTCTTGAACTCGGCGGTGGCGGCGCTGAACAGGTCCTCCACCTCACGAATATGGTCGTCCATCGACCCGCCGACATCGAGAAACAGCAGCAGCTTCACCGCATTCCGGCGTTCCGGGCGCATGCGGATGTCGAGCCAACCCTGCCGCGCGGTGCCGTCGATGGTCGCATCGATGTCGAGCTGGTCGGCTGCCCCTTCGCGGGCGAAGCGGCGTAAGCGGCGCAACGCCATCTTGATGTTGCGGGTGCCGAGGTCGCGCCCATTGTCGAAATCGGCGAATTCGCGCTTTTCCCAGACCTTGATCGCGCGGCGATGGCGGCTCTTGCCGCCGATCCGCACGCCTTCGGGATTGTAGCCGGAATGGCCGAACGGGCTGGTCCCGCCGGTGCCGATCCACTTGTTGCCGCCCTGATGGCGGCCTTGCTGTTCTTCGAGCCGCTTCTTCAGCGTCTCCATGATCTCGTCCCAGTCGCCGAGCGACTTGATCTTCTCCATCTCCTCAGGGGAGAGATATTTCTCGGCGACGGCGCGCAGCCAGTCTTCGGGGATGGCGAATTCCTCGTCGCCATATTCGGTGAAGATGCCGCGAAAAACCTTCTGGAACACCTGGTCGAAGCGGTCGATCAGTCCCTCGTCCTTCACGAAGGTCGCACGGGCGAGGTAATAGAACGCCTCGGGCGAGCGCTCGATCACGTCCTTGTCGAGCGCGTCGAGCAGCACGAGGTGCTCCTTGAAGCTGGCGGGGATGCCCGCGGCGCGCAATTCGTCGACGAAGTTGAAAAACATGGGTTCGGTCCGTTCGTCAGTCTAGCTGACCGGAGGGCCCTTGGGGAAGAGCGGCAGGTCGGGGTTGAGCACGGCCCAGCCCGGCGCGCTGTCAGCCCATATGATCGCGCTGGGGGACATCAGTTCGGGGTCGTCGAGCGTCCCGGCCCGCACCCGCATCGGCATGGCGTCGGCGGGCTTGATCGTGCGCGAATACATTTGCGAGCCGCATTTCGGGCAAAAGCCCCGCTCGACCGTGTTGCCGCTGTCGGCGATCATCTCGATGGTCGTGATGTCACCGGTAAACTGCACGGCACTCTCGGGGAACAGGACGTTGACGGTGGCGGAGCCGCTGGCGATCTTCTGGCAATCGTGACACCAGCAATAGCGTGCGCCGACCGGCTCGGCATCGATCTTGTAGGTCACCTGTCCGCAAAGACACCGGCCGCTATGCACCATCCACTCGTCTCCTATCGACGCTCGCCCCGTGCCATGAAGGCGAGCCGTTCAAACATCATCACGTCCTGCTCGTTCTTCAGCAGCGCGCCGTGGAGTGGCGGGATCGCCCGTGTCGGGTCGCGCTCCTGCAGCGTTTCGAGCGGCATGTCCTCGTTCATCAGCAGCTTGAGCCAGTCGAGCAGCTCGCTGGTGGACGGCTTCTTCTTCAGCCCCGGCACCTCGCGCAGCTCGTAGAAGATATCCATCGCCTGACTGACCAGCCGCTGCTGGATGCCGGGGAAGTGTACATCGATGATCGCCTGCATCGTCTCGCGGTCGGGGAACTTGATGTAGTGGAAGAAGCAGC
>CAYOSE010000059.1:0-16236 GCA_964406535.1 uncultured Sphingomonadaceae bacterium
CTCGGCGTGGATGTCCGTCGCACCACCTTGCTGGTCATGCCCGATGCCAGGGGGGTGCTGCGCGCCGCGCTGGAGGCGACTCGCGAGGCCGCCGTTTCGGCAGTGGTGATCGAGCTGTCCGGCCGCCAGCCACTGCTCGACCTGACCGCCAGCCGCCGCTTCGTGCTGGCTGCGGGCGAGCAGGATACGATGGTGCTGCTGGTGCGCGGCACGGGGGCGCCGACCCCCAGCGCCTGCCATACGCGCTGGCGGGTTGCTGCCGCGCCGTCGCAGCCGCTGGCGGCCAATGCGCCGGGCCGTCCCGCCTTCGCGCTGGACCTGCTGCGCCAGAAGGGCGGGCGCGACGGCCTGCAACTCATCATGGAGTGGGATCGTGACAGCGCTTCATTCCGAAGCGGGCACAGGCCTGCCGCGATCGCGCCGCTATCTCGCGCTCAACCTGCCGTGGCTGTCGGCGGAGCGGGCGATAAGCGGCGGTCGCGCGCGGCCTGACCACCCGTTCTGCCTGGTGGAGAAGCAGCGCGGGGCCATACGGCTGGCCGCTTTGTCGCCGGTCGCGGCCCGGCTGGGGCTGGCCTGCGGCATGACGCTGGCCGATGCGCGCGGCCTGCTGCCCGAGCTTGCCGCCGTACCGCACGATCCCGCTGCCGATGCCGTCGTGCTGGAGCGGATGGCGCAGCGCTGTATCGTTTATACGCCCGGCGTGACGCCTGATTTGCCGCATGGCATCCTGCTCGACATCACCGGCTGCGCGCATCTGCACGGCGGGGAGGCGGCCATGGTCGAGCAGGTCGTGGCGCTGTTTGGTCGGCACGGGCTCACCGTCGCAACCGCCTTCGCCACCACGCCCGCTGCGGCGCGCGCGCTGGCCCGCCATGGCGGCACCGATGTGCACGCGCTGCCGCTGCAGGCGCTGGAGGTGGCGGAGACGGCCCACACCGCCCTCAGCCGCGCGGGCTTCCGCACCATTGGCGAACTGGCGCAGCTGCCCTCGGCTGTGCTCGCCGCGCGCTTCGGCCCGCACCTGGTGGAACTGCTGGCAGGCCTGCTGGAGCAGGAGGACCGGCGGATCGTCGCGCAGAAGCCGCCCGCCGACATCCGCGCGGAGATGCGCTTTCCCGAGCCCATCGGGCGGCATGACGATGTGCTCGACGCGATCGACTGGCTCGCCGCGCAGGCGGGCGAGCAACTGGCCGCAGTGGGGCAGGGAGGGCGTGCCTTTGCGGTGCGCCTCTATCGCAGCGACGGCCATGTCGCCCAGCTCGTGGTCGAGACCGGCGCGCCGACGCGCGACCCCGCTTTGCTGATGCGCTTGTTCAACGAGCGGATCGACAGCCTTTCCGACCCGCTCGACCCCGGCTTCGGCTATGACAGCCTGACGCTGGACGTGTTGCGCGCCGAGCCGCTGGCGGCGCAGCAGCACAGCCTCGTCGAACGGCCCGGGGCGCAGGGTGATATCGGCCTGCTGCTCGACCGGCTGGCGGTCCGCTATGGCCCGGCGGCGATCGTGCGCTTTGCCGCGGGCAACAGCCATGTGCCCGAACGCGCCGGATACACGGTGCCGGTGCAAGGGCGGCAGCCTAAAGGCGACACACCGTTCCCGCTAGCGGACGCGCAGGAGCCGCCGCTGCGCCCGCTGGTCCTGTTCGACCCGCCGCAACCGGTCGAGGTGCTGGCGGCAATCCCCGACGGGCCGCCACGGCGGTTCCGCTGGCGCGGCGAGCAGCATCTGGTGCGGCGGTACGAAGGGCCCGAGCGGGTGGCGCCGGAATGGTGGCGGCGGCGGCAGGGCTATGCCGCGCCGGGCTTCAGCCGCGACTATTACCGGGTGGAGGACGAGCAGGGGCGGCGCTTCTGGTTACTGCGCCATGGCCTTTACGGGCGCGAGACCGACGGGCCGCGCTGGTATGTCCACGGGCTGTTCGCATGAGCGGCGACGTCACCCGCCCCCTGTCCGGTGCTGCGCCGGATTACGCGGAACTCGCCGCGGCGACCAATTTCTCCTTCCTGCGCGGGGCCGCGCATCCCGGCGACATGGTCGCGCGAGCGCTGGAGCTCGGACTGCGGGGCATCGGCATCGCCGACCGCAACACGGTGGCGGGCGTGGTGCGCGCCCACAGCGCCCTGCGCGAGGCGGCGAAGCAGGCCCGCGAAGAGGGGCGGCCCGAGCCCGATTTCCGCCTGCTCAGCGGCGCGCGCCTCGCTTTTTCCGACGGGACGGGCGACATCATCGCCTATCCGGCAACGCGCCGGGGCTGGGGGGTACTGACGCGTCTGCTGAGCACCGGAAATCTGCGCGCCAGCAAGGGCGAGTGCCTGCTCTATGGCAGCGACCTGACCGGCAATTGCGAGGACCTGTTGCTGATCGCGCTGCCCGGCGCCGATGCGGCGCTGCTCGCCCGGCTGGCGGCGGCGGCACCGGGCCGCGTCTGGCTGGGGGCGGTGATGGATCGGAGTGGCCGGGACGAACGCCGGCTGGCGCAGGCGATCGCGCTGGCGCAGCAATGCGGTGTGCCGCTGATCGCGCTCAACGACGCGCTCTATGACGCCCCGCAGGCCAAGCCGCTGCACGACATTCTCACCGCCATCCGCCTGAAAACCACGGTGCAGGCGGCGGGTAGGGCGCTGGCCGCCAATGCCGAGCGACACCTGAAAGCGCCTGCCGAGATGGCCCGCCTGTTCGCCCGCGCGCCCGAGGCGATTGCCGAGACCGGGCGCTTCCTCGCCCGCGTCCGCTTCACGCTTGACGATTTGCGCTACGAATATCCGCATGAGCCGGTGCCCTATGGCTGGCAGCCGCAGGACTGGCTCGAACATCTGGTGACCGAGGCGGCCCATGCCCGTTATGGCGAGCAGCTGCCTGCGGCGGTGCAAGTGCGCCTGCAGGAGGAGTTCCGCCTGATCCGCCAGCAGGATTATGCCTATTACTTCCTCACCGTGCACGACATCGTCCGTTTTGCCCGCGCACAGCAGCCGCCGATCCTGTGTCAGGGCCGGGGCAGCGCGGCCAACAGCATCGTGTGCTTCCTGCTCGGCGTCACGGCGATCGACCCGATGGCCCACGACCTGCTGTTCTCGCGCTTCATCTCCGCCGAGCGCCGGGAGCCGCCCGATATCGACGTCGATTTCGAGCATGAGCGGCGCGAGGAGGTGATGCAGTATATCTACCGCCGCTATGGGCGCGAGCGGGCGGGCATTGCCGCGACCGTGATCCATTACCGCCCGCGCAGCGCGGTGCGCGAGGTGGGCAAGGCGCTGGGCCTGTCCGAGGACGTGACCGCGCGCATGACCAGCACGGTCTGGGGCAGCTATTCGGGTCGCTATGAACGCCGCCGGGTGGAGGAAAGCGGCTTCGATCCCGACAATCCGGAGATCGCCCGCCTCAACCATTTCGTACAGGAAATCATGCACTTTCCCCGGCATCTGTCGCAGCATGTCGGCGGCTTCGTGCTCACCCAGGGGCGGCTCGACGAGATCGTGCCGATCCACAATGCGGCGATGGATGACCGCACCTTCATTGAATGGGACAAGGACGATATCGACGCGCTCGGCCTGATGAAGGTGGATGTGCTGGCGCTGGGCATGCTCACCTGCATCCGCAAGAGCTTCGACCTGATGCGCGACCATGGGCTCGGCGACCACACGCTGGAGGTCGATATGCGCTCGAACGATCCGGCGGTCTACGACATGCTGTGCCGGGGCGACAGCGTCGGCGTGTTCCAGGTCGAGAGCCGGGCGCAGATGAACATGCTGCCGCGCCTGCGCCCGCGTGAGCTGTACGATCTGGTGGTGCAGGTCGCCATCGTGCGCCCTGGCCCGATCGAGGGCGACATGGTCCATCCCTATCTGCGCCGCCGCTCGGGTGATGAGGCGGTCGAGTTTCCCGCGCCCGCGCCGCCGCACGACCCCGCTGAGCTGCGCGGTGTGCTGGGCCGGACCTTCGGGGTCCCGCTGTTTCAGGAACAGGCGATGAAACTTGCCATCGTGGCGGCGGACTTCTCGCCCGACGAGGCCAATGGCCTGCGCCGTGCCATGGCCACCTTTCGCAATGTCGGCACCATTCACGGCTTTCGCGAGAAGATGATCGGAGGGATGGTCCGGCGCGGTTACGAGCGCGAATTTGCCGAGCGCTGTTTCCGCCAGATCGAGGGGTTCGGCAGCTATGGCTTTCCCGAAAGCCACGCGCAGAGCTTTGCCCGGCTGGTCTATGTGTCGGCGTGGATCAAGTGCCACCAGCCCGCCGTGTTCGCCTGCGCGCTGCTCAACGCCCAGCCGATGGGCTTTTACGCCCCGGCGCAGATCGTGCGCGATGCGCGCGAGCACGGGGTCGAGGTACGGCCTGTGGACGTGAATGCCAGCAGTTGGGATAACGGACTGGAATCTGGCCCGGATGGCGCGGGCCTCGCGCTCAGGCTGGGTTTGCGCCAGATCGGCGGGTTTCGGGAGGAATGGGCGAACGGGCTGGCGCATGCGCGCAGCAGCGGCGGCTTTACGGGCGTGGAGGATCTCGCCCGCCGCGCCCGCCTGCCGCAGCGCGCGCTGCAGATGCTCGCCGATGCCGATGCCTGCACTTCGCTGGGCCTGAACCGGCGCGAGGCCTTGTGGGAAGTGCGGCGCATGCCCGACGACGAATTGCCGCTGTTTGCCGCCGCCCGCGCTGCCGAACTGGGGCCCGAGCCGGAGATCGCGCTGCGCCCGATGGGCCTCGGCGAACATGTCGCGGCCGATTACCAGATGACGCGCCTGTCGCTGAAAGAGCACCCGATGGCGCTGCTGCGCCCGCTTTTCGCGCCCGGCAAGGTGGTGCCCTGCGCGGCGCTGCGCGACCTGGAGAACGGCACCCGGGTCCGGGTCGCGGGCGTCGTGCTGGTCCGCCAGCGGCCGGGCAAGGGCAATGCGATCTTCATCACGCTGGAGGATGAGGGCGGCATTGCCAATATCGTGCTGTGGGCGCGCCAGTTCGAGGCGATGCGGCGCGCGGTGATGGCGGCCCGCGTGATGCAGGTGGGCGGGGTGCTGCAGGTGAGTCGGGAAGGGGTCATCCACGTCATGGCCGACCGCATCACCGACCGCAGCGAGGTGCTGGCGCATCTCTCCGACCAGTACCATGCCGAGCCGCAGCCCTCGCGCGCCGACGAGTTCCTTCACCCGCAGCACCCGCGGCGGGCGATCAAGCGGATCGAGGCGCAGCACCGCCACCCGCGCAATGTCAGCCTGCTGCCCAAATCGCGCGACTTTCACTAGGCAGACTGGTCATCGGATGGGACGGATGGGCCGCGCTTCACTGGTTGCGGATTGGCACCGGAAATTGAACGCTAGGGCTGGCGCAAGGATGGCAAGGAAGGCTATATCGTCGCCGGTTACGAGGACGACTTCGTCAAGCAGGACGGCAAGTGGAAGTTCAAGGTTCGCGAGGTGACGCTGGAATACCTGGGTCCGCGCGAAGGCTATTTGCCCCCGGAAGGCAAGACGACGGCATCATATTAAGGCTGAGTCTGCGACACTGTCGATAAAGTGACCCTCCCGGCCTTGATGGTGACGACGAACGACGGTTTCTTCCAAGACCTAGGGGATGGAGTGGCACCTGCCTGCCCTTGAGTACGCCCATATCGAGCGGGCCCATATCAAGCGGGCAGGGCATTGGGCCCGATGCGAACGGTCGCATGAGGCGAACCGTTGGCTCGATCGGCGCATGCGCTCCGTTCTGGCGGGCTAACTGCCGGTGTGCGGCAAAGCTGTCAGAAAGTCGGCTTCATCAGCGCGAGAAACAGCGTGGCTAGAACGGCCAGCACCATCGGCGGGGCGGTGATGGAGATCGATCGATAGAAAAAGTCCCGGAACTCAGCGTACTTTTCAGGGTCCGAAGCTTTCAGGGCCTTGGTGGCTTTGGGGGCTTTGATATGGGCGAGCCAGATGTCGAAGAATTCCAGCGGGATCAGCACGCCCACAACCAGGATCATCTTGGCTACGAACCAGCCATTCGCGAAGGAGGCGAGGCCGCTGGCATAAAGCAGCAGGCCGGAGCCGAGCATGATCACGAGAAAGACGTGCTCGAGGATGGCGACTTTATCATATTGCTCCAGCGCCCAATGCGCGCGCCGGGACAACTCCTTGTCAGAAGCGTTCGCCTTCGCTTCAGCGACAGCCGGGGAAATATAATAAAGCATGGGGGCCATGATCATGAACGACCATACGACCGCGCTGACAATGTGAATTGCCTTGATACCCGTGACATGTTCAATTGCGAACGATTGAATGAAGTCCATTCAGGCCTCCTCTTTTATACTAGACCTTTATTATTCTTCGCCCCTGGCCCGCTGGCCGCGAACAGATATCCAGGGCGACCGGCGAAGCAAACCGCGGCGGCTGGACGCGATCCTGCCCAAGCCTGACCGGACCCGACTCCGCAACCGTGAGGCGCTTGATCCAGGTTCGGACGCCGAAACGCCCAAAATTGTCCTACGGTCGAGTTTAGATGTGGGCATTGCAGAAGGCAACTGATTTGCCATTGTCCAAGCGCTTTATGGACTGCCTTGCCTACCACGCCGCCACATGAACCTCTTGCGACCAATTCCGCGATGAACACCGGCTTGGTGCTGAGCGACCTGGAATAGTAGAATAGCCGCTGCTTACCCATTTGCTTCGCATAGCTTTGCCATCGGGAGCCACGCCTTGGCTCCCGATGGCAAACGCCCGATGAAGTGCCCGGATTCCGATTTCAGCTTCGCCTGCCAGATATTGCCCGCTTGACGCTGGAGAGAACCGTCCACACTTCCAGCCTTGCTGCAGTTCGCGGCATCGAACAACAGAACAGGCCCTTCAATATATGACGATCCAGCTGTCACCCGTAATTGCCGCCGAACGTGCCGACCTCGGTGCCGGATTTTCCGCCCGTCGGGTGGAGCCGGGCCGCTTGGGGGCGGCGGCGGACCCGATCATGGGGTTCGATCACTATCGCATGAACGCGGTCACCTTCGCGCCGCATCCCCATGCCGGGTTCTCCGCCGTGTCCTATCTGTTCGAGGACAGCGCTGGCGGCCTCCGCAACCGGGATTCGCTGGGCAACGATTTTGCCGTCGGGGCAGGCGGTGTCATCTGGACCCAGGCCGGGTCAGGGGTGCAGCATGACGAACTGCCAGCCGAGCCGGGGCGCGAAGTCCACGGCCTGCAAATCTTCATCAATCTCAGCGCCGCTGCGAAGGACACCGCGCCCGAGGTCCTGCATCTCGATGGTGCCGCCGTGCCGGTCCACACGACACCCGGCGGCAGCACCATCCGGGTCGTGGTTGGTCGTTATCGGGGCACCGTCTCTGAGCTCCAGCCGCTTGAACCGGCGGACCTGCTTGATATCGGCATCGCGCCCGGCGACGAGATCGAGGTTCCGCTCGCGGCTGGCTGGAACCTGCTGGTCTATGCCGAAAGCGGCGAGGTGCAGATTGCGGCTGATAGCGGCGAGGGCGAGCTGCGCGCAGGCGAAGCGCTGGCCGCCAGTGCTCCCGGAGCGGCGGGCACGGTGCGGATCGCTTCTGCGGCAGGCGCGCGCGTCGTGCTGCTGGGCGGGCGGGCGCTGCAAGAGCCCGTGGTGCAATATGGCCCGTTCATCATGAACAACGAGGCGCAGATCCGCGCGGCGGCGCGGCGCTATCAGGGCGGAGCGATGGGGCGCCTCGAACCTCCGGCGTAACAGCTCTGTGCGGGGCATGACCGCCGACCGGGCGGGGCCTTGCGCTCTCGATGCAGCTCGCCATTCCGGGTTTTGGCCGGATTCCGAAGATCCCGCACACCGTGCCGGGACCGTATCCGTGCGCCACTTCCAATCCATTCACCACCGTTTGCGCCTGATCAAATCCGGTATTGCGGAGCGCCCATATTTTCATTAAACGCTACATTTGAAGCGCAACTGAGTCGGATCATGCAGAGTGCGTATGTGTCGCATCCTGCCCCGCTCCTAAGCCTTCTAAATGAATGATAATAAAAACAAAAAATGGATTTTGAGATTATGTTCCAATGGGAGAGGCGTTCTGATGAAGTGGCATCTCATTTGCGGATCGTCGGTTCGACGCCACGCCGCGGGTGCTGAAATCAAGCGCATCGATCACGCTTGCACGGCCACGCCGCGACGTCACGACCTCTCCCTCTGACAAGATCACGAATGCGTGCGGACGACGAACGGTCTCATCCTCCGCGTAGAAACCTAGGAGAAGAACGATGCAACAGACAGGTGCTTCACAGAACATTGGCGCAAAATCGATCGGTGTGGCCGATCGCAATACCCCGCTGCTTCGCAACTACTGGTACGTTGCGGCGTTCTCGGACGAGGTCACGCGCAAGCCCATGCGCCGCACCATCATGAACGAGGATATCGTTTTCTACCGCACCGAAGACGGCAAGCCGGTGGCGGTGCAGAACCGCTGCCCGCACCGTTCCTTCCCGCTCCACAATGGCGAGCTGAAGGGCGACCGGATCGTGTGCCCCTATCACGGGATGGAGTTCAATCCCGATGGCTCGTGCGGCCTGGTTCCGGCATTGAACAGCGCGCCCAAGGCCATTCGTCTGGACGCCTACACGCTGGAAGAAGACGGCCCGCTGCTGTGGATCTGGATGGGCGACAATGCCAAGCCGGATTACTCGCGGCTGGTGCGCCAGGAATGGTGCACCTCGGATGAGTGGACCTATGTCCGCGGCTACATGTACATGGAAGCCAACTATCTCGGCCTGCATGAAAACCTGATGGACCTGACGCACTTCCCCTTCCTGCACGGCAAGTGGAACATTGCCCGGCCCGAACATGCGATGGCTCCGCCCCACATCGAGGAAGAGGGCGATGTGATCCGCCAGTGGGAAGTGCATGAGGATTGCGATCTGCCGCCCGCGCTGGCCGAGGGGATGACCGCGCCGATGGACCGCAAGGCGATCCACCTCGTGCAGATGCCGGGGATGCATCAGGGCAGCCAGCTGACCACTGATTCCTCGACCCCGCCGAAGGAAGACCTGCAGCATATCATCCACATCATGACGCCGGAATCGCAGCACGCGACACATTACCTGTGGGCGATTGCGCGCAATCGGGCGATCGATAACGAGGAGCTCTCGGCGCAGATGGAGACTGTTGGCGCGGGCGCGTTCATGGAAGACAAGGTCGCCCTGGAGGAGATCGAGGAGATTTACCGGCGCGACCATCGCAAGGGCTTCCGGGAAAAGATCATCAGGTCGGACGAAGGTGGCATTCGCGTCCTGCGGATGTTCCAGCGTATCGCCGACCGTGAGCAGCCGCAGGAAACCGAAGAACTGCAGGCTGCCGAGTAGGATCGTATGGCCGGGTGGGAGGTTGGCCGCCAACCTTCCGCCCGGCTATCCGCCGACGATATCAAGCTGATATCGTCGGCAGCGCCAAAATCAGCTGATGTGATGCCTCACATCGCCGCCACCCTACGCTGCATGCCGAGACCCGGCATGCTGGACCTCGTCGTGCACGGCGGTATAGACGCGCTATGCACGAAGCGAAGCAGCGACCGCGGGGCAGGAAAGCCAGGCCCCTGCCCAGTGAACGCAGGATCATGATCGGTGACGCGGCGATCGAGATCCTTGGATCCAAAGGCAGCAAGGGCCTGACCCATCGTGCTGTCGACCAGCACCTCAACTGGCCGGAAGGCACCACCAGCCGCTATCACCGGACGCGCGATGCGCTGATGACGGCGGCGGTCCAGCGGCTGGTCGACTACGAGCTGGAAACGTTCATGCGCTGGCGTGAGGGGGTGCCGGAGCACGCGCCGGTGACCAGTGACGGGCTGATCAAGATTCTCACCGCTACATTTTCCCACTGGCTCAGCCGGAAAACCCAACAGGTCGCCCGCTATGAATTGTCGCTCGAATCGCAGCGACGTCCGGCGGTTTACAGTGCCATCATGGATGCGCGCCGGACGATCTATGAGATCGTGCAGGGCCTGCTAGAAGCTGCGGGTTTCCCCCGTCCGCAAGCACAGGCAGCAACCATCCTTTCGGCGCTCGACGGCTTTTGCCACCATTACGTTCTGGGTCTGGAATATGCTGTGGACCCGCGCGATGTAGAGGGAATCGTGCGCCGTTTGCTGAGCGTCGAACTGGCGGCGTCGCCCGGCGATTACGTTTCCTGACAGGCGGTAGGCAGGCTCCCCGGTCAGGCGTGGAAGACGACGGTGCGCTTGCCGTTCAAAAACACGCGATCCTCTACGAACGCTTTGACCGCCCTGGCCAGCACCCGGCGTTCGACGTCGCGGCCCTTGGCAACCAGCGCCTCGGGCAGGTCGGAATGGGAGATCGCTTCCACATCCTGCGCGATGATCGGGCCTTCGTCGAGATCGGTGGTGACGAAGTGGCTGGTCGCACCGATCATCTTCACGCCGCGATCATAGGCCTGGTGATAGGGCTTTGCGCCCTTGAAGCCGGGCAGGAACGAGTGGTGGATGTTGATGCACCGCCCGCTGAGGAAGCCTGCCATGTCGTCCGACAGGATTTGCATGTAGCGCGCCAGCACGACCAGATCGGCGCCGGTCTCGTTCACGACCTGCTTGATCTGCGCTTCCTGCTGCGGCTTTGTGTCCTTGGTGATCGGGAAGTGGTAATAGGGGATGTCGCCCATCAGCGAGGTGTGCAGCACTTCGCGCGGGTGGTTCGAGACGATCGCCACGACGTCCATTTCCAGCTCCCCGATGCGATTGCGGTAAAGCAGGTCGCCTAGGCAGTGGTCGAACTTAGACACCATCAGCACGACCTTCTTCAGGTCGCTGACCGCGCGCAGGTTCCAGTCCATCCCCATCTCCCCGGCGATCGGCGCAAAGCTCTCGCGCAGGGTCGCCGCATCGGCCTCCTTGCTGGTGAATTCGACGCGCATGAAGAACCGGTCGGTGATCGGATCGTCATATTGCTGCGCTTCGGTAATGTTCCCGCCATTATCGGCCAGAAAGGTGGCGACGCGGGCCACCAGGCCCGGACGGTCGGCGCACTGCAGGCTCAGGACCAGATTGTTGGACATCCTCGCAAATTCTCTTTTCCATACAGGCACGCTGTCGCTCGGTCCGGGCGCTTCAAGACTATTGGAGTGCCAAAGGCAAATGTCTTCTCGACCGGGGCGATGCCGCTGGGCGGGTTGGCGGGACTGGCCTGTCAGTACACTTATCTGTGTCACACTGTCGCATGGCTAACTTTCGACTTGTCCCAAGGTTCAATAGTCTCTTACGGGGAAGCCGTGCCAAAGACTCAACCAACGCCCTGCCAGGGGATCATGGGAAGGATATGATGGACAATCGCGCTCTCCTCGCCGCATCGGCCATACTGCTGGCCCTTGCCGCCTGCTCCTCCGGCCCGGAGGACAATGCCGCCGACCCCGCGCCGGTCGCCGATGCTGACCCTGCCGGGGAAGCGGTAACACCGGAGCCCGCTGAGGCTGCCGGGGGCGAGGAACTCGCCATGGCGGAAGGCAGTGCCGCGGCGGAGGACAGCGAAGAGGAGCCCGCTCCCAGTGCTACGCCGACAGCGACGACAGCCGCCGCACCAGCTGCGCTAACGCAAGTCGCCGCCGCCACGCCGCCGCAGGTCTATATGCAGCGCTGCGCGGTCTGCCATACCTGGGAAAAGGGTGGTGCGGCCAGACTTGGACCCAATCTCTACGGTGTTTACGGCGAGAAGATGGGCGAAGGCAGCTTTGCCTTCTCGCAGGCGGTCAAGAACGCTGCGCTGCCGATGGACGATGCCACCTTGCATGCGTGGCTGGAAAATCCGCGCAAGCTGATCCCGGGCAACCGGATGAGCTTCCCCGGCCTCCGGGACGAGGCCCAGCGTCAGGAAATCATCGACTTCCTCAAGGCGCTGAAATGAGTCTGATCGGGTAACCGGCGGAACGAGAAGGGGGCTGGCTGCCAAATCGGTGGCCGCCCCTCCTTTCGTTTTCATTTCAGGATGTGATCCCGAATGCTGTGTGGTCCGGCTCAACCGGCCCGGTACAGCACCGGCTCGATATCCGTGAACCGGGCGACATCAGCCTGCAGGTCCGCCGTGCCGGACGAACCCAGCGCCGCGTCGACCGCATCGGCATCGCGGAACTTGACTACCACGACCGCCGCATAAGGCTGTCCGTCGTCGGCGGCAAAGAAAGCCTCGACGTCGGTCATGCCGTGCTGTGTCCAGGCCTTCCTCACCAACGGGACGTGGTTCTTCTGATAGTAATCGGCATCGAAACTTGCCCCGTCGTGCCGGGGGTAACTTACTATCAAACTTGCCATCGTCTCACCTTTGCTTTTTGGATTTTTGTGTGGTCATGCCGGGGGCGCCGTCATCGGAAGCCGACCCTGATCCCGCCCCACACGGTGCGTGGGGCGCCAAGGTCCATCGAGCCGCCCTGATTGCGGGTCACGATGTCCTCGTCGAACAGGTTTTCAGCCCGCAGCACGATGGATACACCGCTGGCGAGCGGGATCTGCGCGAAGGCATCCAGCGTGGTCGCGGCGGGCAGGACATTGGTTTCGAGGTCGTCCTCGAACTGATCGCCGACATGGCGCAGCGTCGCCGCGAGCAGCCAGTCGGTCGCCGGGCGATACGATAGTGTGGCACTGGCGGCCCATTCGGGCGTCTGCGAGGGGCGATTGCCGTCGAGCGCGGCGGCAAAGCTCGACCCGCGCGCCTTGGCGTCGGTATAGGCAAGCGAGCCGTCGAAGCTGATCGCGCCGAAACTCAGCGCGGCGGTCGCCTCGATCCCCTGCGCCTCGATCGCGTCGATATTCTGGCGCTGGCGCAGATTGATGCCGATCGTCACATTGGCGATGGCGTTCTTCACCTTGTTATCGAATGCGGTGAGGCCAAGCCGGATATTTTCCGACGGCGTGAAGTCGACCCCGACCTCGTAGCCTTCCAGCTTCTCGTTCTCGAGTTCGGCATTGGCCTGCGTCACGACCGGGAAGACCACGAAGGGGCGGTAGAGTTCGTTCAGCGTTGGCAGCCTCAGGCCGGTATAGGCGGCGGCGCGCAGCCGCACGGCGTCGCTGACTTCGAACAGCGCGCCACCCCGGAACGAGCCGGTCCAGCCCGCGCGGTTGTCAAACCGGTTGTCGGTGACCAGTACGCCCGACCCGTCACGCTCGGAATAGAAGCCCTCGCGGATGGTGTAGCGGTCGGCGCGCGCGCCCGCCGTCAGCGTCAGCGCGCCCAGCGTCAGGTCGTCCTCGATGAAGAAGCCGAGATCGGTATTGGTGCCGCCGGCATTCCGGTTGGCGGTGACATTGCCGGAAAAGGCGCTGATCGCGGTTTCGAACAACTCGCCGTCCGACTGGCGGTAATCGACGCCGAGGCGCAGCACATTGGCCTCGCCCGTTGGCGGACGCAGTTCGAACTTGCCGCCAATGCCGCGGCTGGGCGTCTTGCGCTGGTCGAGCACGGGCACGAACCGGGTCGAGCTGATGACGCGGTTGCTGAAATCGCGCGACTGGACATAGGCCAGCGCATCGAACTGCCAGTCGCCCCGGCCCACCACGCGCAGGCTCGCATCGCGCGCTTCGGAGCTGTTGTCCGCCCCGTCGAAGCGCAGCGTGCGGTCGTCGCGATAGGCGAGGCCATGCGCCTGCACCTCGACATCGTCGGTCAGCGCGAAAACGGCGCGTGCCGACACCGAATAGCCATCGAAAGCTGCGCGGGCGGTCGCGTCGACGCGCTGGTCCTCGGGCGTCGTGTAAAAGCCCTGGCCGCGATCCCAGCGCCCCGAAATCGTGCCGAAACCGCGCGGCCCGCCAAAGGCGATCGTGCCGCTGGTCTCGGTTTCCCCACGGTCATTGACGAGGGCCTGCCCGCTGAACAGGCCAAGCGTGTCGAGATCGGCGCTGGTCAATTCGATGGTTCCGGCCAGCGCACCCGCGCCGAACGGGCCCGAGCCGCCGCCGCGCGTCACGCGCACCGAGGCGAGGCGGTCGGGGGCCAGGGCGCCGAACGGAATATAGCCAAAAAAGGGATCGGACATCGGCACGCCGTCGAGTAGCACCAGCGCGCGGCTGGTCGCGTTGCCGCCGAGCGAGCGCAAGGTTGCGCCCTGCGCCGAGGGGTTGGCGGAGCGGCTGTCCGACCGGCGGAACTGCTGGAAGCCCGCGACATTGGCCAGCGCATCCTCGATCCGCCCGCTGGCGGCCGCGGTCAGCGCCTCGCGGTCGATCACCTGTGTGTCATAGGCGGGTGTGGCGGGCGTGGCGGACAGGCCGTGGCCGGTTACGACGATCTGCGCGTCCACCTCGTCCGGCTGGTCCTGCGCGGGCGCTGCGACGGGGATGGCGATCATCGCGGCGGCCAGCGCGGCCATGGCGGCAGTGTTCGTGAAGCTTGCGGAAATTCTTTCTGACATCGACTCGTTCTTTTTTCTTTGTGAGGCAAGTGAGCCGACGACCTGTGCTGTGCTGGTCGTCGGCTCTTTGAGCGACGACAGAGCCGCCAGCCCGCATAGCTCACAAGAGCAAAATTCCCGCGAGTGCAAGGGCATTGCCCCTGCTTCGCTGCCGTTATGCGTCTCCGTATGAAGTTAGTGTACTCGCCGATAAGTGTGAGCCAGCCGCTGCCGTTGCCGAACCGGCGGGCCTGACTGAGTGGCCCGGCAAAATTCTTTCATAAACGGTATTGCAAATCATTCGCAATTGCATATTAGCGGGCCCCACAGTTTCAGCGAGGTAGCGAATCGTATGTGCGGCGGCATTGCCAAAACGACTTCCGGTCGAGCGACCAAAGGCGCAGCGATCATCACCGGCATTGGTACGGTACTGGTCGCCTCCGCCGCGCAGGCTGCCCCTCTGGTGCCCGAGCAGCTTTCGGTCGGCGGCATGTTCGCGCAGGCCGACTGGGTGGTGAAGCTGGTCATCCTCGGCCTGATTGCGGCTTCGGTCGTCACCTGGACGGTGTTTGTCGCCAAGTGGCTGGAGTTGAGGAAAGTCGCGTCAGCGCAAGCAGCCTTGAACGCCGCGATCCTGCCCGCGCAGACTTTGGCCGATGCCCGCGCCAAGGTGCCTGCCGCCGCCGACCTGCTCGACGCGGCGGAGCTGGAGCTGCAGCTCTCCGCCGATGCGCTCGACGATGCCGAGGGCATTCGCGAACGCATCTCCACCCGCTTCGCCCGGATCGAGGCGGCGACCGGCCGCAAGCTGTCGCGCGGCATCCCGGTGCTGGCCACAATCGGCGCGACGGCCCCCTTTGTGGGCCTGTTCGGTACCGTCTGGGGCATCATGAACGCCTTTATCGGCATCGCCGAAATGCAGACCACCAACCTTGCCGTCGTCGCACCGGGCATTGCCGAGGCGCTGCTGGCGACGGGCGTGGGCCTGTTCGCGGCGATCCCTGCGGTTGTTATCTATAACCACTTCTCGCGCGTCGTGGCGGAGCAGCGCGCGCTCTCTGCCGACCGCGCCGCCGCCGTGCTCAACATCGCCAGCCGCGACCTGTCGCGCGGTGTTGCGAGCGGGGAGGGCTGAGCGAAATGGCCTTCCAGCTTGGCACCGTGGACGACGGCGAACTGCCGCTCAACGGAGAGATCAATGTCACGCCGTTCATCGACGTGATGCTGGTGTTGCTGATTATCTTCATGGTCGCCGCGCCGCTGGCAACGGTCGATGTGCGGGTCGACCTGCCGATTGCCAATGCCGAGGCTGTGCCGCGCCCGGACGAGCCGGTGTTTGTCTCGATCGAAGCCGATGGCCGACTGACGGTCAACGACCGCGAGACGCCGCTGGCCGGGCTGGGCCGCGAGATCGCGCGCATCACCGGGCAGGACCGCGAACAGCGCGTCTTCCTGCGCGCCGACAAGTCCATCTCCTACGACACGCTGATGCAGGCGATGAACGGCCTGCGCGCCGCAGGTTACCTGCGCGTGGCGCTGGTGGGTGCTCAGGGGACTGGTGCTGAGGGAGCGGGCGAGCAGTGAGCGCCGCCGCGATCCTTCCGGGTATCGCCCCCAACTGGCGGCTGGCGCTGGTCAGCGCGGCGCTCGGCCATGTGGCGCTGGGCGCGGTGCTGATCGGCCAGCGGGCCACGGACGCGCCCGTGCGTCATCTCGACCCGGTGATGGTGGTCGAACTGCCTGCCGGAATGGCAGCCCCGCAGTCTGCGCCGGTCGAGGAACAACTCGCGCTGGCCGAGCCGTTGCCGCAGGCGGTCACGCCGGATCTCGACATTCCCGAAGTGGATGCGCCGCTGCCGCCCGATCCCGTGGCACTGCCCACCCCGCGCCCGCTCCGGCCC
>CAYOSE010000060.1:0-15878 GCA_964406535.1 uncultured Sphingomonadaceae bacterium
ATGCTGATGAACTTCCCGCGCTTCAACAAGATGAAGGGCATGGGCCAGATCGTCACCTGGTCGATCCGCGATGAGAGCCTGCATTGCGAAGGCATCACCCGCCTGTTCCACGCCTTCTGTCAGGAGCGCGACTGCCTGACCAAGTCGGTCAAGGAAGACATCATGGACATGTGCCAGAAGACGGTGCGGCTGGAAGACGCCTTCATCGACCTGGCGTTCGAGCAGGGGCCGGTGCCCGGCATGTCGGCCAAGGAGATCAAGAAGTATATCCGCTACATCGCCGACTGGCGGCTGGGCCAGCTCGGCCTGCCGGCGATCTATATGGTCGACGATCACCCGCTGCCGTGGCTGACGCCGCTGCTGAACGGGGTGGAGCATGCCAACTTCTTCGAAACCCGCGCGACCGAATATTCCAAGGGCGCGACGCGCGGCAACTGGCAGGACGTGTGGTCGAGCTTTGACTCGCGCCAGAAGGCGAAGGCCGTCGCCGCGAACGAGGAAGCGGACGAGGGCCCGGACATGTTCGGTGATGCGCCGAGCAAGGGTGGCGCTGGCGGGGTGCAGGCGGCGGAGTAGGTGCGTTTACCGTTTCGACCTGCGGCTTAGACGATCAAGAAGCCGATTAATTGTTGACTGTTTGGTTGCTTGGTAAGGCTGCCAGATAGGCCGGGAGATCCAGTCGGCTGGGAAACCCATTGCTTGCTGCTGCCATATTGGCCGGGCGCGCACAAAATCCCTGACGCGATCTGGGAAAGTTGTGTCCGGGCTTTGATGGCGTAATGTGTGCGAGAGTACCACAAGTACGTTGTAGATTGAGTTGTTCGGCTGATGCTGGGACCCGCTCCTGTGGATGTCCATATCATCGCGAAAGGCTTTGACGTTCGGCGCTCTCTTAACGGTCTTCCGATTCCAAAGGCGACCATGATGGGCGCAAATATTTCTGACGTAAGAAAGAAGCTGTAGGCTTCCTTCTAGTGTTTCCTTGTTCGGAAGGCCCAGATCACGAGCAAGGGCATCTTTCAGATTGTTGTCTCTGGTTTCTTTCACCCACATAGAAATTTCCCCCAGAGTCATGAGCTCGGTCATCGCCCAAAGAGGTGGCGAAAAGGGCTGGGTGTACTTTTTGCGATAGTGCTCGATGAAGACTTCGCTGCTCTTTTCGGCAGTTTGTGCAATCTGAGCGTACATTCTTGCGTGCTGGAAACCGTCTCGAAAATTCGTGCTGTCCATGTACGCGTGACAACCGTGAGCTAAGGCAAAGCGGTTGGTCCATCTTGACCTTACGGCGATTTCAAATCGGTCTATGCCTTCCATCATCATCAATCGCAGTTTGCGATCAAACACATAAATATCTATAATATCGTCAAACTTTGTATTTCTCGGAAATGTCTTGGCTCTGGTTTTGCCGTCCGAAGGAGCGTTTTCCCACGGAAGCCAGTAAGCGCTCAGGCGGTAATAACCCACAGTTTCGAGCCATCGCCGCATAAGGGCCAGATCACCGATCATTCCTCTCTCGCGGAGAAGGGCAATCTGCTCGTCAATTGTTGTTGGATGCCTCTGATATTCCAAAAGAAAAGCCCCCCGGTTTCCCGAGGGGCTTCTCATAAGTAACCCCCCGGTATTGGGCAAGCTTTCGCTCTAGGCCTGGGGGGTGTTGTTGCCGTTGAGTTAGGAGTCGGAATCCAACAAGTCAACATGATAACTCTGGGAGTGTAACTGCTTATAAACGATTGGAAGTACCAGCCCACCCGGAACCCCTCTCCCCATTCCGCGTTCTCTCCCCATAGAGAGGAGAGAAATATGCACGGAACAACCATCCAGGATCGCAAGAACGAGCTGCGGGTTCTGCTCGACCAGATGAAGGCGCACCCTACGCGGGACTTCACTGAAGAGCGCAAGCGCGTCGTCGTGTTGCAGAACATGATCCGCGCCGATGAGCAGGCCAGGGCCTGACCACCCTTCCTTAACGCCGACCGTGCCATGCTTGCTACATGTCACGACTCTTCGAAGCAGGCGTATTCACGCTCGGAGCGATAGCGCTCGCCGCCGCCAAGTTTGGTGTACCTTCGGTCTTGACGAGCGCGTTCGCTGAGGAGGAGCCGCAGCCGTACATGTCGTCGACCAACCCATGGTCGAAGAACTATGATGCCTCGGCAGCTGGTCCGGTTGTCTATTACCAAAATTGCGATGCCGCCCGCGCGGCTCGCGCTGCGCCGATCCGTCGCGGGCAACCGGGCTACCGTTCGGGGCTTGACGCCGATGGCGATGGCGTGGCCTGCGAACCTTATCGTGGACGTTGAGAAGGCATCCGCAGATTTGATGCCGCGCAATGATGGCTGCGTCCCCGCAGGCTATTGGGAAACAACATTGGCCGGATCGTCATTGCGAGGACCCCGGACTCGATCCGGGGGACGCGGCAATCCAGAATCTTGCGCCTGGCCGCTGTGGATTGCTTCGCTTCGCTCGCAATGACGGGGTTGGTTCAATGTAAACTCGACCGCATGCATGCCAGTCAGGCATGCCCGCAAAGGACGCACGCATCTATGTCGCAGCACACCCCCAACGAACTCACCGCTATCTTCAAGCGGGACCATGACCTCATCAGCCGCCTCAAGCAGGATGACGCGCATTACGCCCGGCTCGCCGAGGAATATCACACGGTCAACCGGGCGGTGCACCGGCATGAGAGCGAGGTCGAACCGCTCAGCGACGAGCATGCCGAAGCGCTGAAGAAGCAGCGGCTGGGCCTGCTCGACGAGATCACCGCCATTGTCACCAAGGCCCGCGCCTCGGCCTGAGACCGCGTACATGGGCGCGGCTCACACCGCGCCCAGCAGCATCCGCGAATAGAGCTGGTGCGGGCGCAGCATGAAGCGCCAGCCCGTCTGCCCGACCGTGCCGACCCACGATCCAAAATACATTCTTGTCCGTCCTATCGGTTCAGCCTTTGGCTGTGCTTCGCAACCGCTGCTTGAGGACGGTTTGGTGCTCGACACGGTGAGTGGTTCCACCGCGAGCCAGCTCGCGGTGCCGGTGCCCTTTGAGTGCAGCAAGATTTCGCTTCTTGTCTGCGCTACCGGTTCAGCCTTCGGGTGTGCTTCGCAACCGCTACTTGAGCGCGAGAGGTCACGCCGCTCGACGACCTCCCACACACCGAACCTGTCCGCCTCGCCGCGCGCCAGTGCCCGCGCCTGATCGCCTGATGCCGTGCGCCCCAGCAGGCCGAGCACCAGCCGCTCTGGCCGGAAGGCCGCGCTGAGATAAAAGCGCTCGATCAATGTGCCCAAGTCCACCGCCCCTGCCACCACGCGGCAGAAGCAGTCGCGGTAATCGCCCGGTGCGCCAAAACCGGCCAGCAGGCTGCCCTCGGGCACCGCGCAGGCAATCACCCTGTCCATGCCTCGCTTTATACGCGCAATCGCAGTTTTCGCGCAGCCAATTTCCGGTTTTGCTTGAAATCGGAGCGAATCGCTCTAGATTACTTCGTGCGGACCGGGCCCCTCTGGCGGGCGCGCTTCTTTTGAAGGCGCTCGTGATGTCGGACCGCATCGGATAGCCGATGCGTCGACGGGTCTTCTTCCCCCATCCCCCTTCAGGCGCGTCGGCTACCGATCACCTCTGTTCTCTATTGGGAGACTGAAGATGACGGCCCGTTTGTATCGCCTGACCGAACTGCATCAGCGCGTGGATGAAACCCTGCGCCGGGAAATCAACCGGCGCGCCCCCGACCAGCTCAAGGTCCTGTTCCTGAAGCGGCGCAAGCTGCGGATCAGGGGCCTGCTCAGCCGCCTGTCGGCCCGGCCGCTGCGCGTTCAGCACGGCTAAGCCCGGCAGCGGGGCGCGGGTATCCGGGGGCACTCTCCCTCACTACCCCTCATCCTCCGGGTGGCCGCGCCCCAAGCTGGTCCATTATCATGGTCACACAAATCGCACCCATGCTGCGCGACTTCCTGCGCCACGAAAGCGCTGGCGGGATCCTCCTGATCGCTGCCGCTGCACTGGCCCTTGTCGTCGCGAACAGCCCCTTCGCCGCCGCCTATGCCGCGCTGCTCGACCTGCCCGTTGTGATGGGCGCGGGCAGCGCCGTGCTCGAAAAGCCGCTGATCCTGTGGATCAATGACGGGCTGATGGCGGTGTTCTTTTTCCTTGTCGGTCTGGAGGTCAAACGCGAGGTTCTGGCCGGCCAGCTGAGCAGCTGGAACAAGGCCTCGCTGCCGCTGATCGCCGCGTTTGGCGGGATGGCCGCCCCGGCGGCGATCTTCATCGCCATCAATCAGGGCTTTCCGGAAAACCTGGGCGGCTGGGCGATCCCGGCCGCGACCGATATCGCCTTCGCGCTCGGCATCCTGACGCTGCTCGGGCCGCGCGTGCCCACGGCGCTGAAGGCGCTGCTGCTGGCCATCGCGGTGATCGACGATATCGGAGCGATCGCCATTATCGCGATCTTCTATTCCGCCGAGACCGACATCTCCATGTTGCTGGCCGCTGGCGCTACGCTGCTGGCGATGATCGGTCTCAACCGCGCGCGCGTGGCCTCGTCCATGCCCTATGTGCTGCTGACCGTGGTGCTGTGGGTGTTCGTGCTCAATTCGGGCGTCCATGCGACGCTGGCGGGTGTTGCTGCGGCCATGTGCGTGCCGCTGTCGGCGCGCGGCGAGGCACCGCTGGAGCGGATGGAGCATGCGCTGCATCCGTGGGTGGCGTTCCTCGTCATCCCGGTGTTCGGCTTTGCCAATGCCGGCATCACGCTCGCCGGGATCAGCCCTGCCGATGTGGTCGCGCCGTTGCCGCTGGGCATCGCGCTGGGCCTGCTGATCGGCAAGCAGGTGGGCATTTTCGGCCTTGCCTGGGTCGCCATCAAGGCGGGGTTTGCCAGCATGCCCGAGGGTGTGAACTGGCGGCAATTGCACGGCCTGTCGCTGCTGGCCGCGATCGGGTTCACGATGAGCCTGTTCATCGGCAACCTCGCCTTCGCCGATGCCGAGACGATCAATGCGGTCAAGGTCGGCGTGCTGAGCGGTTCGCTGATCGCCGCGCTGGCCGGGTACTTCCTCCTTAAACGCAGTCTGCCGCCGCGCGCGGCCAATGAAAGTCCTGCAGAATGATCGAGTTTCTCACCGCTGACTGGCTCGGCACGGCCACATGGTTCTGGCTGGTGTTTCTGGCCATCGTCATCGCCCTGACCGCCTTCGACCTCGGTTTCCTGCACCGCGACAATCGCGAGATCGGCCTCGGCGAAAGTTTCCGCCTGTCGGCCTTCTATATCGGCGTTGCGATGGCCTTTGGCCTGTGGGTCTGGGCGGAGCGGGGCGGTACGGCGGCGTCCGAGTTCTACACCGGGTTCTTCATCGAGAAGGCGCTGTCGATCGACAATGTCTTCGTCATCAGCCTGATCTTCACCTATTTCTCCATCCCGGCGAAGTACCAGTATCGTGCATTGCTGTGGGGCATCCTCGCGGTGATCGTGCTGCGCGGGTTGATGATTGCGGGCGGGGCGGCGCTGCTGAGCCAGGCCTATTGGGTGCTGTATATCTTCGCTGCCTTCCTGATCGTGACGGGCGTGAAGATGTTCTTCAGCAAGGACGACGGGATCGACCTTGCCAACAACCGGGCGCTGGCCTTCGTCCGGCGGCACATGCGGGTGACCGACCAGCTGCACGGGCAGAGGTTCTTCGCGCGCGTGCATGACAACAAACGTGGCCGGCTGGTCTGGGCTGCGACCCCGCTGTTCCTGGCGCTGGTGGTCATCAACCTTGCTGACCTGGTGTTCGCGGTCGACAGTGTGCCGGCGATCTTCGCGATCACCACCGACACGTTCATCGTCTACACCTCGAACATCTTTGCCATTCTGGGCCTCAGGGCGCTGTATTTCGCGCTCGCCGCGATGGTGCACCGCTTCCACTACCTGAAATATGCGCTGGCCGCCGTGCTGGTGTTTATTGGAGCCAAGATCTTCGTCAGCGATTTCCTGCTGGGCGGGGACAAGTTCCCGGCCTGGCTGAGCCTCGCGGTGACCTTCGCGCTGATCATCGGCGGGGTGCTGGTGTCGCTGTGGAAGACTTCTGGCGAACCGGGGGGCGAACAGCGGGGCGAAGAGCGGGCAGCGGATGCCACCGGCGGGCCTTGATTGCGCGAGACGGGTTTAGCTGGTGCGCCACCTGCGGTATCCTGCGGCAAAGCCGGTCGCGTGACCGGCCCATCGCAAAGAAGGAGCCCCCAATGCGTAAACCCGTTCCCACCGTCCGCACCGTGATGCCGCTGGCCGCTGCCTGTGCAGCGATTGGCCTGCTGTCCGCCTGCAGCGCCGAGCCCGAAGCCGAGGAAGAGCCCGAGGCGGCGGTGGTCGATTATTCGACCGGTGAGACGATGACCGAGGCGGTCGACCCCGACGCGATCCCGGTCACTCTGCCCGAAACGCCGGAGACCGACACCATGGTCGCGGTGGAAGAGGAAGAGGGCGAACCGACCGAATAGCGGGCGCAGGCTAGCGTCGGTCCAGCCGCCCGGCCGGAATCGCATCGACGGTCTTCTTGGCCTCGGCAAGACCACAACCCGTTTCTTCGCGCAGCAGCTTGATCGCATCGATCTTGCGGTTGTCGCGCAGCAGAGTGTTGATCTGTGCCTGCAGGGCCGGCGGAATGCGCGCCGGATCGAGTGGCTGGATTGCAGCGGCGGCGCTTCTCAGCCGCCCGACCGCCATCCCTATGCGGAAGACGACAAAGGTGTAGAGCGCGAGGGCGATCAGCGTGCCCCATCCGATATCGTCCATTGTGACCCTCCCCTTGCGATCTGGACTCTGGTGACTCTCCACCGGGTCAATATCCGTTCGTGGTGAGCCTGTCGAACCACGAACCTGGCCATCCCGTTCATCCTTCGACAGGCTCAGGACGAACGATTCGAGAGAAAGTCATCATGCGCTAGTCGCACCAGCTGAGCTTGCGGCCCTGATAGACATGCGCGCCGCCCTCGCGGATCATGAAGTCCGCCAGATCATCGCGCGCGCCATTGTCCGCCGTGCGCCAGACGGTCTGCAATTCGCGGCCATACTGGTCGTAGGGGGTCTCGTCCTGCCGCAGCATTTCGAAGGGGCCGCGCGCCAGCCATTGCATCAGCGCGTCAGTCGAGGCGCTGGCCTGGGCCGTTTCTGCCTCGCACCGCCCCTCACGCTCGGCGGTGTCGATGCCTTCGATGCGGATGCGGCGCTTGCCCATGCGGAAGGTATCGCCGTCGACCACGCAATTCACCGCATAGCCCGGCGTATCGCACAGCGCGAAGCTGGCGGTGACCCGCTCGCCCGGGGACATGGGAAATCCGGCGCGCTGGCGCAGTTCGGGGCTGTTCCACGCCTGCCATGCGGCAATCAACAGCACGATCAGCACGCCATTGACCAGCCAGCCGGGGACGCGCCCCTGGCGGCGTTTGCTTGAGCGGCGAAAGCGGGGCGGGGCAGCCATGACGGGCCTGCTCTAGCGCAGGCGCGGCGCACGGCAAACCTGCGCGCGGACCAGAGCCTTACTCGGCTTTCTCCTTGAGTTCGCAGACACGGTCCAGATCCCGGCGCAGCGCCTTGAAGGCCTTCTTGCCTTCGGGCGACAGGTCTTTCTCGTCGACGAGGTCCATCAGTACCTCGACCACCTCGCCGATATGGCCGATCTGCCGCCCGTAGGAGCCGACCTCGTCGAGGATCTTGCGCTCGAGCTGCTCGTTGCCGCTCTTGCCGAGGTCGATCTTGAACAGGGAAAACTGGTTGCCCATCACCAGGAACGGGTTGATCCATTGTTCGAGGTTGTTTGGCGCCAGCGACATGTCGCCGAACGTGACCTTGAAAGCGCCTGCGGAAGAGTCGGCCATCATATCCTCCATCCATGGGTGGAAGATGCGAACATACCTCATGTTGCGCCGCAGCAAAAGGCGCGCGGGCCGAGCCTATTCCTCCGGGCGGTAATGCGGGATCGGTTCGAGCAGCCTGAACTCCTCGCCGAGGGGCTTGTGGTCCAGTTCGGGCCAGTCGATCTCTTCCTGTGGCACGGTGGTGTCGGGCAACCGGTCGAGCAGGTTGCGGATCAGCGTCAGCCGCCCCTGCTTCTGGTCGTTGTAGTCGACCACGGTCCACGGCGCGTGCGGCGTGTGCGTGGCGGCAAACATCGCCTCGCGTGCGGTGGAATATTCGGCGAAGCGGGTGCGCGCCTTGATATCGATGGGCGAGAGCTTCCAGCGTTTCAGCGGATCGTCCAGCCGCTCGGCAAAGCGTTCCTCCTGCGCCGCCTGATCGCAGCTGAGCCAGTATTTGAACAGCAGGATCCCGCTATCGACCAGCATCCGCTCGAACACCGGCGCTTGGTCGAGGAAACGCATGACCTGCTCCTCGGTCGCGAAGCCCATCACCCGTTCCACTCCCGCGCGGTTGTACCAGGAACGGTCGAACAGCACGATCTCGCCCGCCGAGGGCAGGTGTGCGACATAGCGCTGGAAATACCACTGGCTCTGCTCGGCCTCGCTCGGCTTGGGGAGCGCGACCACGCGGCACTGGCGCGGATTGATCCGCTGGCTGATCGCGCGGATCGTGCCGCCTTTCCCCGCCGTATCGCGCCCCTCAAGCAGCACGCAGATCCGTGCGCCGGTGGCCTTCGCCCAGTGCGCCATTGCCACCAGTTCATGCTCGAGCGGTTCGAGCGCGTCTTCGTAGTCCTTGCGTTTCATGTCGGCACTTGTGCCGCAAAGCAGCGCGCGGCGCTACTAGGCACGGGCGAGGGGAGCGGCTAAAGCGCCGGGCCATGACCGATCCGACGCACAAGCAGATGCTGGCCAAGGCCGAGACGCTGATCGAGGCGCTGCCCTATTTCCAGCGCTACAAGGGCCGCACCTTCGTGGTGAAATATGGCGGCCACGCCATGGGCGACCCGGAGGCGGCGCGCGACTTTGCCGAGGATATCGTGCTGCTCAAGGCCGTGGGCATCAACCCGGTAGTGGTGCGTGGCGGCGGCCCGCAGATCGGCGCGATGCTGAAGAAGCTGGGCGTCGAGAGCACCTTTATCGACGGGCTGCGCGTCACCGACAAAGCGACGGCCGAGGTCGCCGAGATGGTGCTGTCGGGCGCGATCAACAAGGAACTGGTCGGCTGGCTTTCACAGGCTGGCGGCAAGGCGCTGGGCCTGTCGGGCAAGGATGGCGGCATGGTCACCGCGACCAAGGTCAGCCGCACGCGCAAGGACCCGGACAGCCAGATCGAACAGGCGATTGACCTGGGCTATGTCGGCGAGCCATCAAAGATCGACACCAGCGTCCTCGAAACGATCACGGCAGCTGGGATGATCCCGGTGATCGCGCCGATTGGCGCGGGCGAGGACGGGCAGACCTACAACATCAATGCCGACACGATGGCGGGCGCGATCGCGGCGGCACTGGGCGCGGCGCGGCTGTTTCTGCTGACCGACGTGCCGGGCGTGATCGACAAGGAAGGGAACCTCCTCACCGACCTCAGGCCCGCCGACATCGCGCGGCTGGAACAGGACGGCACGATCAGCGGCGGGATGATCCCCAAGCTGCAGACCTGCGTGCAGGCGGTCGAGGCGGGCTGCGACGCGGCGGTGGTGCTCGACGGGCGCGTGCCGCATGCGATGCTGCTGGAATTCTTTACCAGCAAGGGCGCAGGCACGCTCGTCAGCGCGTAGTTTGTTCCACTCACGTGGAATTCGGCGCCAGCCCGCTCCCCCTCCCAGCCTCCCGACGGGGTATAGTGACAGACACAAAAAAGGGGAGAGCTGACCACACGGTTGGCTCTCCTTTTCATTTTGTCCGCAATTGGGTGGAAAGCGGACGTCGCGAGAGGCAGGCGCTACGTCTGAAGCGCAACTTTTCGACTCCTGTGTGCCTTCGCAGGAGTTGGTTTGTGCGGCATTCTCTGAGACTCCGCAGTGGCGGCGAATGCACGCCGGGATCGGCTCCATGCTGAAAGTATACGGGGTCCAATCCATGCGAAGGCGTGGCGCATAGCCAATGTGGGTATTAATCGGCATCAATGGCAAGCAACAAAAACCAGCACTTTGTACCGAAGACGTACCTTCGCCCCTTCGCGAATAACGACCAGCGTTCTATCAACCTTTACGCCCTGGGGCCTAAGCGATTCGTTGAGGGCGCGCCCATCAAGAGCCAGTGCTCTCGAAACTACTTCTATGGCAGTGAGCCCGCTTTCGAAAAATTCATCCAGTTTTTTGAAGGACGGTACGGCCAAACCATGGGGCGCCTACAACAGCGCAAAATATTGGAATCTGATATCGGCGCAATGTTCGACTTCTTCATCCTTCAGTACCTTCGAACGCCCCACCAACTTGCGCAGCGGAACCCTTTACACTGAGGGCAGAGAAGGCGGCGCAACTTTCACCGCTCATTGTCGTAAAGGGTGAGGCTGGGTCGGGAAAAACAACTCTACTGCAATCCTTGGCAGTCAGAAGCGCGTCTGCGACGTTTGAAGAAGAAATGGCAGAGTGGAATGACCTCATTCCATTTTTCGTAAGGCTTCGTGCTCTCGAGGGGAGTGACATGCCTCCCCCGGAGGCCTTCACTCGACTGGTGGCTCCCGCAATCACCGACTTAATGCCACATGGCTGGGTTCACCGGCAGCTGGCTGATGGCCGAGGCCTTATTTTGGTCGATGGATTGGATGAAATTTCATCCCGTCGGCGCGGCGCAACGAAAGAATGGATAGCCGACATCCTAAGTTCGTTCCCACAAAGTCGGGTGGTGGTAACCACGCGTCCACCGGCTTTTCCCGATGGTTGGCTGACGAAGAATGGATTTATTGAGTTGGACCTTCTCCCAATGTCACCAGATGACGTTGGAGCCTTCATTGACCATTGGCATGGAGCCGTTTCATTTTCAGAGACTGATCCAACAAAAAGGCAAGAGGTCTTGGATCTATCTTCTCCACTTAAAGCACGGATTTCAGCTGATAAGACTCTCTCCGAGTTGGCTTCAACTCCATTATTGTGCGCTATGCTTTGCGCCATGAACCGAGAACGGCGAGAGGTTCTTCCCTCCAATCGATTAGCACTTTATGAGGCAGCAGTTCAAATGCTACTTCATGCTCGTGATGAACAGCGCCAAATTGGAGTCGAGGGTCCGCCTCTCGACTATGAGACAAAACTTGGTCTGTTGGAGACCATCGCGTTTTGGATGATGCAAAACGGCTGGTCGATGGTCGATAGGTGGCGTCTCGAAGAGCTAGTCGAGTCTGAAATCGGCAATTTTACGCGTATTGAAGGTGGGACTCAGGCGTCCTTGATTGTCGATCATCTTTTGCTTCGCAGCGGACTAATTCGTTCTCCTATCGAAGGGAAAATCGACTTCATTCATAATGCGTTTAAAGAATACCTGTGCGCTCGCGGCTGTGTTTCGTCTGATCGATTTGGGTTTCTCGAGGATCAATTAGATAAGGAAGCCTGGAGAGAAGTCGCTGTTCTGTCTGCGGCAATGACTGATGATGTTCGGAGATCTGAATTTATCCGAAACCTTTTGACGCGTGGAGACAAGGGCCCGAGCAAACGCTCCATGTATCATCTGCTCGCAGTTCGTTGCCTTGAGACATGCACGCACTTGCAGCTAGATGTCCAAGAGGAAATAAAGGACCGTCTCAAGAACCTCAAAGCACCCAAGAACCTAAGTGAAGCCCGATCACTCAGCTCGGCTGGCGAACTTGCCATTCCATTGGTCAGAAAAGGTAGCGGCAAATATGCAAGGACCGCTGCAGCGTGTGTTCGCACCCTGCGTCTAATCGGGACGGAAGAGGCCCTAGAGGCTCTCGAGGAATATGCTTCCGACAAGCGAGCCACTGTCGTAAAAGAAATACTGGCTGCTTGGCCATATTTTGATCAGATTGACTACGCCAAGCGAGTTTTGTCAAAGACAAAGGGCATCAGGGGGCATCTCTATCTTGAGAATGTCAATTACCTTCCAGCTGTTCGGTACCTCAATGGAGTCAACAGTCTATATGTTGGGGTCCGTGGCGTTGAGCTCAACCAGGAACAATACGAGGGGCTGAATGCTGCGACGCAGTTGACCAGTCTAACAATTGCCAATCGGGCGCCATTTTCATTCAATGGAATAGCAAATCTGAAGTCTTTACGTAGTTTGAACATCGGATGCAGTGAAATATCTGACGTAGAATTGATCTCGGATTTCTTAGATTTAGAATATTTGCAAATTCAAATTAGTCCCGGCTCAGACCTTCATCTGGGAGCAAAACCACTCCCAGAATCCCTGATCGCTGTAGAATTGAGGGCGACAAACATATTATCTGAGGCGAACGTATTCGAACATTGTGAGCTGGTACATGCAACCCTTTGGGGTATAGAAGCTCGATTACTAGAATCTATGATTTGTCAGCAGCGAAAATTGAGAGTCTTTGATTTTTCATCTAACGAATCTTGTCCAATTATCGAAACATTGGACTGTGATGAATTGGAGCGAATTTATGTGAGAAACGCCGCCGATCTCGAGCATTTCGGGTCATTTCAGGGAGTGCCAAACTTAAGAGCTCTCATACTCAACAAATCTGAATCATTAACGGATTTAGCCGCGCTTACTGATTTAACTAAGTTGGAGACTTTGGCGATTTTTGGTGCCAGCAACCTAACCGATGTGTCATCAATAGCGGAGCTGCCAAACTTAAAGAGGGTTGCACTAGAGTGTTCACCTGATGCGGACTTTGGAGCACTGGCGAGTCTACAGGATGTAGAAGTGCAAATACCGGATGCACACCGTCAAAGAGCCAAGCAGGCTGGGCTAAAGCAGGCACAGGGTTGGGGGAGAGTGCAACCCTATCGCTATTTTCATAATCGACTCCGAGCGTATCGCTGACCGCACGTCAGTTAAAGCTGCACCACGATGTTGCGCTTGAGCGCTGTTGAAGCCGTGGGCTGCGTGAAGCCAATACAAGAAAAGGAGAGCCGACCGTGTGGTCAGCTCTCCCCTTTTTTGTGTCTGTCACTATACCCCCCCAGCCTCCCGACAGGGTATTCTTTGGGAGGTCGGGAGGGGGAGAGGGCCGGAGCCGCACCTGTTTCAGCCCCGCTGAAACAGAAATCAGCGCGTATTAGGCGGTTGATACACCCGCGCGTCATGGGGTAGAGCCATGGCTCACGGGACGTAACGCAACAAAGAAGGCCCAAACGTGCTGCTTCTCACCCTCTCCCAGATCATCGGCTACGTGATCTCGATCGTCATCGTGCTGGTGATCGTCCAGTTCGTGCTGAGCCTGCTCATCAGCTTCAACGTCGTGAACATGAGCAACGATTTCGTCGCCGCAATCTGGCGCGCGGTAAACGCCCTGCTCGACCCGATCCTCAATCCGATTCGGCGGATCATGCCCAATACCGGCTCGATCGACTTTTCGCCGCTGGTGCTGATCGTGGGGCTCAATATTCTTGACATCATCCTTCGCAATCTGGCGATGTCGCAGATGAGCTACGGCTAGAAAAGTTTCGCCCGAAACGATGCCGGGCTTGCCCATCGTTCTCGCCGGGAGCAAGGGGCTGAGCATGACCTCCACGCGAATTGTCCTGTCCGTTGTCGCCTGCGCTGCGCTGGCTGGCTGTGCTTCCGGTGGTGGCCGCGCGCCGAGCAAGGCTGTCCGCACCGCCAACGAAGCCGCGCTGCGCTCAGCCGGAAGCATCGGCGATCCGGGCAAGGTCGCAGCAGCGGACATCGCCTTTGCCCGCGCCGCCCGTGACGAGGGGCAGTGGACGGCCTTTGCCGAATTTGCCGCGACTGGTGCCGTGCTTCATGGCGAGGGCGGGGTTATCGAGGCTGCACCCTGGCTGTCAGGTCGCGCCAATCCGCCAGCAGCGGTACAATGGGCCCCGAAAGCGGTGTTTGCCAGCTGCGACGGGACGCTGGCGGTCAGCACGGGCCGCTTCGTCGAACCGGGCGGGCTGGTCGGCAGCTACGTCACCGTCTGGCAGCTGGAGCGCGACGGCACCTACAAATGGATCTACGACATGGGGGCGCCCGACGATCCGCAGCCGCCAGCGCCGCTGGCGCCCGAGGTGCCGCCGGGCGAGGATGTTATCGTGGTCGAGGCACTTGACGCGATCGAAGGCAAGGTTGCCGATTGTCCGCAGGGGACGGGCACGCCGTCGGCGCCGGTGGCCGCGCTTGCTGACGGTGCGCGCAGCGGGGCCGCCGCCTCGCGCGACGGCACACTGCAATATCATTGGGAACATCATCCCGACGGCACACGCCGGGTTGCGGTCGATTACCTGCGGGACGGCCAATGGCAAATGCCGGTCGATTTCGCGGCGGAGCCGCGCGGAGAAGAGCAGAAATGACACTGGTACGTCCCCTTCGGGCAGGCCTTGCCTTTGCTCTGCTGGCAGGGTGCACGATCGATCCGGTCACGCAGGCTCCCGCAGAGAGCGTCTCCGTAGCGGCGTTACCGAGCCTGACCGATGCCGAGGCTGTCGCCGCCTCGGAGGACGCCTTGGTCCGGGCGATCGAGGAGGACGGCGATGTTACCGCCATGCGGCGTTTCGCCTCTCCGGATGCCATGCTGTTTGGCCCGGATGGCTTGATTTCGGCAGTCGGTGAGCTGGAGGGAGGGGACAATCCTGCGCCGCAAATGCAATCCGACCGGCGCTCGATCCTGACCAGCTGTGACGGGTCAATGGCGATGACCGATGGGGTCGCCACGTGGCCGAACGGCAATCGCGGTATCTACCTGATGGTCTGGCAACGGGCCGCTGACGGGACCTATCGCTGGGTGCACGACCTTGCCTTTACGACCGGTTTCGATCCGGACACGATTGCTTTCAAGGGCGAATTGCGGGCCAGTTGCACAGCACCCGTCTGGCCGGCAGGGATTGCAGGCGACAGCCTTTCAGGAACGGTGATGTTCTCGGACGACGGCACGATGGCGTGGCAATTCATCCAGCAGGATGACGGTAGCGGGCTGAGCATCATATGGCTCATGGGCGAAACCGAAATGCAGATCGTCGCCAACGCGACGGTCATGCCGGGTTGATCGTGAACTGAGCATGGTCGAACTGTTCCTCTCCGCCTTCGTCACCCTGTTCGTGGTCATCGACCCGCCGGGCTGTGCGCCGATCTATGCCGGACTGACCGCCAATGCGACGCCGCAGGCGCGCCGGACCATGGCGATCAAGGCCTGCGCCATCGCGGCGGCGATCCTGCTGGTCTTCGCGCTGTTCGGGGCGCAATTGCTCGAGGCGATGCATATCGAGCTCGATGCCTTCCGGATTGCGGGCGGCATCATGCTGTTCCTGATCGCGCTGGAAATGGTGTTCGAGAAGCGGACCGAGCGGCGCGAGGGGCGTGCCGACAAGATCAAGGCAGACCCCGAGTACGAGGACGTGTCGGTCTTCCCGATGGCCATGCCAATGCTGGCGGGGCCGGGCGCCATCGCCTCGATCATGCTGCTCGAGGGCAGTGCCCAGGGGGTGGTGGGCACGCTGGTGGTGCTGGGCGCGCTGGCGGCGGTGCTGCTGCTGACGCTGCTGGCGCTGCTCGCCGCGAGCCCGCTGATGAAGCTGTTCGGCGCGCAGGTGGAGGCGGTCATCACCCGGTTGCTGGGCGTGCTGCTGGCGGCGCTCGCCGCGCAATATGTGCTGGATGGGTTGCGGAACTTCTTTTCTTAGCCTTAAGCGCCGGCGCTCGCATCCGCTCGCTTGGCTATCCTCGCTTCCGGGCAGGCAGGCTGCCCTCGCTGCGGACGCGCGTTCGCGCTTTGGCTGCCGCGACCAGGGACCACTATCGCACTGGCCCGGTCCGCGATTAGTGGACCGCAAGGGCGACCGCCCGCCCGCAGGTGCCCCGCAGTCCGCAGGACGGAGGGAACAGCACCGAGGACGCGCGCCCGGATGGGC
>CAYOSE010000061.1:0-15867 GCA_964406535.1 uncultured Sphingomonadaceae bacterium
AGCACCTCCTCCACCACCGGATTGAGGCGGTGGATCTCGTCGATGAAGAGCACGTCATTGGGTTCGAGATTGGTCAGCAGCGCCGCCAGATCGCCGGCCTTGGCGATCACCGGGCCGCTGGTGGCGCGAAAGCCCACCCCCAGCTCCTGCGCGACGATCTGCGCCAGCGTGGTCTTGCCCAGCCCCGGCGGGCCGAAGAACAGCACATGGTCCATCGCCTCGCCCCGCCCGCGCGCCGCCTCGATAAAGATGGCGAGGTTTTCGCGCGCAGCCTCCTGCCCGACGAATTCCTTCAGGCTCTTCGGGCGCAGCGCCGCATCCGGGTCTTCCGGCTGACGCGCTGGCGAATGGAGGGGGACGGGATCGGTCATGCTCAGGGAATGTTCGTATAGCCCTGATTATGCAGCTGGGTGCTCACCACGGTCTGCGACAGGCCCATCTTCACGCCCGGCAGCAGGTCGGCATTGGTGACGCCCTGCCCCAGCGCCGACTGGCCGCAGACATAGAACTCCACCCCTTCGGCGATCATCGCCGCGACGATGGCGGCGTTGGGATTGGTCTGCCCCTCATACTTGCGGCCATAGGCATCGTCCGTGACCACGTCCCAGACCGAGGGGCCGTGGACGACCACCGCCAGATGGACGTTCTCTCGCGGCACGCCGTTGGCGACGATCAGGTTCATCCAGCGCGCGGCGCTGTCGAACTTCGCATTGACCTTGCCGTCCTTCGAGCCGGGGACGACGTCGAAGATCCCCTTGTACTCCGCCTCCAGGTCGAGCGGGGCCATGTTCACGACCTCGCGCCAGCTGCCGAATTCGGAGAACACCGGGCCGGAGTGGCGCTCGCCTTCTTCCGCCGAGGCGGGGGCAATGCACAGCGCCAGGGCGGCGGCGGAAACGAGGGTCGGCAGCAATTTCATCGGCAGGTCTCCCGGTTGGGCGCAGGCGGTCAGGATACTCAGAACGGGTTCAGCGTATAGCCCTGCTGCTGGAGCAGCGCATGCGCGGTCATCGCCGACAACGCCATGGTCACGCCGGGGATCAGATCCTCTTTAGCGATACCCATGCGCGTGGCGCTCTGGCCGCACAGATAGATCTGCACGCCGTGTTCGAGCAGCGCGGCGACCAGCGGCCCGCTGGCATTGGCCGCGCCATCGTTGCGTGCGCCATAGGCCTCGTCATGCAGCAGGTCGATGCCCGCCCCGCCATGGATCACGATGGCAACCTGCACCCGCTCTTCCGGTACGCCGTTGCGGACATGCATGTTGATGAAGCGCGCGGCGCTTTCGATCTGGCGGTTGACGGTGCCGACATCGGTCTGGCGGGTGATGTCGAAGGCGACGCGGAAATGCGCGTCGGCGGGCAGCTCCATGTCATAGTCGAGATCGGCGACCGGGCCATATTCGGTGAAGACCGGGCCCATGCTGCGCTCGACTTCCTGCGCGGCGGCGGGGGATGCGAAGACCGCCAGAGCAGCGGCGGTGATGAGGAGGGAGAGAGGTTTCATTGGGGGGCTCCTATGTCAGGACAACTCGATTGAAGCGAACGCTTCAACAGCATCTCGAACTTGTCGGGTGATCACAAACGATGTGAAGGCAGCCACCAGCATAAGGACTGCACCCACACTTTTTGTGTACCAATTCTCCCACAGGTATCGACCTGTTACGTATCCGAGTCATTCGCCGGTCTTGACTGCCGCGTATGTCGATACGGTCAAACTAAGAAGTATCGCTAGCAAGTCGAGAAGCGGATACTCGGTTGCGCGAGCCGCCGTTTCAAATACGGCCGCCAGCACGAGTAACTCCGAAAATCGGACAATGAAGCGGACGACGTTGCGGGCGTAGCCGAGCACCTCGTCAAGATGATCGAATATCTTGCTCACCCCGCCGCCTTTCTCAGCGCCATGCAGAATTCAGAAATGGATGCTGAAACGAGTTCAGCATGACGGGATAAAGAGCCTCGCTCACAAAATTCGTCACCCTGAACTTGTTTCAGGGTCCATCCTTCGCCACGCTCGGGCGAATGAAGATCGAGCGCAACCCCTGCGTCTACATTCTCGCCAGCAGAGCCTACGGGACACTCTATATCGGCGTGACTGCCAACCTCGTTACGAGGCTGTGGCAACACCGGAACGGAGCTGTCGAGGGCTTCACGAAACAGCACGGTGTTCACATGCTCGTCCGATACGAGATGTTCGGCGACATGGCCTCCGCAATTGCCCGCGAGAAACAGCTCAAGAATTGGCACCGGCAATGGAAGATCAAGCTGATCGAGAGCGAGAATTCCGACTGGCATGATCTTGCGCCGGGACTCGGGCCGCCGCCTCTGGCGCATCGCTGATGGCGGGATAGACCCCGGAACAAGTCCGGGGTGACGAAGGGGGTGACGAAGGGAGATTGCCCCCATCACCCCGCCGCCTTCTTCAGCGCCATGCGGATCAGCTCCGCCTCGGGCGCATCCTCGCCCAGCTCGGCCTGCGCGGACGCCACCGCCTGCGCCGCCACGGCGGGTTTGAAGCCGAGCCCCTGCAGCGCCGCCACCGCATCGGCACCAACTGACGAACTCGCGCTGTCAGCAGGCGACACCGCCACGCCACCAGCGCCGCCACCCGCAGCCGCTCCGGGCATGGCCCCGGCCTTGTCCTTCAGCTCGTTGACGATGCGTCCGGCCAGTTTCGGCCCCACGCCCTGCGCGCGCGCCACGCTGGCCGCATCGCCGCTGGCGCAGGCATCGCGCACCTCAGCCGGGGACAGCGCCGACAGGATCGCCAGCCCCACCTTGCTGCCGACACCTTGCACGCCCGTCAGCAGGCGGAACCAGTCACGCTCCGCCGCCATCGCAAAGCCGAGCAGCCGCATGTCGTTCTCGCTCACCTGCAGATCGGTGTAGAGCGTGCACGCCTCGCCCACCTCGCCCAGCGCGGAGAGCGTCCGCGCCGAGCAATGAACCAGATAGCCGACGCCCGACACGTCGATCACCGCCCAGTCGGTGCCGGTTTCGTCGAGCAGGCCCTTGAGTTTAGCGATCATGGTTTGTTCCTGCCTGAAACCGCGTCCCTTGACCAGAGGCGATTCGCGGCCATCCACGCCCCCCGACCACCGGCACCAAAACCCTACAGGATGGAACACATGGAACACTGTCCTGAGAGCGAAAAATTCCGGCGGCGTGCAGAGGGCAAAGGACTGAATTTGTGTCACTTCTCCGATTATTCCGTCCATTGGGGAAACCAGCCACACCAAGGGTGGTGTAGGAAATTCTCCGCCGTCATTGCGAGCGACCGGAAGGTCGCGCGGCAATCAGGGGCCAGACGCGGAGGCTGGATTGCTTCGTCGCCGACGCTCCTCGCAATGACGAGTGGTGGACAAATTGCTTCTTTCAGGCGACATGCGCGCCCATGAGCTGGAACACATTTGGCAAGGTCTTCCGTTTTTCGACCTGGGGCGAGAGCCACGGGCCGGCGCTGGGCGCGCTGGTCGACGGGTGCCCGCCGGGGCTGCCGCTGGACGAGAAGGCGGTCCAGCCGTTCCTCGACGCGCGCAAGCCGGGCCAGAACAAGTTCACCACCCAGCGCAAGGAACCGGACCTTATCCGCATCCTCTCGGGCGTGTTCGAAGGGCAGACGACCGGGACCCCGATCAGCCTGATGATCGAGAACACCGACCAGCGTTCGAAAGACTATTCGGAGATCGCCACCTCCTATCGCCCCGGCCATGCCGATTACGCCTATGACGCGAAGTATGGCCTGCGCGATTATCGCGGCGGCGGGCGCAGCAGCGCGCGCGAGACAGCGGCGCGGGTGGCGGCAGGTGCGGTGGCCCGGCTGGTGATCCCCGAGGTGACGATCGCGGCCTATGTGACCGAGATCGGCGGCGACGAGATCGACCGCAGCGCGATCAACCTCGACATTGTAAACGACAACCCGTTCTTCTGCCCCGACGCCTGGGCGGCCAAGCGCTGGGAAGCCCTGGTCGATGACGCCCGCAAGGCGGGCTCGTCGCTGGGCGCGGTGGTCGAATGCGTCGCGACCGGCGTTCCGGCGGGCTGGGGCGCGCCGCTTTATGCCAAGCTCGACGCCGACCTGGCCGCTGCGATGATGAGCATCAATGCGGTCAAGGGCGTGGAGATCGGCGAGGGCATGAATGCCGCGCGCCTGACCGGCGAGGCCAATGCCGACGAGATGCGGCCCGGTTCCGACGACGGGCCGGAATTCCTCGCCAACCATGCAGGGGGCGTTGCTGGCGGTATCTCGACCGGACAGCCGGTCGTGTGCCGGGTGGCGTTCAAGCCGACCAGCTCGATCCTGACGCCGCGCCAGTCGGTGACCAAGGACGGCCACCCCGTCGATGTCAGCACCAAGGGGCGCCACGATCCGTGCGTCGGCATTCGCGGCGCGCCGGTTGTCGCGGCGATGATGGCGCTGGTGCTGGCCGACCACAAGCTGCTGCACCGGGCGCAAGTCGGCTGACGCGATGCCGATTCCTGCCGCGACCCGATCAAAATCGGGATATTGCGACAACTTTTGCCCTGTGATCGATTATCCCAATCTTCGCAATCGCAACAATCAGCTTTCACGATTAGAAAAGGCCACTATCTGATACCCCGAGTTCAACACCCGGAGCAGGAGTTTTTCATGGGTATCATCGGCAGCACCATCAAACCGTTCACGGCCACCGCCTTCCAGGAAGGCAAGGACTTCTTCGACGTCACCGAAAAGGACATCGAGGGCAAGTGGGCCATCTTCTTCTTCTATCCGGCCGACTTCACCTTCGTCTGCCCGACCGAGCTGGAAGACCTGAACGAACAGTATGCCGCGCTGCAGGGCATGGGCGTCGAGGTCTTCGCCGTGTCGACCGACACCCATTTCAGCCACAAGGCCTGGCACGACACCTCCGAGAAGATCGGCAAGATCAAGTATGCCTTCCTCGGCGACCAGCTGCACACGCTGTCGAACAATTTCGGCGTCCTGCGTGAGGAAATGGGCCTGGCCGACCGCGCGACCTTCGTGGTCGATCCTGACGGCGTGATCCAGATCATGGAGATCACCTGCGAGGGTGTCGGTCGCAATGCCACCGAACTGACCCGCAAGATCAAGGCTGCCCAGTACGTCCGCAACAACCCCGGCCAGGTCTGCCCGGCCGCGTGGGAAGAAGGTTCGGAAACGCTCGCGCCGTCGCTCGACCTCGTCGGCAAGATCTAAGCCTTTGACGACCTGACAGAAGTTGCGGGCTGCACCCCCATATGTGGCCCGCACCACCCGAGCGCCTGCAATCAGGCAATCGGGTCGCAAGAAGGCCCGGGGCGTCCCCTCCCCCCCCTCCCCGCTCCGGGCCTTTACCCTCCCCCTTTCAAGCTGGAGCCCTCCCATGCTCGACGCCACCATGACCGCCCAACTCAAGCAATATCTCGGCAATCTGCGCGAGCCGATCGAGCTCGTCGCCGCCCTGGGCGATGACGAGAAGTCGCGCCAGACGCGCGAATTGCTCGAAGAGATTGCCGCGCTGCATGACATGGTCTCGGCCAGCTTCGACGGCGAGGATGAGCGCACGCCCAGCTTCATCATCCGCCGCGCCAGCGACCCGGCCAAGTGGGTCCGCTTTGCCGGCCTGCCCATGGGTCACGAATTCACGTCGCTGGTTCTGGCACTGCTCTGGGCGGGCGGCCACCCGCCCAAGGTCGAGCAGGACGTGCTCGACCAGATCGCCGCGCTGGAAGGCGACTTCGCCTTCGAGATGTACTTCTCGCTCACCTGCCACAACTGCCCCGACGTGGTGCAGGCGCTGACGCTGATGGCGCTCAATAATCCGCGCATCACCGCCACGCTGATCGAGGGCGGCACCTTCCAGGACGAGGTCGAGGCGCGCGGCGTCATGGCCGTGCCCGCGACCTTCCTCAATGGCGAGATGTTCGCCAGCGGCAAGATGAGCGTCGAGGAATTGCTGGCCAAGCTCGACACCGGCGCCTCGGCCCGCGCGGCGGCGAAGCTGGCCGAGAAGGACCCGTTCGAAGTGCTGGTCGTGGGCGGCGGCCCCGCCGGTGCGGCCGCGTCGATCTACACCGCGCGCAAGGGCTTCTCGACCGGCATCGCCGCCGAGCGGTTCGGTGGGCAGGTGCTCGACACGATGGGCATCGAGAACTTCATCTCCGTCCCCTATACCGAGGGCCCGAAGCTCGCCGCGCAGCTCGAAGCGCATGTCGGCCAATACGATATCGACGTCATGAACATGGCGACCGCCAGCAAGCTGACCCCCGCCAGCGAGGCGGGCGGCTATCACACGCTGACGCTCGACAACGGGGCCGAGCTGAAGGCCCGCAGCCTGATCCTCGCCACCGGGGCGCGCTGGCGCAATCTCGGCGTGCCGGGCGAACAGGAATATCGCAACAAGGGCGTCGCCTATTGCCCGCACTGCGACGGCCCGCTGTTCAAGGGCAAGCGCGTCGCGGTGATCGGCGGCGGCAATTCGGGTGTCGAGGCGGCCATCGACCTCGCCGGGATCGTCGGCCATGTGACGCTGGTGGAGTTCGACACCAAGCTGCGCGCCGACCAGGTGCTGCAGGACAAGCTGCGCTCCATGCCCAATGTCGAGATCATCGTGAACGCCCAGACCACCGAGGTGACCGGCGATGGCAGCAAGGTGAACGGCCTCGTCTACAAGGACCGTGCCACCGAGGAAGAGCACAGCGTCGAGCTGGAGGGCGTGTTCGTCCAGATCGGCCTCGTTCCCAACACCGAGTGGCTGAAGGATAGCGGCCTCGAACTGACGAAGTTCGGCGAAATCGCCATCGACCACAAGGCGGCCACCAACCTGCCGGGCATTTTCGCGGCGGGCGACTGTACCACCGTGCCCTACAAGCAGATCATCGTCGCGATGGGCGAAGGCTCCAAGGCGGCGCTGTCGGCCTTCGACTACCTGATCCGCAACGCCGCTCCGGCTGAGCTGGCGCAAGCCGCCGAATAACACCCGTTCTTCGCAAGAATCGGGCAACACGGTAACCGCCTCCGCCTTCGGGCGGGGGCGGTTTCGTTTGCGCGCCACAGGCACCGGTCGCACCCCGGACACAGCCGGTCACTTAACCGGCAAATACGATTAATAAATACTAACTAATCGATTGGACGGATAACACCGGAAGCGTCATCCTCTTTCCATCGACACCCCCCCCGAGTCCCGGTCGCGACCCCCTCGAAGGCGGCCGGGCTCAATGTCATGACAGAGGAGAGAATGACATGGACGCGAAGACCGGCTCGATCAGCGGCGAATGCCCCTATCACGCCAAGCTGGGCGAACGCCCGCTGCTTGGCCGCACCAATGAGGACTGGTGGCCCGACACCATCCCGCTCAGCCTGATGAACGACCGCGGGCTGTCCCCCAGCCCGATGGAGCCCGATTTCGACTATGCCGAGGCGTTCAGGAGCCTCGATCTGGCGGCGGTGAAGGCCGACCTCACCGCGCTGATGACCGACAGCCAGGACTGGTGGCCGGCCGATTACGGCCATTACGGCCCGTTCTTCATCCGCATGGCCTGGCACGCGGCGGGCACCTATCGCATCCATGACGGCCGCGGCGGCGCAGGCGAAGGCCAGCAGCGCTTCGCCCCGCTCAATTCCTGGCCCGACAATGCCAGCCTCGACAAGGCGCGCCGCCTGCTGTGGCCGATCAAGCAGAAATATGGCGACGCGCTGAGCTGGGCCGATCTGTTCGTGCTGACCGGCAATGTCGCGATCGAGAGCATGGGCGGCCCGACCTTCGGCTTCGGCGGCGGGCGCGCGGATGTCTTCTATCCCGAGCAGGTCTATTGGGGCACGGAAGATGAATGGGTAAATACCGGCGCGGTCACCCGGATCGAGCCCGAGCGTGGCTTCGAGGAGATTGAGGACCCGCTCGCCGCGATCCAGATGGGCCTGATCTACGTCAACCCGGAAGGGCCCGGCGGCAATCCGGACGACATGGCCGGCATGGCCCGCGACATCCGCGAGACCTTTGCCCGCATGGCCATGAATGACGAGGAGACCGTCGCGCTGACCGCAGGCGGCCATACCTTCGGCAAGTGCCATGGCAATGGCGATGCCGCGCTGCTCGGCCCCTCACCCGAGGGCGCGGACATGGCCGCGCAGGGTTTTGGCTGGGCCAACCCGCAAGGCACCGGCGTGCTCGACGACGCCATTACCTCGGGCATCGAAGGGCCGTGGACCAACACCCCGTTCGAATGGTCGCAGAACTATTTCCGGCTGCTGTTCAAATACGAATACAAGCTCGTGAAATCGCCTGCCGGTGCCCATCAGTGGACCCCGATCGACCCCGAGCCGGAGGACCTGGCCCCCTCTGCCGGCGACCCGAACGTAAAGGTCCCGACGATCATGACCACCGCCGACATGGCGATGAAGATGGACCCGGAATACCGCAAGATTTCCGCCCGCTTCGCCGAGGATCACGAGGCGTTCAAGGATGCCTTCGCCCGCGCCTGGTTCAAGCTGACCCACCGCGACATGGGCCCCAAGGCACGTTACCTTGGCCCCGAGGTCCCGGCCGAGGACCTGATCTGGCAGGACCCGGTTCCCGCCGGGAAGGCGGCGAGCGACAGCGCGGTGACCGGCTTCAAGAACAAGGTGCTGGCGAGCGGCCTGTCGGTCAGCGAACTGGTCAAGGCGGCCTGGGCCTCGGCCTCGACCTATCGCCGGACGGATCATCGCGGCGGGGCCAACGGGGCCCGCGTCAGGCTCGCTCCGCAGAAGGAATGGGCCGTCAACGACCCGCAGGAACTGGCCAAGGTGCTGTCCGTCCTCGACGATCTGCGCGGTGACCTGTCGATGGCCGACGCCATCGTGCTGGCAGGCGCGGCGGCGGTCGAAAAGGCCGCGAAGGATGCGGGCCATGCGGTCAGCGTCCCGGTCTCGACCGGGCGCGGCGATGCGACCGATGCGGATACCGATGCGGAAAGCTTCGACTGGCTGCGGCCGCGCGCCGATGCCTTCCGCAATTACCGCGCGGGCAAGCTGACCGTGCGGACCGAGGATGCGCTGGTCGACAAGGCCGACCTGCTCGGACTGACCCTGCCCGAAATGACAGTGCTGCTGGGCGGCATGCGCGTGCTGGGTGCCAATGCGGGCGGCAGCGACCACGGTGTCTTCACCGACCGCAAGGGGACGCTGACCAACGACTTCTTCGTCAACCTGCTCGACATGTCGACCAAGTGGACCGCGACGGGCGATGACGAGGAAGAATTCGTCGGCACCGACCGCAAGTCGGGCGCAAAGACTTGGACGGCGACCCGCGCCGACCTGGTCTTCGGCTCCAACTCGCAACTGCGCGCCATCGCCGAGGTCTATGCCCAGAACGGCAATGAGGCGAAGTTCGTCAACGACTTCGTCGCCGCCTGGACCAAGGTGATGGAGGCCGACCGCTTCGATATCTGATCGGTCGACTGGACTTATCAGGCCCCCGGCAGCCCCCGTACGGCGGGTTTCCGGGGGCCTTTTCGTGCCGGGCGCATCGGAGGCATCCGCACCTGCCCGGCTTGCCAAATCGGCGGTCACGGCGCAGGATTGGGCCAATATCGAGGGCACGTTCCAGCCTTGAGGAGGCGGACCATGAAGGCACAATTCATTTTCACGCTCGGCGCAGGCCTGTTGGCAGCCATGGCGGCCAGCCCTGCGCTGGCGCAGGACGCCGCCGAAAGCGCGATCATCCTCGGCGGCACGGGACAGTCGACCGGCGCAGCCTCGCACTCGCTCGGCAATGCGGTGCGCGGCAGCATCGGCTCAGCCGCCAATGCCGTGAATGCGACGAACCGCAGCACTGGCCGGGCCAGTGCCGGGACGTTTCGCGGCGGCGGCAATCCGTCAGGCGGCGGTTTCCGGGCCAGCCTGTGGTCGCGGCCCACGCCCAAGGTGATTCCGCGCGGAATCGACTCGCTCGCGGGCAGCAATGCGCCGGTCTATCGGCTGGGCAATGGCCGGACGATCAAGGTCAGCGGGCGGCTGACCCCTTACGTCCCGACGGTCTGCACGCGGAATTGCGGGGCCTGATTTCCGTTTCAGGTAAACTGAAACAGTCACGGCACCAGCCCGCTCCCCCTCCCAACCTCCCGATGGATTACCTCTTGCGAGTTTGGGAGGGCGCGCGGGCTTGCGTTGACTATCAGGTGCCCTCAGCCGTTACCGGCGGCGCTTGAGGATCAGGTAGATCGCGCCCTCGCCCCCGTGGCGGCGATGCGCCTTGCGGATCGCCGCGATGTCGCTGCCATGCGGTCCGGCGGCAAGCCAGTCGACGATCTTGGCGCGGATCGCCCCGCGCCGCTCGGCCCGGTCCGCCGCCGCGGCCGGGCGCGGCTTGCCGGTCACCACCAGCACCACCCGTGCGCCCATCGCCTTGGCCTGCGTCAGCCCCCAGTCGAGCCGGGCATGCGCCGCATCGAGCGTATGCCCATGCAGGTCGAGCGTAAAATCGGGTGCCAGCGTGCCCTTGCCCAGCCGCTTCTCCCAATGCGAATCGAGCCCCGCCTGATGCGTAGGATGCAAAGCAGGAGTCGGCGCTGGCGAGGTCACCGGCGCAGAACGCGGCGGCACCCGGCCCTTCACCTTGCGCGCGACCGGCGTCCTGGGCGGGGGCGCGACCGGGGCCGGATGCGGCTCACCCACGGGCCGCGCATCGCGCTCCTTCAGCGGCGTGACACTGCGCGCCAGCTTGGCCCACAGCGCTGACTCTTCGGGCGTGAGACCACGCGGTGGGGTCTTGGGTGCCTTCATTGCGCGCCCAGCCGTTCCAGCGCGCCCCGCGGCAGCAGCACCAGCGCCTGCCCGCGCGCGCTCATCCCGCCCGCAATGGCCCGCGCCTCCTCGCCCGCGCCCCAGAACGTGTCGAAGCGGTTCGCGCCCTTGATCGCCCCGCCCGTATCCTGCGCGACCCACAGCCCGCGCGCTTCCGCCCGGTCGGTGTCAAGAACCACCGGCGCGCCATAGGGCACGAAGCGCGGATCGACCGCGACCGAGCTGCGTCCGCGCACCGGCACCCCTATCGAGCCCAGCGGGCCATCGCCGGTCAGCTCGCGGAAGAACACCCAGCTTTCGTTCTCGCGCATCAGCGCCGCGCCTTCTGCCGGGTGCTCGCGCAGATAGGCCATGATGCCCTGCATGCTCGGCGCATACTGGCCCGGCCCCTCGCCCAGCAGCCCGCGTTCGCGCATCAACGCCCCGATGGCGGTGTAGCCATGGCCATTCTGCCCGGCATAGCCGATACGGATCACCTCGCCCTCGGGCGTCAACAGCCGCCCCGAGCCCTGGATTTGCAGGAAGAAGAACTCGACTGCGTCGGCCGCCCAGGCGATTTCGAGACTGCGTCCAGCGAGCGCGCCGTCGTCGATCTCGGCACGGGTGTAATAAGATACGAAGGCCCCGCTCTCGTCATAGCGGCCAAGCGGTGGATTGCCCGCGCGCTCCTCTTCCGGCGTGTCCTCGGGCCACGCACGGATAAGATCGGCGGGCATTGCGTAGACCGGCACTTGGTATCCGGAGCGCTGCTCTCGCGAGCCCGCGATCTGCGGCTCGAAATAGCCGGTGGCGAAGGCCGCGCCATCGCCGACCTGCACCGCCTCGAACTGGCTGGCGAAAAAGCCCGTCGCATCATCGCGCGGCCAGTCGGCGGCGGCAGCGCAAGGGCCTACCCAGTCGGCGGGTGTTGTCAGCCCGCTCGCATCTTCGCGCGTGGTTGCGACCGGGCAACTCGCCACGAAGGCATCGAGCGCAGTTGCCGCATCGTCCTGCTCAAGCGCCGAAGCACTCACCGGCGCGCCCGCCGCCACGCCCAGCAACAGCGCGTTGGCGGGGACTGGCGGCGTGGGTGCAGGCCTGCCGCAGGCCGCCAGCGCCAGCACCACACACACGGACAGCGCCCGCACGGACAGGCAGCGCAAAGGCTCGATGTCAGGAAAGCGGGTCATTGGCGCCCCCGCCTAAAGCTCAGAGCGCGTCGGTTTCCACGAGCAGCCAGTCGGGATCGCTGCTGTTGGTATCGCGGGCAAAGGTCCAGATGTCGCGACTTTCGATCGCATCGTCGAGCGACCCGGCGATCATCGTGCCCTCCTTGTCGCGGGTGACGGCGGCAATGTCGGACACGAAGCGCACCGCGATGGTCGCGGTCCGACCGTCGAGGAAGGCCGAATGGACGGTGGTATCCTCGATCCGGATCAGGCGGTTGTCGAGCGTCTCGCCCGCTGCCTCGCGCGCGTCGATGGCGGCGGCAAAGCTGGCATAGACATCGTCGTCGCACAGCTCGCGCAGTTCCTCGCGGTCGCCGCGCCAGAAGGCTTCGAGCACCATCTCGTAAGCACCCTTCGCGCCTTCGAGGAAGCTCAGCAGGTCGAACTGGCGGTCGGCCCCGGCGATATCGCGCAGGCCCTTCTCGATCGCCGGGGTGAAGCCGATCAGGTCGCGATCATTACGCGGCGCCTCGGGCACATTGGCCGGGGCGGCGGGCTGGCTCTGGACGTCCTCGGCGCGCTCAAAGCGGCTCGCCACCATTTCCTCTTCATGCTCGGCCCGGCGGCCCAGCACCGAATAGAGGCGCAAGCCCAGAAAGGCGGCAATCATGGCAAGGATGACGATTTCGATTATCACTTGGTCTTGTCCCGGTTACTGGGTGTTGCCCGCCGTCGGGCGTTTTATGGGCGTTTCCCGATTCGTATCGACGGGTGGCCCTTACGCTCGGCTTCGCCACAGGCACGCCCGTAAAATGCTATTGTGACCCAGATAGGGCGTAAATACAAATGAACAACCGTGGCTGTATGGCGGATTAAGGCCGATTTTGGGCATTTTATGCCCGTTTCGCCGCAATCTGCTGCTGGCCTGTCCACATTCTGTCCGCACCGGGTGCGGTTCGCAGGACGACGCACCCTGTGGCAAAGGCGAAGTTGCGGGCGCGCCACGGCGGTGCTAACCGCGCCACTTCGCATTGACAGAGCGCGCCGCGACCGGCGCCCCACACAGCCGAAAGTATTTCTGATCATGGCCGACGAAGGCGACGTCCTCACCAACCTCAACAACCAGCCCGGCAATGGACCGGCGGCCAATGGCGCCGACACCCAGCCGGTGGCGGGCATCATTTCGCAATATGTGAAGGACCTGTCGGTCGAAAACCCCAAGGCGCCCGAAAGCTTCCAGTGGAACTCGCAGCCGGACATGGACGTGCAATTCAATATCGGTGCGCGCCAGATCAACGAAGAGATCACCGAGGTCGAGCTGAAGATCGCCGCCACGGCCAAGGCCGAACAGGGCATCGCCTATATCGTCGAGCTGTCGTTCTGTGGCCTCGTCGGCATGCGGAACATGCCCGAGGAACAGCGCCACGCGTTCTCGTTCGCCGAGGCCCCGCGCATCCTGTTCCCCTTCGCCCGCCGCATCATCGCCGACGCGGTGCGCGATGCCGGCTTTGCGCCGCTGCTGCTCGACCCGATCGACTTCAACGGCCTCTACCTCCAGAACCTGCGCCAGCGTCAGGCGCAGGATGCCGCCGCCGCGCAGGGCACCCCGCCCGCCGGCGGGGACGTCCAGTAGCACGGCGGGCCCCGCGCGCCGCAAGCTGACAGGGCAATAGGATGGCCCTCCTCCGCCACGTCGGGACAATCGGCTCGCTGACAATGGTCAGCCGCATCGCCGGCATGGCGCGCGAGATGATCTTCGCGCGCGTGCTCGGCGCGAATGATGTGACGGACGCCTGGTTCCAGGCCTTCATCCTGCCCAACGTGTTCCGCCGCCTGTTCGCCGAGGGTGCCTTCTCCGCCGCCTTCGTGCCGATGTTCTCCAAGCGGCTGAACGCCACCGGGAACGAGAGTGGCGGGATCGACGCGGCGCGCAGCTTCAGCAACGATGTGCTGTCGGTGTTCCTGCCAGTGCTGATCGCGCTGACGGCCTTGTTCGAACTGGCCATGCCGGGCGTGATCTGGCTGCTGGCCGACAAGCCGGTAGGGGCCGAGCAATTCACCTTCCCGCTCGATTTCGCGCGGATCATGTTCCCCTACATCCTGCTCGTCAGTCTGGTGACGCTGTTTACCGGCATGCTCAATTCGGTGTCGCGCTTTGCGCCCGGCGCCAGCTTTCCGATCATCCTCAACCTGGTGCTGATCGCCGCGCTGCTGGGTGCGGAATGGGGCCTGCCGGGCGAGGACAACGTCACCCGCGTCGGCTATGTCATCGCCTATGCCGTGCCGCTGGCGGGCGCGATGCAGCTGGGCTGGCTTTACTTCTGGCTGCGGCGCGCGGGATTCCGCCCGCGACTGATGCGCCCGCGCCTGACACCCGAGGTGAGGCGGCTGGGAATCATCGCCCTGCCCGCCGCGATTGGTGGCGGCGCATACCAGATCAATACGCTGGTGCAGCTCTACTTCCTCAACCAGCTGGAAGGCGGCGCGGTGTCGTTCATGAACTATGCCGACCGGCTGAACCAGCTGCCGCTGGGCATTATCGGCATCGCGCTGTCGACCGCGATCCTGCCCGCGCTGTCGAAATTCGTTGGCGCGGACGATCGCCAGGGCGCGGCGCGCATCCAGTCCGACGCGATCGAGCTGGGCATGCTGCTGACCCTGCCCGCGACCATCGCGCTCGGCGTGTGCAGCACGGCCTTCGTGACGATGATCTTCGCCGGTGGCCGTTTCGACCTGACCGATGCCGCCGCGACCGGGCAGGTGCTGTCGATGCTGGTACTCGGCCTGCCCGCCTATGTGCTGGTGAAGGTGCTGGTGCCCAATTTCTACGCCCGCTCGGACACGCGCACGCCCGTCTATGCGGCCTTTATCTCGCTGGTCGTCTTCGTCGCCTGCAACATCGCCTTCCTCGACACCTATGGCGTTGCCGGGGTCGCCGCAGCAAGCGCCATCGGGGCCTGGATCAACACCGGGTTCCTGTACGTCGTGCTGGTCAGGCGCGACTATTACCGGGCCAGCTGGCCGATGCTGGGGCGCGTGGCGCGCCAGCTGCTCGCCGCGCTCGCGATGGGTGCGGCATTGTTCTATGCGCGCGACCTGCTAACCGGGTTCTACGCCGCCGGCATCGCCGCGCGGCTGTTCGCCCTGGCGGTGCTGATTGCCTGCGCCGTCATCGTCTATTTCGGCGCCGCCTTCGCCCTCGGAGCTATCGACCGGGAGCGTATCGCGCGTCTCATTTCGCGGAAGAATTCCTGACAATGCGCGTCGTTTCCGGAATCCAGCCCACCGGCACGCCCCATCTGGGCAATTACCTGGGTGCCATCGTCAATTACGTGAAGCTGCAGGAGGAGGCGCAGGCGGCAGGCGGCGACTGCCTGATCTTCCTCGCCGACCTGCACGCCATTTCCATGCCCCACAACCCTGCCGAGCTGCACAATGCGACGCTGGAAATGGTCGCCACTTTGGTCGCCTGCGGGATCGACCCCAACAAGACCGTGCTCTTCAACCAGGCGCAGGTTCCCGCCCATGCCGAGCTGCAATGGCTCTTGAACGGCACAGCGCGGATGGGCTGGCTCAACCGCATGACCCAGTGGAAGGACAAGGCAGGCAAGAACCGCGAGGGCCAGTCGGTCGCCCTGTTCGCCTATCCGGTGCTGCAGGCCGCCGACGTGCTCGTCTATCAGGCGACGCATGTGCCCGTGGGCGAGGACCAGAAGCAGCATCTGGAGCTGGCGCGCGACATCGCGCAGAAGTTCAACAACGACTTCGCGACCGAACAAGCGCCCGTCTTCACCCTGCCCGAACCCTATATCCCGCCGATGGCCGCGCGGATCATGTCCCTGCGCGACGGGTCGTCCAAGATGAGCAAGTCGGACGCATCGGACATGAGCCGCATCAACCTGACCGGCGATGCCGACACCCTGGCGCAGACGGGCCGCACGGCGCGTACCGACCCCGA
>CAYOSE010000062.1:0-15742 GCA_964406535.1 uncultured Sphingomonadaceae bacterium
CGGCGAGGGCGGTTACCTGGCCAATGCGGAAGGCGAGCGCTTCATGGAACGCTACGCCCCGTCGGCGAAGGACCTTGCCAGCCGCGACGTCGTCTCCCGCTCGATGGCTCTGGAAATGCGCGAAGGGCGCGGTGTTGGCGCCAATGGCGACCACATCTACCTGCATCTCGACCATATCGACCCCAAGGTCCTGGCCGAGCGGCTGCCGGGCATTACCGAAAGCGGCAAGATCTTCGCCGGTGTCGACCTGACCCGCGAACCGCTGCCCGTCACCCCGACCGTGCATTACAACATGGGCGGCATTCCGTGTAACTATCACGGCGAGGTCGTGACGCTCGGCCCCGACGGCAACCCGGACCATGTGGTCCCCGGCCTGTTTGCCGTGGGCGAGGCCGCCTGCGTCTCGGTCCATGGCGCGAACCGCCTTGGCTCGAACTCGCTGATCGACCTCGTGGTGTTCGGCCGCGCGACCGGCTTCCGCCTCAAGGAGCTGATCAAGCCGGGCACCGCGCATGACGAACTGCCCGCCGACAGCGCCGATCTGGCGCTCGGCCGTCTCGACCACTTCCGCCATGCCGATGGTGGCTCCTCGACCGCCGAGGTCCGCAAGGACATGCAGCAGACCATGCAGAAGCATGCGGCCGTGTTCCGCGACAGCGCGCTGCTGGCCGAGGGCAAGGAAATGCTCGCAACGGTCAACAAGCGGATGCAGGACCTCAAGGTCTATGACCGCTCGCTGATCTGGAACTCGGACCTGATCGAGACGCTCGAACTCGACAACCTCATGGCGCAGGCCGTGGTGACGATGAACTCGGCGGAAAACCGCAAGGAAAGCCGCGGCGCCCACGCGCATGAGGACTATCCCGATCGCAACGATGCCGAATGGATGAAGCACACCGTGGCCTGGTTCGAAGGCTGGGGCGGCGGTGCTCAGGGTTCCGGGGGCGGCGATGTGAAGATCGATTATCGCCCGGTACACGAATACACGCTCACCGACGATATCGAGTACATCAAGCCGAAGAAGCGCGTTTACTGATGCGCTTTGCGGTGGGTCTTGCGGCACTGGGGACGGCCCTGGCCGCAACGCCCGCCGCCGCGCAGCTGTCCGATCCCGAGCAGGTCATCGTCGCGACCGTCGCTGACGGTTACGAGACCGATGTCGCCATGCTCGAGAAGTTGGTGAACCAGAATTCGGGCACGCATAACCATGCGGGCGTGAAGGCGGTGGCCGACATGCTCATCCCCGAGTTCGAGGCGCTGGGCCTCACGACCGAGTGGATCGACCAGAGCGCGCAAGGCCGTGCGGGCCACCTCTTCGCCCGCAACGAGGGTACGCCCGGCACCACGAAGATGCTGCTGATCGCGCATCTCGATACCGTGTTCGAACCCGATAGCGGCTTCCTGACCTTCACCCGCGAGGGCGACCGCGCGATCGGCCCCGGCGTCGATGACGACAAGGGCGGGATCGTCGTGATCCTCTCCGCCCTGAGTGCGATGAAGGCGGCTGGCACGCTCGACGGTGCGAATATCGTCGTCGCGATGACCGGGGACGAGGAAAGCGCTGGCAGTCCGCTCGACGCGGCGCGCGCCGACCTGCTTGCAGCGGGCGAGTGGGCCGATGTCGCGCTCGGCTTCGAGGGGCTGACGGTGCAGAACGGCAAGGACTATGCCGTGGTTGCGCGCCGCTCCTCCAACAGCTGGGCGCTCACCACCAGCGGCAATACCGGCCATTCCTCGCGCGTCTTTGCCGAGGGCGTGGGCTATGGCGCAATTTACGAGCTGGCGCGCATCCTCGATGCTTTCCGCCGCGAACTGCCCGAGGAAAACCTCACCTACAATGTCGGGCTGATGGTTGGCGGGACGCCTGCCACGATGGCCGGGGACGGGCTCTCGGGCACGGCGGTCGGCAAGACCAATATCATTCCGCCCATGGCGATGGCGCGCGGTGATCTGCGGACGATCTCGCAGGAACAGACCGAGCGGATCGCGGCGGCGATGCAGGCGATTGTCGATGACAACCTGCCCGGCACCCATGCCGAGATCACCTTCGCCTATCGCTATCCGCCGATGGCCCCGACCGAGGGCAACCGGGCGCTGCTGGCCCAGCTCAACACGATCAATGCCGATCTGGGACTTGAGTCTATGGCGGAAGTGCCGCCCTCGCAGCGCGGTGCCGCCGATATCAGCTTCGTCGCGCCGCTGGTCGATGCCTCGCTCGAAGGGTTCGGGCTGAATGGCGAGAAGGGGCATGCGCCGGGTGAGAATGTCGATCTGACAACGGTAATCCGGCAGGCGCAGCGCGCGGCCATCCTGATGAGCCGCCTCGCCGCCGAAACGCCCGCGCGCGACTGATCTCGCTGCCTAGCCCAGCGCTTGCCCGCAGGCGTGGCAATGCCGCGCGCCGGTGAGGTGATGCGGCTCTCCGCAGGCTGGGCAGGCCAGCGCGGAATGCCTTTCCCCTTCGGGATGGTCCAGTACCCCTTGCTGACGACGCTTCAGTGCCATTTCGGTCGTGACGATCCCGGTTGGCACGGCCAGTGTGCCCCAGCCGACCAGCATCATCGCGGTGGTGATGATCCGGCCCAGCGCGGTCTGCGGGGTCACATCGCCATAGCCGACCGTGGTCATGGTGGTGACCGCCCAGTAGATCGACAGCGGGATGCTGGTGAAGCCGTGCTCCGGCCCCTCGATCACATACATCAGCGATCCGACGACCACGACGATCAGAACCACGACCGACAGGAACACACCGATCTTGCGCGAACTGGCGAGCAGCGCCTGCGCCAGTGATTGGTATTCGTTGATATAGGCGGTCAGCTTGAAGATCCGGAAGATCCGCAGCAGCCGGAGAATCCGCACGTCGACCAGCACGTGAATGCCCGGAACCAGCAGCGCGAGATAGGTCGGCAGCACCGCGATCAGGTCGATCACGCCGAAGAAGCTGCGGGCATAGCGCGCGGGCTGTTTCACGCAGATCAGGCGCGCCAGATACTCGACCGTGAACAGCACAGTGAAGAACCATTCGAGCGCCTCGAACAAGTCGGCATGGCGATCGTGCAGCTCGGGCATGCTGTCGGCGAAAACCACCAGCACGCTGCCGATAATGGCGATCACCAGCGCCTTGTCGAAGAAACGCCCTGCCGGCGTGTCGGAGGCAAAGGTGACGGCATAGAGCGGACTTGCCCAGCCGCTGCGTGGGCCGCCCCACGGGCGGGTGGTTGCCGGACCGGCTGCACCTTGGCCGGGCACGCTTTGGCTCGCTTTGCTGGTGGTCATGCTACGCCCCGTACTCGCCTTACTCGGCGGAATCCTCGGGCGCGACAACATGCGCGGCAGTAATCACCACCGGCTCGGCCAGCATCTGTCCCTTCAGCCAGCCTTCGCCTTCCTCCGGGTCGATCTCGGCGGCGTGGATCGCGTGGACCGCGTCCATACCCTCGGTGACATGACCGAACACGGCGAAGCCGGGGCGCTGCGCCGGGTCCTCGGCATCAGGATTGGCGTCGAGGCCGGTCTGGTCCTTGATCATGATCGAGAAGTCGCCCGTTGCCGTGCCCGGATCGAACCGCGCCATCGACAGCGCCCCATTGGTGTGGCTGAGCCCCGTCTCGGTCGTCGGTTCGTGCGCGATCGGGTCGAGGATACGCGCGGGATCGTTCTGTGTGCCGCACTGGAGCAGGCCGTTGGGCGGCTCGCCCCAATTGACCTTCATCGCGCGGTAGCAGACCGTCCCGTCGAACCGGCCCTCCTCGACATAGCGCAGGAAATTGCCTGCCGTGATCGGCGCCCGCTCGGTCTCGAGCGCGATGGTGATGTCGCCCATCGCGGTTTCGAGCACGACATCGACCGTCTCGTAGGCAGGAGCAGCCGGGGCCTCGGGGGCGGGGATCTCGCTCTCTTGCGCGGTGAGCGGAGTAGCGAGCAACGCCAGTGCGGCGGCGGGGAGGAATCGCGTCAACATTCATCCATCGTGCACGGTGACGCGCCGATGGACAACATCTGCGCCAGTTCACTTAACATTCAGTTCGTCGCTCACAAAGCACGGCTCATCGTCGGAGTTGTTTCCGGGCAGTGAGGGACAAGATTTATGGCAAAGTGGTCGGGCAAACAGCGCAGTCCGGGGTTCAAACTCTTTCTGGCCGGCCTTGTTGCGCTCGTGCTGATCATCCCGCTGCTCATGACCTACGCGCTGGTCTACGACCGCGAGCAGCAGTCGCGCACGGCTCAGGCCTCGATTACGCAGGGGTGGGGCGGGACGCAGACCATCACCGGCCCGCTGCTCGTCATCCCTTTCATGGAGGATGTCACCCGCTCCGAGACGGTCGACGGCCAGACCCGCAACACCGTTACCCGCGTACGGCGCGAGCTGTTCGTCTCGCCCGATCACCAGAAAATTGACACCGCCATCGACCCCGACCGCAAGGGCTACGCGATCTATGAAAGCGTCGTCTACGAGACGGATATCACCGGCACCGCCAGCTTTGCCTTGCCCGAGGACCTCGCCCGGCACGGCGTAAGGCGCGAGGCGCTGCTGTTCGATCAGGCCGAACTTCGCTTCGGCGTGTCCGATCCGCGCGGGCTGAAGGACGATGCCAGCGTCACCGTGCGCGGCGAGGCGGCGCAATTACAGCCCGGCAACGGTCCGATGGCGACCGGCGGGGCGGGCTTCTCGACTTTCGTCGCGTGGGACGGCACCGCGCCGCTCAGCGTCGACTGGCGCTACGGCCTGCGCGGTAGCGAGGCCTTGCAGCTGGTCCCGCGCGGCGGCGAGACCGAATGGCATGTCACCTCGCCCTGGCCGCATCCCAGCTTTGCCGGCGGCTTCCTGCCCGACAGCCGCGAGATCACCGATGCCGGGTTCACCGCCAACTACGACGGGATCACCAACCTCGCGCTCGGCCGCGCGCTGGTCAGCACCGAGGACGACCGCGACACCCAGATGGCGAGCATCGCGCTGGTCGATCCGGTCGACCTCTACAGCCAGGTCGATCGCGCGGTGAAATACGGCTTCCTGTTCATCGGCTTCACCTTCGTCGCCTTCCTGATGTTCGACATCGTTGGCGGCGCGCGGGTGGCCCCGGCGGAATATCTGCTGGCCGGCGCAGGGCTGGTGCTGTTCTTCGTCATGCTGCTGGCCTTTGCCGAGATCGTCGGCTTCGCGCTTGCCTATCTGATCGCCGCCGCCGCGATCATCGGCCTGCTGACCACCTATAGCGCGGCGGTTCTGGGCACCTGGCGGCGCGCGGGCTTCATCGGGGCGATGCTGATCGGGCTCTATGCGCTGCTCTATGTCCTCCTGAACCTCGAAACCTATTCGCTGCTGATCGGGTCTCTGCTGCTCTTCGCGGCGCTGGCCGGGATCATGTACGCGACGCGACGGGTCGACTGGTCCGCCGTCGGGCGCGGCGACAGCGAGGGTGATGGCGAAGGTGATGGCGAGGGGGAGGCGGCCTGAACGGGCGGGCCCTCAGGAATTTGGTAGGGATTTCCCGCTATGCCTAACGCGAGTTTACCGCAGAGGAATTCGCGTCAATGCTAGGCCTGTTCAAGCCCAAGCCGGCCCCCGAGGGACCAGTGCATTTCGATCTCGCGGTCGAGGTCCACTGCCCGGTGCAGCAGGTCTATGCGCTGGTCGACTGGGGCAGCCCGCGCAATGCCAAGCGCCAACTGGGGCATGAGGTCATGCCGGTTGTCGGGATGCAGGGCCGCTACCGGATGATCCTGAAATCCTTGCCCGACCACATGTTCGAGCTGCAGGAGGTCCGGGTCGAGCCGAACGCCCACTACGAGTATGTCTGCGAGATCCTGCCACCCTTTGGCGCGCTGGTACGGACCACCGAAAGCTATCAGTTCGAGCCGCTGGGGCCGGACCGGTGCAAGGTCATCCAGCGGACCGAGGCGACCTTTACCACCGGTATGACCTACAAGGATTTCGAGCAGGAGGTCATGGTCATGGCCTCGGCCTCCCAGTCGGCGCTGGAAAAGCTGCGGATCCAGGCTGAACACGGCACCGAGGCGCTGAAGGCAGTCGAGAACAAGCTGGTCCTCTGACCTAGCCAGCCGGTTGCGGCGGCCGGGTTCCTGAACACCCGGCGCCGTTCACTTGACATTCAGACTACAAGCGTAGACATAACGTTTACACACGTAGTCTTGAGGGGACTCGCCGTGAATTCAGGACCGGCTGGCGATACTGGAAACGACAAGGCGCCCGAGCGTATCAGTGATGCCGAACATGCGGTGATGGAGGTGCTCTGGCACAAGAGCCCGCAAACCGCCGCCGAAGTGTGCGACCATCTCTGCGCGCTGCGCGACTGGTCGATCCCCACCGTCAAGACGCTGCTGGCCCGCCTCGTCAGCAAGGGCGCGCTGGCGACCGAGCCCGATGGCCGCCGTTTCCTCTACACTCCGCTGCTTGAGCGTAGCGACTATGTCGGCACCGAGAGCCGCCGACTGGTCGAGCGGCTGTTCGGCGGTCGCGCTGCGCCGCTGTTCGCCCATCTGGCCCAGTCGGAGGCGCTGACCGAGCAGGACATCGCCGAGATCGAGCGACTGCTGGCGGAGCTGAAGAAATGAGCGGCCCCGTGCTCGACGCCGTCATTCCCTTCCTCGTGGACACGCTGGTCTGGACCGGCGCGCTGATCGCGCTGGTGCTGTTGGTTCGCCGCCCCGTGGGTAAGCATTTCGGGACGCAAATCGCCTATGCACTCTGGGCACTGCCACTGCTGCGCTTCGTGATGCCGCCGCTCGTCCTGCCTGCGAGCATGGCGCCCGAACAGAGTGCTGTCCCCGCCGTGGCGATGGAGGCCCTTATCATCCTGCCTGCCGATGACGTCATGGCGGCCTCGGCGACGCCCGCCGGCGTGTTCGAATGGTCAGACCTGCTCGTGCCGCTGTGGCTGGTCGGCGCGTTCGTGTTCCTGCTGTTCCGCGCCCGCCAGTACTGGACGATGCGCGACGAACTGCTGGCCGAGGCGCGCCCGGTGGGCGAATCCGGCCGCATCCGCCTGGTCGAGACCCCGGCGGTCAGCGCGCCCGTAGCCTTTGGTATTTTCGACAGGGTCGTCGCTCTGCCGCCATTCTTCATGGCGCAGCACGACCTTGCCGCCCGCGACATGGCGATCGCCCACGAACTGGCGCACCATCGCGGGTACGATCTCGTTGCCAATGTCGCGGCCCAGCCGCTGTTGGCTTTGCATTGGTTCAATCCGCTCGCCTGGTGGGGCTGGCGAGCAATGCGGCGGGACCAGGAAGCAGCATGTGATGCGCGCGTCGTCGCGGGTCGCGGACGCGGCGAGAGGGCCGCCTATGCCGAGGTGATCGCGGGCTTTGCCGCCGGTGAGCACCTGGCGCTGGCGGCACCGATGGCCTGTCCGGTGCTGGGCGAGAAGTCGATCGTCCATCGTCTCAGGAGCCTCACAATGTCCGATATTTCGTCCCGCCGCCGCAAGCTTGGCATCGCCGCGCTGGCCACCACCGCGCTCGCCATCCCGCTGACCGCCACGGTCAGCTACGCGCTGCCCGAGGCGGCGCAGGACGCGCCCGACCCGCTTGCACCCCCGCCGCCGCCCGAGGCCCCTGTGCCGCCGGAAGCGCCTGCGGCCCCTGAAGCCCCCGGCGCGGTGCACAAGGTCATCACAATTGAACTCGATGGCGACGAGGAGGGCGGTCCGCACCGGATCGAACGGCGCATCGTGATGCGCGACGGCGAGTTCGACGAGGCCGAGTTCGAGGCCGAGATGGAACGGCTCGAAGCCGAACTGGAAAAGCTTGAGGATGTCGATCATCGCCAGATCGAACACGAGGTTCGCATCGCCCATGCCGAGGTCGCCCGAGCCCGCGCCGAAGCCGGGGAGGCGCGCGAACACGCCCGTCAGGCCGCCCGCGAAGCCCGCGCCATGGCGTTCTCCGTCGATGGGACGGAATGCGAGGAGAGCGGCGAGACCGTGATCGAGCGCGATTTGGGCGATGGCCGCCGCGCCATGATCGTCTGCCAGAAGCACGTGATGCGATCTGCGCTATCAGGCATCGAAGCAGCGCGCGAAGCGATTGCTGCTGACAAGAATCTGAGCGCCGAACAGCGCGAGGAAATCCTGCGCGGGCTGGACGAGGCGATTGCCGAAATGGAGGCGCACAAGTCCGCCGCGCTTGAGGTGAACCGCACCACCGCACCGGTGTCGCGCGTGACCCAGTGGCAGCCCGTGCCGGTGCGGATGCTCCGCGCCGTGGCGGTCCCTGCCGCGCCGTCTGTTCCGGCCCTTCCGGCCAGCTCGGTGGCGGACGATTGCCCGGATGCGCCGAGTGCTCCGGCGGCCCCGCGTACACAGCTGACGGCCTGAGCGCCGTCAGCGCTTCAACTAAACTGAAATCCCTGCGGCGCCGGCGCGCCACCCTGTCCGAACTCCCGCAGGGTAAGGTTTGGGAGGTCGGGCGGGGGAGTGGGCCGGTGCCGCGAAAGCGCTATTGCCTGAACTCGGCAAAGGTGTCGCACTGGTCCTCGTCGGCCGTGCGGATACCGCGCTGCAGCCACTCCATCCGCTGGGCACTGGTCCCGTGGGTGAAGTTCTCGGCTGAGACGCGGCCCTGTGTCAGCGCATCGTCGCCGATGGCGCTGGCCGCGCGCATGCCTTCCTCGAAGTCGCCCGCCTCGATCAAATGGCGGTTCTTGCCCGCCCAGACCCCGGCATAGCAATCGGCCTGCAATTCCATGCGGACCTGCAGCGCGTTCTGCTGGCCAGGATTGGCCTGCTGCGCGCTGCGGACCTGCTGGGCGAGGCCCGTCAGGTATTGCACATGGTGGCCATATTCATGCGCCATCACGTAATAGCGCGCGAAATCGCCGCCTGCACCCAGCTGGCTCGCCATCTGGTCGTAGAAGCTCGTGTCGATATAGATGCCCTGGTCGGCCGGACAGTAGAACGGGCCCATCGCGCTCGACGCCGCGCCGCAGCCCGAACGGGTGCCACCCTGATAGAAGACCAGCACGGGCTGCTCGAACGGGATATCCGAGGCAGCGAACAGCGGCTGCCAGGTCTCGTTGAGTGAGCCCAGCGCATTGCAGCTTTCCTGGGCATAGGCGTTGTCGTCGCAGATCTCGGCGGCGCTTTCATTCGTGGCGACCGGCCCTTGCGATTGCGGCATGCTCTGCTGCGCGCCGTCGACCATGCCGATCATCTGCGCCGGGTCGGCGCCGAACACGAACACGCCCAGCAGCACGATGATGATGCCGCCGCAGCCCAGGCCACCTGCGCGCATTCCGCCGCCGCCACCGCCACCGCTGCCCCTTCGGACATTGACCGAGCCCGGATTGAATGGATTGAGCCGCATGCCTGCTATTCCCCTTGGATCAGCGGAAAAATTTCGCCTGTCTTGTGCGGAATTGAACCGCCCGGCGCAAGTAATGTTCCGCCCCGGTGGATGGCGCTCGTTCAACCCCTAGCACCTGCAACATAGTGCGGTTACATGGGCCGCCACGACTCGCACGGCATGCCCCTCGCCTTGGGGCCCGGCACAAGATATGGTGGCATATGGAAATCGAGACCGGCCTCACTTTTGACGACGTCCTGCTGAAGCCGGCAGCGAGCGAGATCCTGCCCAGCCAGGCCAGCACCCGCACGCAGCTGACCCGCGGCATCGCGCTCAACATCCCGGTGATCTCGGCGGCGATGGATACCGTGACCGAGGCCGAAATGGCCATCGTCATGGCGCAGATGGGCGGCATCGGTGTCCTCCACCGCAACCTGACGGTCGAGGAACAGCGCGACGCCGTGCAGCGCGTGAAGCGCTTCGAAAGCGGCATGGTCGTCAACCCGATCACCATCCACCCCGACGCGCCGCTGGGCGATGCCCAGACGCTGATGGAACGGCACCGCATCAGCGGCATCCCGGTCGTCGACAACGGCGGCAAGCTCGTCGGCATTCTGACCAATCGCGATGTCCGCTTTGCCGACAATCCCGCGCAGCCGGTCAAGGAACTGATGACCAGCGAAAACCTCGCCACTGTGGGCGAGGACATCACTTCCGAGGATGCGCGCCGCCTGCTGCATGCGCGCCGGATCGAGAAGCTGCTGGTGGTCGACAATGACTATCACTGCGTCGGCCTGATCACGGTCAAGGATATCGAGAAAGCGGTCCTGAACCCGGATGCCACCAAGGACGCGGCCGGGCGCCTGCGCGTCGCCGCCGCCACCACGGTCGGCGACAAGGGCTTTGCCCGGACCGAGGCGCTGGTCGACGCTGGCTGCGACGTCATCATCATCGACACCGCCCATGGCCACAATCACGAGGTTGCCCGCGCAGTCGAGCGGGTGAAGACGTTGTCCAATTCGGTGCAGGTCGTGGCGGGCAATGTCGCCACGGCGGCGGCGACCAAGGCGCTGATCGACGCGGGCGCGGATGCGATCAAGGTCGGCATCGGCCCCGGCTCGATCTGCACCACGCGCATCGTTGCGGGCGTTGGCGTGCCGCAGCTGACCGCGATCATGGATGCGGCGAGCGCGGCGGGCGATGTGCCGATTATTGCCGACGGCGGCCTCCGCACTTCGGGCGACGCGGCCAAGGCGCTGGCGGCGGGTGCTTCGACGGTGATGATCGGTTCGCTGCTCGCGGGCACTGAAGAGGCCCCGGGCGAGACCTTCCTGTACCAGGGCCGTGCCTACAAGGCCTATCGCGGCATGGGCAGCGTCGGCGCCATGGCGCGCGGCTCGGCCGACCGCTACTTCCAGCAGGACATCAAGGACCAGATGAAGCTGGTTCCCGAGGGGATCGAGGGGCAGGTGCCGTTCAAGGGCCCCGCGCGCGACGTGGTTCACCAGCTGGTTGGCGGCGTGAAGGCGGCCATGGGCTATACCGGCAGCGCCACGATCGCCGATCTGCGCGAGCGCGGCCAGTTTATCCGCATAACCAATGCGGGCCTGTCGGAAAGCCATGTCCATGATGTCTCGATCACCCGCGAGGCCCCAAATTACCCCACGCGCTAGGTTTGTTTTTCGCAGCCGCATCCGCGGCTGCGTCCTCGCTATGCGCGCAGGCAGGCTGCGCCCGCTGCGGGCGGCCGTTGGGCCTTGCGGTCGCTTTGCGACCGATTTTCGCCAGCATGGAGCTGTGGATCAATGACCCCCGCCGCGCGGGTACAGGCCGCCATCGAAATCCTCGACCTTGTGGTGCAGGCTGCCCGGACCAAGGGCGCGCCTGCCGACCGGCTGATCGCCGAGTGGTTCCGTAATCACCGCTTCGCCGGATCGAAGGACAAGCGCGCGATCCGCGAGCATGTCTATGCCGCGATCCGTGCCTGCGGGCCGGTGCCGGGGAGCGGACGGGCGGCGATGCTGCGTCTGGCCGAGGAAGACGCGGACCTTGTCCCGCTGTTCGACGGTTCGAACTATGGCCCGGCGGCGATTGCGCCGGGGGAACAGGCCGCCGAGGGAGGCATCGCGCCTGAGTGGCTGGAGGACCGCCTGATCGCCTCTGACGTTTCGCAGGACACGGCCGAAAGCCTGCTCGACCGGGCTCCGCTGGACCTGCGCGTCAACACCCTCAAGCTAACTAGAGATATGGTTAATATCCCTGTGGATAAGCAGTTTACAGCTGCGCCGCAGGGGCTTCGCGTACCCATCGGCTCGCCGGTCGAAAGCTGGGACGCTTATCTCGCGGGCGAGATCGAGGTGCAGGACACGGGCAGCCAGCTGGCCGCGCTGGCGCTGGGCGGGCAGCCCGGCGAGACCGTGATTGACCTGTGTGCCGGGGCGGGTGGCAAGACGCTGGCGCTGGCCGCCGCGATGGAGAATCGCGGCACCTTGGTCGCCTGCGATACTGACCGGGGCCGCCTCTCGCGCCTGCCTGAACGCGCCGAGCGGGCCGGGGCGTCTGTCGCGGAAACCATCCTGCTTAACCCGGGGCGCGAGGCCGAGGCGCTGGCTGCGTGGCAGGGCAAGGCGGATGCCGTGCTCGTTGATGCGCCGTGCTCGGGGACCGGCACCTGGCGCCGCAATCCGGAGGCGCGCTGGCGGCTCGATACGGGCGAGCTGGAGCGGCTCGTGCAATTGCAGGCGCGGCTGTTCGCGCTGGCGGCCGCGCTCGTCAAACCCGGCGGGCGTGTTTGCTATGTCACCTGCTCGCTGCTCGACGAGGAGGGGGCGGCACAGGTCGATGCCTTCCTCGCCGCGCATCCGGGCTGGCAGGTGCAGCCCTTGGACCTGCCGGCAGGCACGGCGCGCGGATCGGGATTGCGGCTCGATCCGTGCGGTGATGGGACAGACGGATTTTTCGTCGCACTCGTTACCAATGCGTGTTAACTTCTGCTTTCATGGCCAAAAGACGCCGCCTTGAGAGGCCTGCCCTGAAGGAGTTCGCAATGCGCTACAGCCCTGCCGCCCTTGCTCTGTCCCTGCTGGTCGCGGTCAGCGCCAGCGGCAGTTTTGCAGGCGAGACGCGCGCCGATCCGCGCGCCGTGGCGCTGGAGACGCAAGGCCGTGCCGCGCTGGCGGCAGGCGACACGCAGGCGGCGATCGACGCGTTCGAGGCGGCGCTGGTGGTCGACCCGTCCTATTCCGCGCTCTATGTCGATCTCGCCGATGCCGCGCGGGCCGAGGGGCTGCAGGGCAAGGCGATCCGCTATTACCGCGAGGCGCAGGAGCGCGATCCAAAGAACATCGCTGCGATTTCGGGCGAAGGTGAGGCGCTGCTCGAACGCGGCGCGGTCGAGAAGGCACGCGCCAATCTCGCCAAGCTGGAAGATCTGTGCGGTGGCGATTGCGCCGCGACGCGCCAGCTGGCCGCCGCGATTGCCAATGGGCCGCGTATGCTGACGGCCGAGGCTGGGTCTGCGGACCGTCCGGTCGCCCAGAACTGAGCGGACCCTAACGGACCCTAGGGGTACCTAGGCCACCGACAACGCTTCACAGATGCAGTTTGAACGCCGCGACCACGGCCTCATAAATGTCGCGCTTGAACGGCACGATCAGGTCCGGCAGCAAATCCGCGTCGACCCATTTCCAGTCGCAGAATTCGGGGTGCTTGTGCGCCTCCAGGTCGATGTCGCTGTCAGCCCCGGTAAAGCGCACCAGGTACCAGCTCTGCCGCTGGCCCTTGAACTTGCCCTTCCACAATTTGCCCTGTAACTCGGCGGGCAGATCGTAATAGAGCTCGTCCGCAAGGCGCTGCATGATCGTGAGGTGTTGCGCGACGATCCCTGTCTCTTCACCCAGTTCGCGCAGCATGGCGGCATCAAGGTCCTCGCCATCATCGACGCCGCCCTGCGGCATTTGCCACCAGTCGCCTTCCTTGTTGTCGATCCTCTTGCCCACGAAGACGAGGCCTTCGGCGTTTACGAGCATGGTGCCAACGCAGGGCCGATATGCGATTCTGTCAGGTCTGGTCATGCCGTCAGCCCATAAGGATGCGGACAGGCGAAGGCCAGCCATTGCGAGTGTGGCTGTCGATATGGTTTCGGGGCACCACAGAAAAACTTGATTGTTTTGCGGAGAGGGTGAACCTAGGTCGCGCCCTACGAAAGCCCGCAGCAGGATTTGATGATAATGGCTACCCAGGCGCCCGAGAGGACGGTCGAAACGAAAAGCCCCGATGCCGTGGTCGTACGCTTTGCCGGCGACAGCGGCGACGGCATGCAGCTGACCGGCGGTCAGTTCACGCTGTCGACCGCGCTGGCGGGCAACGACCTTGCGACCTTCCCCGACTTCCCGGCGGAGATCCGCGCGCCCCAGGGCACGTTGTTCGGCGTGTCGGCCTTCCAGATCAATTTCGGCAGCCGCGAGATCAGCACGGCGGGCGACGCGCCCGACGTGCTGGTGGCGATGAACCCGGCAGCGCTGAAGACCAATGTGACGGCGCTCAAGCCCGGCGGGCTGGTCATCGTCGACACCGGCGAGTTCACCAAGCGCAACCTCGACAAGGCCCATTACGACAGCAATCCGATCGAGGATGGCAGCCTCGCCAAGTGGGACGTGCTGGCGTTCGATATCTCCGCGCTGACGATCGAGGCGGTCAAGGAGTTCGGCCTTGGCAACAAGGACGCGCTGCGCTGCAAGAATATGTGGACGCTCGGCCTCGCGCTGTGGATGTTCGACCGCGACCGCCAGCCGCTGATCGACTGGCTCAACCAGAAATTCGCCAAGGCCCCCGATATCGCCGCCGCCAACGTGGCGGCGCTCAATGCCGGCCATGCCTATGGCGAGACGGCAGAGCTGTCCGGCCCGCTCAAGCAATTGCATATCGCCCCGGCGGTCAGCGAGCCGGGCCTCTACCGCACCATCACCGGTGCCGAGGCGGTTTCGCTTGGCCTCGTCGCGGGTGCACAGCTGGCCGAGCTGCCGATGTTCTTCGGCGGCTATCCGATCACGCCCGCCAGCGCGATCCTGCACCATCTGGCGCGGCTCAAGGAATTCGGTGTCACCACCTTCCAGGCCGAGGACGAGATCGCCGCGATCTGCTCGGCCATCGGTGCCTCCTATGCGGGCCAGCTTGGCGTGACCAGCTCCTCTGGCCCCGGCATTGCCCTCAAGGGCGAGGCGATGGGCCTTGCGATCATGGTCGAGCTGCCGCTGGTGATCGTCAATTCGCAGCGCGGCGGCCCCTCCACCGGCCTGCCGACCAAGACCGAGCAGTCGGACCTCTATCAGGCGATCTATGGCCGCAATGGCGATGCGCCGCTGCCGGTCATCGCCGCCAGCAGCCCCGCCGACGCCTTCGAATGCGCGATCGAGGCCTGCCGCCTTGCGGTCCGCTACATGACCCCGGTGATGCTGCTGACCGATGGTTATATCGCCAATGCGGCCGAGCCGTGGCAGGTGCCTGATCCTGCCGCGTTCGAGCCGTTCCCGGTCAGCTTCCTGACCGAGAACAACAATCCCGATGGCCATGTGCTGACCTACAAGCGTGACGAGAAGGGTGCGCGCCCGTGGATCAAGCCCGGTACGCCCGGCCTGATGCACCGCATCGGCGGGATCGAGAAGGACTCGCTGACCGGCAATATCAGCTACGATCCGGCCAACCACCAGAAGATGACCGACACCCGCAAGGCCAAGATCGACGGCATCGCCAATGACGTGCCCGATCAGGGCTGCTGCCTGGGCGAGCCGGGCGCGAAACTGGCGGTGGTTGGCTGGGGCTCGACCTACGGGCCGATCCATCGTGCGGTGACGCAGGCGCGGGCCAAGGGCCATGACGTCGCGCATGTCCATTTCCGCCATGTCTGGCCGATGCCGTCCAACACCGGCGAGCTGCTGCGCGGCTTCGACAAGGTGCTGGTGCCCGAGATGAATACCGGCCAGTTCAAGACCGTGCTGCGCGACCAGTTCCTGATCGACGCGCAGAGCCTGACCAAGACCAACGGCCTGCCGTTCTACGTGAACGAGCTGGATGCCGCCATTGAGGAGGCGCTGGCGTGATCCACATCCATTCCTCCGTTCGCCCTGAGCTTGTCGAAGGGCGGTTTTTGACTTCTGGCTCCGCTAAAGGAAATGCGGGGCTTCGACAGGCTCAGCCCGGACGGGCTGGGGAGGCTTCACTATGAATGACATGACCCCCGTCACCACCACGCTCAAGGACTGGGAAACCGACCAGGAGGTCCGCTGGTGCCCCGGTTGCGGGGACTATGCGATCCTCAAGGCCGTGCAGCGCACGCTGCCGCAGCTGGGCGCGGACCCCGCGAACACCGTCTTCGTTTCGGGCATCGGCTGCTCCAGCCGCTTCCCCTATTACATGGAGACCTACGGCTTCCACACGATCC
>CAYOSE010000063.1:0-1718 GCA_964406535.1 uncultured Sphingomonadaceae bacterium
GGCAAGGCTGCGCTGGGGGTAGGCGGGACCGACCAGGCGGGCAGCGCGACGCAGATGGTGGTCGAGCGCCAGCTGGAAGAGCGGCAGGACAAGCGCACCAATTACTCGCGCGAGGATTTCATCGATCTCGTGTGGAAGTGGAAGGAAGAGAGCGGCGGGCAGATTACCCGCCAGCTGCGCCGCCTTGGCTGTTCGATGGACTGGTCGCGCGAACAGTTCACGATGGACCCGCATTTCACGCAGGCCGTGCTCAAGGTCTTTGTCGATCTGTACAACGATGGCCTGATCTACCGCGACAAGCGGCTGGTGAACTGGGACCCGAAGCTGAAGACCGCGATCAGCGACCTTGAGGTCGAGACGCGCGACGTTCAGGGCCACTTCTGGCACTTTAAGTACCTGTTGGCGGACGGTGAGACGCTGGCGGACGGTCGCGACTATATCGAGGTCGCGACCACCCGGCCCGAGACGATGCTGGCCGATATGGCGGTCGCCGTGCACCCTTCGGACGAACGCTATGCCAGTGTCGTCGGCAAGCATGTCGTGCTGCCGATCACCGGGCGGCGCATTCCGATTGTGGCCGACGAACATGCCGACCCGGAGCTTGGCTCGGGCGCGGTGAAGATCACGCCGGGGCACGATTTCAACGACTTCGAAGTGGGCAAGCGCGCCGGGATTGCGCCCGCTGACATGCTCAACATGCTCGATGCCGAGGCGAAGGTCTGTCAGAGCGCAGACGGGCTGATCCCCGATGGCTTGCTCGGTCTCGACCGTTTCGACGCTCGTGCCCGCGTGGTCGAACTGCTGAAGGAAAGCGGCCACCTGATCCCGCATGTCGTGGAAAAGGATGGCGAAAGTATCGAGCACGATGCCGAGCCGCGCACCATCGCCACCCCCTTCGGCGACCGCGGCGGCGTGGTGATCGAGCCCTGGCTGACCGACCAGTGGTATGTCGATGCGGCAAAGCTGGCAGTCGCGCCGATGCAGGCGGTGCGCGACGGCGATATCGAGATCGTCCCGAAAAGCTGGGAGAAGACCTTCTTCAACTGGATGGAGAACATCCAGCCGTGGTGCGTCTCACGCCAGCTATGGTGGGGCCACCGGATTCCCGTTTGGTATTGCGCGACTAAGGAAGCGACACAGAGAGAACTTGACCGGTTGGCAGGTCCAGAACCGGGCGGCGATAACGATATCGATATGGGCTTCTTCCAAAGCGTATTTAATCGAGATCATAAGATCGTCGCGGTTGATGAGGATACAGCGAGAGCCGAAGCAGCTTCCTATTTTGGCGTAAGCCCCGACCAGATATCTTTTGCGCCGGACTCTTACACCACAGAACACGTACGACCGTTCACGCTAGAACGAGACAGCGACGTCCTCGACACCTGGTTCTCCTCCGCGCTATGGCCCTTCGCCACGCTCGGCTGGCCGGAGGAAGAGTCCGTTCGTGCTGAGCCTGTCGAAGTACGAGTGGACAATGACACCGACCCTTCGACAAGCTCAGGGCGAACGGTGTCATTGTTCCAGAAGCACTACCCCAACGATCTGCTGATTTCGGGTTTCGACATCCTGTTCTTCTGGGATGCGCGCATGGCCATGATGGGCATGCACCTGATCGGCCCGGAGCGGAGCGACCAACCAAGTGAGCCGCCGTGGAAGCGGCTTTACCTGCACGGCCTCGTGCGCGACCTCGACTGTGTGAATATGTCCAAATCCAAGTG
>CAYOSE010000063.1:1728-15664 GCA_964406535.1 uncultured Sphingomonadaceae bacterium
CCTCTTCGCGAAGCTCGTCGACGATGGCTTGCTTGCGGTCTTCGTCAGACCAGTACGGCGCCGACGCGCTACGCTTCTTCATGGCGGCGATGGAGAGCCAGGGCCGCGACATCAAGATGGATGAAAAGCGCGTCGAGGGTTACCGCAACTTCGCCACAAAGCTCTGGAATGCCACGCGTTTCTGCCAATCGAACGGGATCAGCGCCTCCACCACAATCAAGGCGCCCGAGGCGAAGCTGGCGGCCAATCAGTGGATCATCGGCGAGGTGCAGCAGACCGTCACCGCGCTCGATGCGGCGATGGCCGATCTGCGCTTCGACGCAGCGGCCAACACGATCTACCACTTCGTGTGGGACCAGTTCTGCGACTGGTATCTGGAACTGATCAAGCCCGTCTTTGCTTCTGAATCCGTTCGCCCTGAGCCTGTCGAAGCCCGTCCTGAGCGGCTGGCTTCGTCAGCCAGCCGAAGGGGGTCGGATTCAGAAGCCGCTCGCACTTCGACAAGCTCAGCACGAACGGCTTTGGAAGAAACCCGCGAAGTCGCCGGGTGGGCGCTCGACCAGATTCTGGTCATGCTGCACCCGTTCATGCCGTTCATCACCGAGGAGCTGTGGCATGCCCAGGGGGATCGGAGCTACGAGCTGATCCTCGCCAAATGGCCTTCCCCACGCGCCAGCGTGAGCAAGTCCGCGACCAACGCGATCGACTGGACCATCGCGCTCACCACCGCCACCCGCGCGGCGAAGAACGAGCTGGGCATCGCGCCCGGCGCGAAGCTGGCCGCCTATTGCCCCGCCCCGTCCGACCTCGCCAGAAGCGTCGTGGCGCGCAGCGCAGCGGCCATCGAACGGCTCGCGCGGCTGACCCCGGTCGAGTTCGCCGAGGCTCCGGCGGGCCCGGCCATGCAGATCACGGCGGGCGAGGACGTGTTTCTCGTGCCGCTGGAAGGCATCATCGACATCGCCGCCGAGAAGGCCCGGCTCGAAAAGGCGCTGGCTGCGTCCACGAAAGAGGCCAAATCGCTCGAAGGGCGGCTGTCGAACTCCAAATTCGTCGAGAAGGCCAAGCCCGAGGCGGTCGAGAAGGCCCGCGCCGACCACGGGCACCACCTCGGCGAAATCGAGCGGCTCACGGCAGCGCTGGCGCGGCTGGGGTAGAATGGGCCCGTTCGTGCTGAGCCAGTCGAAGCACGAACCAGTCCCGCACTTCACCCTTCGACAAGCTCAGGGCGAACGGGCTAGGTATTTTGCATGGCACTAACCCTCGCAACGCAGGCACCGGACACGCCGGGAAGCGAAGCTCTGGCGCAGCCAGAAATCTTCGCCAGTCTTCAGGGCGAAGGGCCAAGCGCGGGCAAGCCGGTCGCCTTCGTTCGCCTCTCGCGCTGCAACCTCGCCTGCGTGTGGTGCGACACCGCCTATACCTGGCATTTTGAGGGCGATAATCGCCCGCACCGCGCGGGCGAGACCTTTGATCGCAAAGCCAATCAGGTCACCCTGTCGCCAGAAGAGGTCGCCCGCCGCATCGCCGAACTGAGGCAGTCACGCCTTGTCATCACCGGCGGAGAGCCCTTGCTGCAATCGAGCCAGCTGGCCGATATGCTCGAACACCTGCCTGACATGGCGGTGGAGGTCGAGACCAACGGCACCGTCGATCCGGTGGCGCGCTTCGACGTTCGCGTCGAGCAATACAATGTCAGCCCCAAGCTCGCGCACAGCGGTAACGCGGCAGACCTTGCCCTGCCGGAAAAGATGCTCGACCGCTGGGCGACCGACAGTCGCGCGGTGTTCAAGTTCGTGATCGGGGCGCCGGGTGACGTGGAACAGGTCGACGCCCTCGCCCGCAAGCACGCGATCCTGCCGCGCCGCATCTGGCTGATGGCCGAGGGCACCGACAGCGCCACTTTGCGCGAACGAGAGCAATGGCTCACGCCCCTGTGTATCGAGCGGGGGTACAACCTGACCGACCGCCTCCACATTCACCTGTTTGGCGATACCAGAGGTACCTGATTGTTTCCGCCCGCGCATTGTTTGTTTGGCCTCAAGCGCCGGCGCTCGCGTTCGCGCTTTGGCTGCCGCGACCAAGGATCGGGAATGAGCTGGAAGGTAGCGCTTAACCGGCGCGCGACGACAGCGCGCCGCAAGGCCAAATGGCCGCCCGCAGGTGCCCCGCAGTCCGCAGGACGGAGGGAACAGCACCGAGGACGCTCACGCGGATGCGGGCGCGAAATTCGTTATTGCCCCTGCGCGCGCCAGCGCTGCACGACGCGTTCGACCTGCTCTTCCTCGCCGCCGGCCTCGCGCCACAGCTCGGTAAAGCTCGGGTCTTCCGACGCCGGACGCTTGGCCTCTTCGAGATTGTCGAAGGCCACGCGCATCGGGATCGAGACACCCTCGCCGCAGATGATGCATTCGCGGTTCCGCAAGGCGGGGATCGAATCGAGGAAGCCACGCGCACCTTCGGGCATGGCCGCCTTCACGAAGGCCTGGTCGCGGTCATTGTTCAGACGCATCGAGATGATCGTACCGCATTGCGAGAGCACACCCTCGGCAAGGTCGGACGGACGCTGCGTGATCAGGCCCAGCGAGATACCGTATTTACGGCCTTCCTTGGCGATCCGCGAAAGGATCTGCCCGACCGAGGAGCCATCGGCATTGCGCTCGTTGGGCACGTAGCGGTGCGCCTCTTCGCAGACCAGCAGGATCGGGCTGGTCTTCTCGTTGCGGCCCCAGATCGCGAAGTCGAACACCATGCGGCTGAGCACCGCGACCACGGTCGAGGTGATGTCCGACGGCACGCCCGAAACGTCGATGATCGAAATCGGCTGACCGTCGCCCGGCATGCGGAAAATCTTGGAGATGAACTGCGCCATCGTGTCGCCGACCAGCATGCCGGAGAACATGAACTGGTATCGCGGATCGGCCTTCAGCTCTTCCAGCTTGGTCTTGATCCGCATGTAGGGCGCGGTGGTCGTCGCCTTGTCGAGCTTGCCCATTTCGTCCTGGATCAGGTTGGTCAGGTCGCTGAGCAGATAGGGGATCGGCGAATCCACGGTGATCTTGCCCAGCGTCTCGGCCAGCCGGTTCTTCGAGCGCGCGGCGAGCAGGCACTTGGCGAGGATGTCGCGGTCCTCCTGCAGGTCCGAGCCGCTCGACTTCAGGATGACTTCGCAATGTTCCTCGAAGTTCATCAGCCAGTACGGCATCTGCAGGTTCGAAACGTCGTAGATGCGCCCGGTATTCTTGAACGCCGCCGAATATTCGCCGTGCGGGTCGATCATCACGATGTGACCCTGCGGCGCGCTCTGGCAGATGCGGTGCAGGATCAGCGCGGCGCTGGTCGACTTACCCGTGCCGGTCGAGCCCAGCAGCGCGAAGTGCTTGCCGAGCATGGCGTCGACATAGACGCCCGCGCGAATGTCGTTGGTCGGATAGACGGTGCCGATCTGGATCGCGCTGCGCCCGTCCGAGGCATAGATCTGCCGCATGTCGGCGGTGGTGCAGGGATAGATATAGGCACCCGGCGTCGGGTAGCGTGTGACACCGCGGCGGAAGGAGTGGATCTTGCCGGTCAGCTTCTCTTCCAGGCCTTCGCCCATGAAGTCGATGCTGGCGATGACCGCGCCGTTGACGTCGCGCTGGTCCTGCTTCTGGTTGCGAACGCTGGCGAGCAGCCAGCCGTCATGCGTCTGGATCTTGACCTGGCTGCCGACGCCGCCGGCCATCTTGATCGAGGGATCGTCGTCGGTCGAACATTCGTTGAGCCGCTGCATGTCGAGCGCGATGCGCGAGCCCGAACCGGCGATTTCCAGCACCACGCCAATCGGCTGGCGAGCATTCTCGCTGATCTCTTCATGCTCAGGCTCGGGCGCGGCCTGCTGCACAGGCTGGGGCGCAGCGGGCGCAACCGGGGCCGAGGCCGTGGGGGCAGATGTGGGGGCCGCAGCCGGACGAGCACCATAGGCAGCGGCCAGGTCGCCATGGCTGGCGGGGGTCTGCATGGCGTCACCCTGCGGGTTGAAAGGCGGCCTCGACATATCGTTCATGGATCAGCGTCCCGGGAAGTTTCACTCCCGGCTCGCATAGGCCAGTTGCGGTTAAGAACGGGTCAACGCTGATTGGTGGTGGTCCAGCTTGCTGTGTTTCAGCGGGCTGAAACATCTACGGCACCGGCCCGCTCCCCCACCCGGCCACCCAAACAGGATAATGCCCTGGGAGGCCGGGTGGGGGAGCGGGCCGGTGCCGCGATCTAAACCAAGGCGTAGAGGCGTCCGGCGGCCCAGCCCATGAACAGCGACAGCCCGACCGCGAACAGGCCGTAAAACAGGCCGTGATCCTGCGCTTCGTCGGCGACGACCCGCTCGAATCCTTCCTTGACCACCTCCACCTGCGCGGTGCCCGATGCAACCACGCGGCCCTCGCGGATCGCCAGCGTCTCGGCGCTGTAGCGTCCCACCACCACGTTGGAGGGGATGGCGATGCGCGCCTGATACAGGACCCCTTCGGTGATGCTCACGCCCTCCTCGACCTGCTGGAACAGGCGCTGTCGCTGTTTCAGGTCGACCAGCCCGCGCGTCATCCGCACCTGCTTTTCCGGGTCGATCGAGCCGGTCGGCGACAACTGCAGGTAATCGAGCCCCAGCTCGTAGATCGCGGCGGTCTGCGGATCGACCAACGTATCCACCGGCTGCGAGCTGGCCAGCGCGAAGAAGGACGGCACCGAGCGGAAAGCCGCGCTCTCGGCATTGACCCAGATACCCAGCCATTCGAGCCGGTCTTTCTCGCGCAGCTGGATCGCCTCGGAGGGGCCGCGCACGATGACGGCGATGTCGTAGTCGCCGGCGGGCTGCCCGCCACGCGGATCGAGGATCGCGCCGAACACCAGCAGCTCCGTCCCGGTAAAGCCCTGCCGCACACGGATTGTGCTCTGCGAGACCTCGGTCACCAGGATCGGGTCGCGCCCCTGGGCGTGAGCAGGCGCACTCACCAGCAGGCTGGCCACGGCCAGCAGCACCAGCGCCACCAGCCGGTTCAAAGCGCCACCGCCGAATAAATCTCGTCCGGCTGGATGCCGAGGCCGAAAGCCATCCTCAGCGCCACCGCCAGCACGATCAGCGCCAGCATCAGGCGCAGATATTCGGGCTTCGCACTGACCGCGATCTTCGACCCGATCTGCGCGCCGGTGACCGAACCGAGCAGCAGCAGGCCGGCGAGCACGATATCCACCGCACGGGTGGTCAGCGCGTGGACCATCGTCACCATCATGGTCACGAACAGGATGTTGAACAGGCTGGTGCCGACCACGACATTCGCGCTCATCCCCAGCAGGTAGAGCATGGCGGGGACCAGGATGAACCCGCCGCCCACGCCCATCAGCATGGTCAGGATGCCGACCACCACACCCAGCAGCAGCGGGGCCAGCGGCGAGATGTACAGGCCCGAGCGGTAGAACCGCCAGCGCAGCGGCAGATTGGCGACCAGCGGGTGGTGACGGCGCTTGGCCGCGCCCGGCCTGCCCTTGGAGCGATTGCGGAGCGCCTGCAGGCTCTCATTGCCCATCATCCCGCCAATTGTGCCCAGCAGCACGACGTAGAGGATCGAGATCACGGTATCGATCTGCCCGACCGCCTCCAGCAGTGTGAACAGCCCGGCCCCGATCAGCGCCCCGAACAGCCCGCCACCGACCGTCACCAGCCCGATCTGGTAGTCGACCCCGCCGCGTTTCGAATGGGCGAGCACGCCCGATACGCTCGCCCCGGTCACCTGCGTTGCCGCCGAGGCCGCCGCGACCGCTGGCGGAATGCCGTAGAAGATCAGCAGCGGCGTCGTCAGGAATCCGCCGCCCACGCCGAAGATGCCCGACAGCACGCCCGTCATTAGGCCCAGTGCGACGATCAGCAGACCGTTGACCGAGAGATTGGCGATGGGAAGATAGACATCCATTAAGCCCGCCTAACCCAAGGGCGGGACGGAATGAAGTTGAATGCGCGGCTGCGCTCAAAAACTCGCCGAGAGTGTGAGCGCCGGGCCACTCGACGGCCGCGCATCCCCGGCAATCCGGAAGCGATAATCGGCCGAGGCCCGCGCATTGACCGCGCCAATGCGGAAGGTCAGTTGCGCGCTCGGCCCGACATCGAGGCGCGACGCCCCGCGCTGCGCCCCGCCCCACAGACCGCCGCCAAGGCGCAGGCGCGAGCGATCCGTCAGCGCGAATTCGCGGGCAATGCCCAGTTGGCCGTCGATGAAGGCGGTGTCGTAATCGCCGCCGACATAGCCGCCCTGGACATAGGTTTCGCCGGTCAGGCCCGCCGGGAGTGCGAAGGGCGGAATCTCGGTCACCGCGAAGGCAGCAGGACGCACCTCGGTGCCGAAATCGGTTTCGGTGACGCGCGCCTCCGCCGCGACGCGCAGCGGCACGTCCGCGAGTGGCCGGGCCGAGATACCCGCCGCCACTTCGCGTTCGCGCGGCCCCTCCAGCGCGGTGCTGACGCGCAGATGCGCCTGCGGCCTGAGTGCGCTGGCGGGGATCATCGCCAGCCGGATCACCGCGCCCGCCTGGCTGCGGCCATAGCCCTGCGCGCCCGGCGTGACCGGCGCATCCGAACCCTCGCGCCAGAACACCCAGGCATCGCCGGACCAGTTGTCGGTACGCGCCCCCTCAGCCGAGGCGGGATAGGGCGCGGCAGCCACCGAGGCCCCGGCACTCTGATCGGCCAGCGCGGCAGGCCGCGCGGGCGGTAGCGCTACGCGTACCGCATCGACCGGGGCCGTTGCGGCAAGCGTCGCCTCGGCAGGCGGTGCTGGCCGGGGCTGCGCCGTGGACGCTGTTGGCCCGCTCGGCTTCCGGCCACCTTGCTGGCGCGGCACCGACGGCAGGGCCAGCCGCATCACAGCCTCGCCGGTTTCAGCTGCCGCCGGTTCTGCCTGTCGGACTGGTGGCACCGCTGCGACGGGCAAATTGCGCTTGCCCTGAGGCGGTGTTGCCGCGAGCGCGACGGGAGGCGTTAACCCTGAATCCTCACCGAGATCGAACGGCGGAGGCGTTCCGGCGAGGCTGCTGGCGCGGAAACCGACCCAGATCACCCCCACCAGCACCAGCGCGGCCAGCGGTTCGCCCCGAGCTCGTGTTCTGGAGGCGGCATCGGCGCTCATACCTTGGCCGCCTCGGCCTTGGCCAGGGCGGCAGGGTGGACGTCGTGCTCGGTCTTGTCCCAGCGCGCCTGTTCGCCCGCCAGCGTTCGCATATAGGCGAACAGCGCCCGCCGCCCGGCCATGATCGCCACGACATTGGCGACCGGAATCCGCAGCACCGCGCGCAGCCCCTCGAGTACGCCATATTCGCGCGCGGTAAAGGCGAAGCGCATCGTGGCCCGCCACGCAAAACTGGCAAGGTTGGCCCAGATCAGCGCCATCAGTAACGGGTCGCGCAACCAGGCGCGCTCGACCCCGACCTGGCCCAGCACCATCTCCAGCACCATGCCGAGCCCGGTCAGCAGGATGACCATGTAACCGCAGAACAGCACGATCGCCGACAGCGGCCCGCGCCGGTCGCGCAGCCGCATCCAGTATTCGCCGATGCCACCGCCCCAGCCGAGCCGGTCCCAGCCCTGGAAAGCGATGCCATGCACCCAGCGCGCCTTTTGCCGGACCGCCTGGTTGATCCGCGCCGGGAACATCGCCCGCGTGGCCACCAAGGCGCCGTCCTCCCCACGCACCCGCACGAAACGCGAGCGCCCGCCCGCCGCCCTGATCCGCATGCCCAGCTCGTAATCCTCGGTCAGCGATTCGACGGCAAAGGGTGCCTCCTGGTGCCGTTCGCGCGCCATCTGTCGCAGGATATTGCGCTCGAACGCGCAGCCGACCCCGGCAGCGGGCAGGCTGGCGCCCAGCGCATCGCGCACGACCATCGCCTTGCCATGCGCCTCGGCGAACTCCTCACAATAATGGCTGCCGATCCAGCGCGATTTGGGCTGCGGAATGGGCAGCACCGGCAATTGCACGAATTCAGCGCGGTCGATCGCCTCATCGACGAGGCCGAGCGCCGCCGGGTCGACCATGTCCTCGGCATCCTGCAGCAGCACCAGCCGCACCGGGCGGCCGAGCCGGCGTTCGTCCTGCTCCATCGCCAGATACAGGCGGTTGAGGCAGTCGGCCTTGGTCGTCGGGCCGTCCTCCCCGTGCACCACCAGCCGTACGCGCGGATCGCCATTGGCACCGCTGGCCGCAGCGCTGAGCGATTCCGGGTCGTTACGGTAGACGCCCACATAGATGGTCATGTCGGCCTGCGCCCAGGCCTGCAGCGCATGGGCGATCGTATGTCCGATCACCTTCGCCTCGCGCCAGGCGGGAATCAGGATGGCGGCATGGCCTGCCAGCGACCGGTGCGCGAGCCGTTCGCGGCTGATCGTGCGCGTCCGCGCCCGGCCCGTCAGCCGCAGCCATGCCCAGACGATGTCGATCAGGAATTCGTCCAGCGCGCCCACAAGGAAGAAGATCGCCGCGAACAGCAGCAGTTCGTGCTCGACCATTGCGAGCCATTGCCACGCGCTGAGGTCCCCGAAATCCATCGGTAAGCGTTTCCCTCCCCCCTGGGAAAGTACTTATATTGACTACCCTTATTTAACAAAATTGCAACGCGGCATCGGAAAGCTTGCAACGCGAGCGCATTTGCGGAATTGACCCCCGCATGGCTAGCAATCCCAACCTCCCCACCCCCCTCCGCCAGTTGAAAGCCCTGTTTGTCAGCGACGCCTTCGAAGGCCTGTTGCTGATCTTCGTCGCCGCGATGGCGATGCTAGTGGCCAATTCGGCCGTATCGGAGAGCTACCACCACCTGTTCCATGGCGAATTGTGGTCTGCCGAGGTGTTCAAGCTGAACACGCTGCACCTGTGGATCAACGATGCGCTGATGGTGATCTTCTTCTTCGTCGTCGGGCTGGAAGTGAAGCGCGAGCTGATCGCGGGCAATCTCGCCGATCCGAAACAGCGTAACCTGCCAGTGATGGCCGCGGTCGCGGGCATGGGCATGCCGGCGCTGGTGTTCATGGCGATTGCCGGCGGCGACCCCGAACTGCATCGCGGCTGGGCGATCCCCGCGGCGACCGACATTGCCTTTGCCATGGGCGTGGTCGGCCTGCTCGGCACGCGCGTGCCCGCCGTGCTGCGGCTGTTCCTGCTGACCGTGGCCATCGTCGACGATATCGGCGCGGTGATTGTCATCGCGGTCTTTTATACGGCCAATATCGACCTGACCTGGCTGGTCGGCTCGCTGGTGGTGTTCAGCGGTATGGTGGCGATGAACAAGATGGGCGTGGCGCGCATGTGGCCGTTCGTGCTGGCGGCGGTGGCGCTGTGGTTCTGCGTGCTCAATTCAGGCGTCCATGCGACGATCGCCGGCGTGGTCGCGGCGCTGACCATTCCGATGCGGAAGAAGGACGGCCATTCCATGCTCGAAGAGATGGAACACGGCCTGGTCGGCTGGAACGCCTATATCGTGGTTCCGGTTTTCGGCTTCGCCAATGCCGGCGTAAATCTGTCGGGTCTGGGTCTGGGCGCATTGCTCGACCCGCTGCCGCTAGCCGTTGGCACGGGCCTGGTGGTTGGCAAACAGGTCGGCATCTTCGGCTGCGTCTTTGCGGCGGACAAGCTTGGCATCGCCAGGAAACCGGCGAGCGCCAGCTGGGCCGAGGTCTGGGGCGTCAGCATCCTGTGCGGCATCGGTTTCACCATGTCGCTGTTTATCGGCGAACTGGCCTTCCCCGGCTATCGACTGCTGATCGAGGAGGCCAAGATCGGCATCCTCTCCGGCTCGCTGATCTCGGCCATCCTCGGCTACACCGTGCTGCGCCTGACGACGACGCACCCGGAGGAAAAGGACGATCCCAGCGACCCGATCGTGTGAGGATTGGGCCATCCCTGAGCGGATCGTTAGGGAAACGCTAACCCTCGCGTGAGAAGCTCATTTTGCATTGCAGCAAAAATCTGATATTTTTGCTGCGCTACAACATGGGAAAAAGCTATGAAATTCACCAGCACCCTTGCCGCTGTTGCAATTGCCTCGCTGGCCGCCGCGCCGGTTGCTGCCAACGACACGGCCGCCATGGCCTCGCGCACGGCTTCGCCGGTCGGCCAGGCCGAAGGTTATGGGGGCGAGACCGGGCTGCTTGCTGCGGCGGGCCTCATTGCCGCGCTGGTCGCGCTGGTGGTTATCGCCAGCGACGATGACGAAGATCCCGCCAGTCCCTAGTTTCCGGCAGCACCGGTCGCGACAGGCTTAGTCCTTCTTCGCGACTGGGGCGTCTTCGCCCAGATCCTCAAACCAGGCCTCTACCGGGCCGGTCAGCTTGATGGTGAGCGGGCGGCCCTTGCGGTCGACCGTCTTGCCAGCCTGTACGCGCACCCAGCCCTCGGGAATCGAATATTCCTCGATATCGGTGCGCTCGCGCCCCTTGAAGCGAATCGCCACGCCGCGACGCAGGATCTCGGCATCGAAATGCTCGCTGTTCGGGTTGATCGCGAGCCGCTGGGGCGGGACGTCAGGGGTGCTGTTTTCGCTCATGGCCAGCGCGCTTAGCGACGCAGCCACAAAAATCAATCGGGGCCATCAATCCAGCCCGGTGATTTCGATCCCGCCGCTTTCGTTCACGCCCGGCCCGCCATCCCCCAAGGACGCACTTGCCACACCGGAAGGCAGGCCCTATGGGCGGCGGCCTGTTCAGCAGGCCTGCAAGGGCCTGACACGAATTCGTCGGGCCGCGGGCGTGGCGGAACTGGTAGACGCGCTGGTTTTAGGTACCAGTATCGAAAGATGTGGGGGTTCGAGTCCCTTCGCCCGCACCAGTTCCCGGCGCCATTGGCCTGCTTCCAGTCGGTAAAGGCATACACAATGGACATCGTCGAAACCACCAATGAGGGCCTGAAGCGGGCCTACCAGCTGACCATTTCGGCCAAGGATATCGAAGCGCGCGTCGATGCCGAGGTGAAGAAGGTCGCCCCGCAGGTTCGCATGCCCGGCTTCCGCCCCGGCAAGGTCCCTGCCAACCTGGTTCGCAAGATGCACGGCGACGCGCTGCACGCGGACGTGCTCAACAACACGCTGCGCGAATCGGTCGACAGCCTGCTGCGCGACAAGCAGCTGCGTCCAGCGATGCAGCCCAAGGTCGACATGGCCGAGGGCTATGAGCAGGGCAAGGACGCCCAGCTGACCGTTGAGGTCGAGGTGCTGCCCGAGATCGAGGCGCCCGAGATCACCGGCCTGAAGCTCGAAAAGCTCAACGTCCCCGTTTCCGACGAGGCGCTGGACGAGGCGCTGGAGCGGCTCGCTTCCGGCCAGAAGAGCTACAAGGACGCTGCCAAGACCAAGAAGGCCGCCGATGGTGACCAGCTGATCATCGACTTCGTCGGCCGTGTCGACGGGGTCGAATTCGAAGGCGGCAAGGCCGAGAACACCCCGCTGGTGATCGGCTCGGGCCAGTTCATCCCCGGCTTCGAGGAACAGCTGACCGGCGTGAAGACGGGTGACACCAAGACCATCACCGTCACCTTCCCCGAGGATTATCCGGCCGAGAACCTCAAAGGCAAGGACGCCGAATTCGACATCACCGTGCAGGCGGTGAAGGTCGAGCAGGAAACCAAGATCGACGAGGACTTCGCCAAGGGCCTCGGCCTCGAAGGGCTCGACCAGCTGAAGGAGCTGATGCGCGGCCAGCTGGAGCAGGAAACTGCCGGCCTCACCCGCACCCAGATGAAGCGCCAGCTGCTCGACAAGCTGGCCGCCGACTACGACTTCCCCGTGCCTGAGGGCATGGTCGAGGCCGAGTTCGGCCAGATCTGGAACCAGCTCCAGTCCGAAGCCGCGCGCGAGGAAGACCCCGAAGCCGCGCTCAAGGAAATCGAGGCGGAGAAGGACGACTACAAGCGCATCGCCGAACGCCGCGTGCGCCTCGGCCTGCTGCTGAGCGAGATCGGTCAGGCCAACAAGGTCGAGATCAGCAACCAGGAAATGCAGATGCTCGTCCAGCAGGCGGCGCAGCAATACCGCCCGGAGGACCAGCAGCGCTTCGTCGAATATATCCAGAACGAGCCGATGGCGCAGGCCCAGCTCCGCGCCCCGCTGTATGAAGACAAGGTCGTCGACTTCCTGTTCGACCAGGCCGAAGTGACCGAGCGCGACGTGACGCGTGAGGACCTCGAAGCCGCGATCGAGGCCGAGGAAGCTCCGGCGGAAGCCAAGAAGGCCCCGGCTAAGAAGAAGGCTCCCGCCAAGAAAGCCCCGGCGAAGAAGGCGGCTGAAAAGAAGGCCGAGACCGCCGAGGAAAAGCCTGCTGCGAAGAAGGCTCCGGCCAAGAAGCCGGCTGCGAAGAAGGCCCCCGCCAAGAAAGCGCCGGCCAAGGCCAGGACCGACACCGCGAAATAGGCGCCACGAAATAGGGCCGCGGGGGCGCGCCGGGCGCAATGTCCGGTCGCCCCCTACCTCGCGCCACTCGCACCGCTCGCGTCCCCGAAATCCCGCACTCGGGCCAGCGTCGCTGGACTGCCCCTCACACCCCCTTGACCCCCTCCCCCTAATGGCGGCGGGGGATGAACGCGCGCGCCGCCCTTGAACTCCGGCAGGGCAGACGCGACATAGGCGTTCGCTCCTCGTACCAGGGGCCATACGACGAGAAGGAATTTTGGATGCTCGACCTGTTCGGTGACAGTCAGGACCGTTTCACTACCGACCCCGTAACCGGTGCCCTCGTGCCCGTGGTGGTCGAATCGACCAGCCGCGGCGAGCGCAGCTTCGACATCTTCAGCCGCCTGCTGCGTGAACGCATCGTCTTCGTCACCGGCCAGGTGGAAGACAACATGGCCAGCCTGATCGTTGCCCAGCTGCTGTTCCTCGAAAGCGAGAACTCGCAGGACATCAGCATGTACATCAATTCGCCCGGTGGCGTCGTGACGGCAGGCATGGCGATCCATGACACCATGCAGTACATCAAGCCGAAGATCCGCACCGTGTGCATCGGTCAGGCTGCCAGCATGGGCAGCTTCCTGCTTGCGGCCGGCGAGCCGGGCATGCGCGTCGCGCTGCCCAATGCGCGGATCATGATCCACCAGCCGTCGGGCGGTGCGCGCGGCATGGCGTCCGATATCGAGATTCAGGCCAAGGAGATCCTGCGGATCAAGGCGCGCATGAACGATCTTTACGTCAAGTATACCGGCCAGAGCCTCGACGATATCGAGCGGGCGATGGACCGCGACACCTTCCTCGAGGCGGATGAGGCGAAGAATTTTGGCCTGGTCGATGCGGTCTTCGCGCACCGGCCCAAGGGCGACGAAGCCCACGACACCAGCGGTTCGGGCGGCGCACCGACCGAATAAGCACAGCAGCACCCCTCATCGTCACACGGTCCGTGACGGGCAAGATTCGGCCAAAAAATTGTAGCATTTTGGCAATCTTTCCCTTTCGGGCTGGCGTGGCAGCGGGATATTAAGTTTGCTGTGATTGATATTGCGGCTCGCCGTCCTAAAGTAGGAGGGTCGATTCCGGCGCTCGGCCCGAACGGGGCCGACAGGCACGAAGTCACTGGCCCCAAGGGCACGAGTTGCGTTAGGCAGGGAAAATGACGAAGTTGAGCGGATCAGACAGCAAGAGCACCCTTTACTGCAGCTTCTGCGGCAAGTCGCAGCACGAGGTTCGCAAGCTTATTGCGGGCCCCACCGTATTCATCTGCGATGAATGCGTTGAACTGTGCAACGACATCATCCGCGAAGAGGCGAAGGGCGGCATTGCCGGCAAGAAGGATGGCGGCATCGCCACCCCGCTGGAAATCTGCACCACGCTGAACGACTACGTGATCGGCCAGGACCGGGCCAAGCGCGTCCTCTCGGTCGCGGTGCACAACCATTACAAGCGGCTGCGCCACTCGGGCAAGCAGAACGACGTCGAACTGGCG
>CAYOSE010000064.1:0-15319 GCA_964406535.1 uncultured Sphingomonadaceae bacterium
TCTTGAGAATGCGAAACATGGCTGCCCCCTTGTTGGCCCCAGTTCGCCGTGCAGCGTAACCACGCGCGCGCGAATTGTCGAACGGCTGCATGCCTCGGCGCTTGCCGCTGGGCTTGGCGCAGGCCATGAGGGCGGGCATGGGAACGGGAATGACTGAAAACGAACATCAATATGACGTGCTGGTAATCGGCTCCGGCGCGGCAGGGCTGACTGCGGCGCTCTCGCTGGCGACGAAGCTGAAAGTGCTGGTGCTGGCCAAGGGCAAGCTGACCAGCGGATCGACCGCCTGGGCGCAGGGCGGTATCGCCGCCGTGCTCGATGCCGGTGATACGTTCGAGGACCATATTCGTGACACAATGGTGGCGGGCGCGGGCCTGAATGATCGCGACGTGGTCGAATATGTGATCGCGCATGCGCCCGAGGCCATCGCCCGGCTGGTCGAGCTGGGCGTGCCGTTCGACAGCGACGGCGGCAACCTCCACCTGACGCGCGAGGGCGGGCATTCGCATCGTCGCATCGTCCATGTCCACGATGCGACCGGCTGGGCGGTGCAGGCCGCGCTGCTGAAGGCGGCGGAGGAGAACCCCAATATCACGCTACTGCCCGACCGCAGCTGCATCGACCTCATCACCGGGCGGCACGAGAGCCGCTATTCGGGCAGCGGGCGTGTCTGGGGTGCCTATGCGCTCGACACGGTCACCGGCAAGGTTGAGGCCTATACGGCGCGCGCCACGGTGATGGCGGCGGGCGGCGCGGGGCGCTGCTACCTGTTCTCGACCGCGCCGCGCGGCGCAACGGGCGACGGCATCGCCATGGCTTGGCGGGCCGGTGCGCGCGTCTCCAATATGGAGATGATGCAGTTCCACCCGACCTGCCTCTACAACCTCGAGGTCAAGAACTTCCTCATTACCGAGGCGGTGCGCGGCGAGGGCGGCCACCTCAACCACCCCGAAACAGGCCATCGTTTCATGACCGATTACGATCCGGAACGTATGGAACTGGCCCCGCGCGACGTGGTCGCCCGCGCGATCGACGACCAGATCAAGCGCTCTGGTCTCGACTATGTCCATCTCGATATCAGCCATCAGCCGCCCGAATTCGTGAAGGAGCATTTCCCGACGATCTACGACCGGCTGGAAACGCTCGGCATCGACATGACGAAGGAGCCGATCCCGGTCGTGCCCGCGCAGCATTATACCTGCGGCGGGATCGTCATCGGGCTCGACGGGCGGACCGACCTGCCGGGCCTGTGGGCGGCGGGCGAGTGCACAGAGAGCGGGCTGCACGGGGCCAATCGCCTCGCCTCCAATTCGCTGCTCGAATGTTTCGTTTTCGGCGAGGCGGCGGCGCGCGACATTCTCGATAGCTGGGACGACGACTGCACCGTGCCGACGATCCGGGCGTGGGATGAAAGCCGGGTGACCGATTCCGACGAGGACGTGGTCATCAAGCAGAACTGGACCGAGATCCGCCGCTTCATGTGGAACTATGTCGGCATCGTGCGCACCACCAAGCGGCTCGAACGCGCCTCCCACCGGATCAAGCTGCTGTATGAAGAGATCGAGGATTATTACGGCCATTTCCGCGTCACGACCGACCTGATCGAGCTCAGGAACCTGCTGCAATGCGCTGACCTGATCGTGCAGAGCGCGCTCAAGCGGCATGAAAGCCGGGGGCTGCACTATACGCTCGATTATCCCGAGACGCTGCCCGAGCCGGTCGATACGGTGCTGGTGCCCTAGGCAGCGCGGATGGGGATCACCCGCGCCCTTGCGCGGGCTATTCTCCGAAGAACTTCGCGGTCGGCACGTAGCCGAACGGCGCCTCGTGCTCTTCGGTCAATGAACCGAGCTCCACCTCGCGCTCTGCCTCGAGGATGTAGGCCCCGCCCGCATCGCCGATCTTGATGGTCTCGCTCGCTTGGCAACCCTCGGCGCGAACGCGGTCGATCGCCGCCACCGCAACGTCCAGCTTCGGCGAGACGATGGCGATATTCATGATCCCCTGATCGCCGACGAAATAATCCGCGCGGCGTGGCCTGCCGACAGGGTCGAGATAGTGCACGATCTCGAGCAGGAACCCGCCGCCATCGACGACGAAGCTCTCGCTGTTCGCGCCTGCCAGATCCCACAAAACCTCGTGTGCCGGTCCGTGGACCGCCGGGCCGTCAACAATGTCGAGGCCAAGCGTTTCGCCATAGAACCGGCGCGCGCCCGCGAGGTCGGACACCGAAGCCGTCGCGTAGATCAGCGCGGGTTCGGCATCGTGATGCCGGGCCGGGCTGCCTCCGGGCAGGTTGTCGCCGTCCTGCATGATCTCGACGAAACAGCCGATGAAAGGATCGCGGAAGGAAAGCCGCCGGGGCTCGCCCGGCTCGGCCAGTTCGGCGACCACGGGGATATCCCACTCCCGCAGCACCGCTTTCGCTGCATTGAGGTCGGCAACGGCGATCCCGAACCGGGTCCAGCCAAGGTCGCAGCAGCGCCAGTCTTGGGGCTGCGGACGCTGCATCGGGTTGGTCAGATGAAAGAACTCCAGCTGCACCCGCCGTTGCCGCCCGACCAGCCAGTACAGTTGCCCGCGCGCTGACGGGGACAGACCCTGGATCGCCATTGGCGCGCCCCAGATCATGTGCCCGCCCGCATTCCTGAAGCCGAGTTCGGAATAAAGCCGCAGCGAGCCCGCCAGATCCGAGCTGTTCAAACCCACCTGCGCGGCCTTCAGCCGGTCACCGTTCAACGACATCGTACTCTCCGGTTGTTTCTGTTTGTTCGCGGGATCAGCCGAACATGCCAGCACCGCCAATCAGCAGGCAGGCGAGGGTCAGCAGGATCAGCTTGCCCGGTGTCGCCGGTTCGCCCTCCACAAATATCGCCACCAGACTGACCGACAGCGGGACCAGCCCGGACAGTAGTGGGATCACGATCGACAGCGCCATACCGCGTGTGATCAGGATGGAAATCATCCACAGCGCGATCGTGAAGGAGCCGAACATGAATGCGGTCCACTTCACATTGCGGAACAGGTCCGTCTTCGGGATCGCCGATGCACCCATGATCTGCCCGACAAGGGCGACAACGAGCAGGCCGATCGCCTGAATGTTCTGCGTGATGAAAGTCATGTCACTTGCCCTGTCGATGTTGCGGCAAAGTCTGCGGTGTGCGCTGTGCGGCGTGCTCGGTCATTTCCTGTCCAGCAGGCCCGCAGCACCGATCATAACGCAGGCGACGGCAAGCGCCGAGATCTTGGCGACCGAACCCGGCTCTCCGCCAAAGAAGATCGCGATCAGCGCGATCGAGAGCGGCGCGACGCCCGAGATCAGCGGAATGATGATCGACAGGCCGAGCCCGCGCTTGATCAGGACGGCAATCAACCAGATCGAGGCAAAATAGGAGGCTAGCGAAGCGGCTGTCCAGCCGGGGTTCCGAAATGAGTCGGTGAGCGGCAAGGTGATCGCCGCCGTGATCTGACCGGCCAGCGCCAGCAGGAAGATCGGCACCCCCGTTACGGCGTTTCCGGATAGCTTCATGATCGGCGCCCGGCGATGGCACTGCAGGCATCTGAATATGCGGTCGCGATCACAGCTGCATTTCCCGGAACAGCTCTTTGCCGTCCCAGTCCTGCGCCGCATTCTCGATCATGTCGTAGAATTCGGTGATGCCCGGACCGCCACTGTATATCTCCAGGAAGTGGCCGTATTTCTCTACCGTGTCGGCCATGGCGATGCGAAGGTCCATCGACTTGATTTCCGCATCCTGCACGACCGGGCAGCCGGCGGCTTGCGCTGCGGCAATCGCGGCGTCAAAATCATCCGCGATGACCGCGACATGATGCAGGCCCCAGCGGCCAGAGCTGGCCGGATACAGGTCGTGGAACAGCGATGGACCGCTCTCTGCCGAAGAGAGGAATTCGACCTGCATCGCGCCCCACTGCCCGAAGGCGGCGCTGTGCGTCAGTTCGCGTTCCTGCCCGCGATAGTTGATCTGGAACGTCGCATCCCGGAAAAAGTAATAGGGGCCGCTGCCATACAGCGCGTTGTGGTGTTCGGCGGCCTTGTGAATGTCTTTGACGTAATAGGCGATCTGGCGAACCTTGAGTCCGTTCAGCATTCTACCTCTCCTTGCATCGGGTTCGTTGTGCGCGGTGAGCGTCGCACGCGCCCGAGTTTCGGCATCTAGCGTGGGACGATCGTCATCCCGGTCTTGTTGATTTCCAGATCGAGTGCCTCGTCGCGGGCCTGCCGCCGCACGTACTGCCGGATGGCCGCGAGCTGTTCGTCGGTCAGGCCCGGACTGCGTGGCATTCCGGCTGGCAGCAGTGCCCCGTCGCGCACGATTGAGGCAAAGACCTCTGCATCGAGCGGCACCGATGAGTAGCGCAGATCGGGCGCGCGCCCACCCGCCACCGCTTCGTAGCCGCGGCAGGTCGAACACATCATGCCGTAGAGCTTCTCGCCCGTCTGCGCCAAGGCGGCATTGGGACGGTAATCGGGATCGGACGGCTTCTGTCGTACGGTTTCGACGCGGGCGGGCAGGATCGCCTCGCCGTCGAGGGCGAAGGTCAGGACCCGGCGGGCCATCGTGCGATAATCGAGGTTCAGGCTGGTGACCGCCCGGCCCCAGGCTGAGGGCACGCCACTCGTCCCGGTCAGGATCGTCACATATTGCTTGCCGCCGACCGAATAGGTCACGGGCGCGATGACGCCCGGTGCCCCCATGTCGTAAGACCACAGCTGCTTGCCGTCGGTCGCGGAATAGGCCCTGAGCTGCCCCTCGACGCTGCCCTGGAAGACCAGCCCGCCGCCGGTCGCCATGACGCCTGCGGGGACCATGTGCGGGGCCTGGATCCGCCAGGCCGGCTTTTGCGCCACTGGATCCCACGCGATCAGAGCGGCCGTCCCTTCCTCGGGCCGGTCGTCGTCGACATCGCCGGTTGCGTCCACGCCGGTAGTGATCAGGCCCTTCTCGGCGTCCCAGGTGGTCGCGTCGGTATTGTCGCGATAGGTGCCGCCGAGATCCACGGCCGGGATAAAGGCGAGCTTCGCTTGCGGGCTGTAGGCCATCGCCTGCCAGTTATGGCCGCCGAACACGGTCGGCCAGGCTTCGAACGTGGTCCCATCGGGATAGCGCGCCAGCGGGTTTTCGACCGGGCGCCCGTTATCGTCGTAATGGCTGGCCCACGTCACCTTCACGAAGGGCTCGGCGGAAATGAATTCGCCGGTCAGCCGGTCGATGACGAAGAAGAACCCGTTCTTCGGTGCGGTCAGCAGAACCTTCCGCATTTCTCCGTCGATGTCGAGGTCGGCCAGCTGGATATCCTGGGTCATCGTGTAGTCCCAGGTATCGCCGGGCGTGCCCTGATAATGCCACTTGTACTTGCCCGACTTCACGTCGAGCGCCACGATCGAGGACAGGAACAAATTGTCGCCCTTGCCCTCGCTGCGGAGCCGGTGGTTGAACGGAAAGCCGTTGCTCGTGCCGACGAAGACCGACTGGGTTTCGGGGTCGTAGGTAATCCCGTTCCACGGGGCGCCATTGCCGCCGAACTTCCACCATTCGCCCGACCAGGTTTCGGCGGCCATCTCCAGTTCTGGATTCTCGAAGCCATCGGCCGGGTTGCCGGGCACCACCCAGAACCGCCACAGGCGCTCACCGCTATCGGCGTCGAACGCCGTCAGGTGGCCGCGCATCTTTCCGTTGTCGCCCGCATTGCCGACCACGACCACGCCGTCGAATACGCGCGGCGCGCCGGTGAAGTAGCTGATGTCGTCCTTGTCGATGACCTGCTCTTCCCACACGGGCTCGCCGGTCTTGGTATCGATCGCGATCAGCCGACCGCCATTGGTGATCGTGAAGACCTTGCCGTTCCACCAGGCGATGCCCCGGCTGCCCCAGGCGATCAGCGGGCGCCCTTCGGCATCCAGCGTCTCGGGAACGTGCGGATCGTATTCCCACAAAAGTTCGCCAGTCACCGCATCGACAGCATTCACGACGCTGTACGCGCGAGCGAAATAGATCACGCCATCGACGACGATCGGCTGAGTGGTGGTATTGCCGATGGGCAGGTCGAGCGACCATTGCAGACCCAGCCGGTCCAGCGTGTCGGCATTGATCTGGTCGAGCGGGCTGAAATGCTGCTCGCCATAGGTTCTGCCGTAAGAGGGCCAGTTCGCGGGATCGGCGCCATCCACCATGGAGACGCCCCCGTTGATGGTTGCGTCGCCATCGGCAGCGCTATTGCAGGCAGCAAGCGTCAGGCAACCGAGTATACCACATGCGATCCGCAATCCCTTGAGCATCAGGCAACCTCTGTATTCTGCGTTATAAATTGATCGAGGAAAGAGGTGTGGACCCGGACCTGACGATGCAGTACCGGGCCCAATTCAACTTACTGGAATTCGTAAGTTGCACGCAGCATGATCTGCCGCGGCCGGTTCGTGAAGCCGACAATGTCGGCCAGTGTCCCCGGCACCGTTGCCGAACCTGTGCCTGCATCCGCCACGCCCGGTGTCAACAAGGTCTCGACGCCGATCTGCAGCCGCTTCTCGTTGGTCAGGTTGTTCCCAATCAGCGCCAGTTCCCAGCCCGAATCGTCATTGAACAAGCGAACCTGCGAATTGATCGTGAAGACCGCTTTCTGCAGCGCGGTTGGCGGGGCCTGGGTCACCGGCTGGAAGCTGCTGGTATAAACACCCCCAACCGAGATCCCGAGTGCGGTGCCCCCCGAACCGAGTTCGGCCTCGTAGGCGGCATTCAGGCTGCCGGTCCACTCCGGCGCCCTGATCAGCGGCTGGTCGGCGAAGTCCTGCCGGGTGCCACGTTGCGTCACGCCATCGACCGGGTTTCCTACGTCATCGAAGGCGCAGCCAGCCTGGAAGGTCTGGCCAGTGTAGCAGACGCCGAAATATTCGGTGTAGCGGGCCTCGTTCCAGTTCAGATTGCCCGACAGGGTCAGCCCGGGCAGGTCCGGCGGGCTGTAGTTGGCCGACATTTCGATGCCCTTCAGCTTCGCGCTTGCCGCGTTCACGACGAACTGCGCCGCAGTTTCGGAATCGATGAACCCGACCTGCAGGTTCGAATAATCGTAGATGAAGGCCGCGAGATCGAGGCGCAGCGCCCCGCCGGCCAGCACCGACTTGATGCCGCCCTCGAAGCCTTTGACGCTCTCATCTTCATAGGAGATGTCGGGGACCGCCGCGGAATCCCACAAGGTGTCGTCGTTGAAACCGCCCGACTTGTTGCCCCTCTTCCAGGTGCCGTAAATCGTCAGGTCGTTGGTCGGAGTCCAGGTAAGGGTGATTTCCGGATTGAAGTTGTTGAAGGTCTCCGAGTCCTTGATCAGCAAGTCGTTGCGACTGTCTCCGGTGATCTGGTCGTAGGTCTCAACCGTTTTCTTCTCGCTCGTGTAGCGACCGCCCGCCGAGAGGTTCAGCCGGTCGGGAATGATATCGAAACTGATATTGCCGAAGCCAGCCCAGACCTCGCTGGGATTCACATAGCGTGTGCCTGGGAGCAGCTGAAGAGATTCAGGTGCGGTGAGCCCGGCGTCGATAAAGAGTAGCGGAATGATTACCGGGACGTTCTGGTCGAAGCGTCCATTGGCGTAGTAGCCGCCGACCATGAAATTGAACGGCGAGTCGAAGTCCGATTCCAGCCGGATTTCCTGCGTAAAGTCGCGCTTTTCCACCTCGTTAACCGCCCCGATAGCAGGGAACGGGGCAAAGGATGGGTTGGCAACGTCTACGAGTTCGACCTTGTAATAGCCTGTCGTGGAATTGAGGCTCAGATTATCGGTCAGGTCGACATCGAGCATGGCCTGGAGAAGATACTGTTTTTCATCCGTATAGCTCTGCCCGTCGCGGAACAGCGGTTCGCCCGTCTCATCCGCCGTTGGCCCCTGGCCTACCGGGGTCGCCCAATCGTTATCGAGTCCGCAGAGGAACCCGGCGCCAGCTATGTTGCCCAGTTGGGCCGGGGCCGGCTCGCCCGCCGCGCAGAAGGACTGCTGGGTATCGGCGTTGCTGCCGCTGCCCTTGCGCGTACCGTATGTGCCCTTGAGTCGCAGCGTGACGTTGTCTGATGGTTCGAACGTAAGGCTCAGGCGGCCAGCGAAGCTTTCGGAATTCGGCAGGCGAGACCATTTGGGATCCCGCAACGGACCGAAAAGGTCCGTCTGGAAATCGGTCGGCGCAATATTGAACTTGTCTGGATGCGCCAGCGGATTTCGCAGCCAGCCCTCCATATCGGAATAATACAGCGCCAGCCGCCCCTTTACCGCGTCACCTGCAATCGGCCCTGAAATAACCGCCTCGCCGACATATTCGCGGGCGTTGAATTCATAGCCCGCCCGCACCTTGGCATACAGGGTGTCCGTCGGCTCGGCGGCGATGATCGAGATGATACCGGCCGTTGTGTTCTTGCCGAAATAGAGCGACTGCGGGCCTTTCAGGACCTCGATCCGGGCCAGATCGAACTGGGCGAAACGGATGGCCGCGCCGGTGTTGATGTTACCCCGTCGAAGTTCAGGCCGACCGATTGTTCGCTGGCCGCATTCAGCGGGGCGGTGCTGATGCCGCGGAGCGAAATACCGCCGCCCTGGGTGCCGAAGTTGGCCGCGATGGTCAGCGACGGTTCGATGGCGGCCAAGTCGTAAAGCTTGGCGACCGCGTAGCGATCAAGCTGCTCCTCGCTCACTGCCGAGATCGCAATCGGAACCTTGAGGTCGCTTTCTGCCCGCTTGCGCGCCGTCACGACGATCTGGTTGGCCGAATAGGCCGGAGTGGCATCGGTTGAGCTATCCTCTGCCGACTGAGCCTGTGCTGCCTGCTGCGAAGCTAGGGCGACTGCGAGCGCAGACAGCGCCACTTTCGCGGAACAATTCCATTTCGACATCAATTTTCTCCCCTTTGATTTGTTGTTTTTCCAATTTTGTCGGGTCGCCGGTCTCGGTTGTTAGCGCGGAGGGCCGACCTCCAGCGGCGGACACATCGCGGGCATATATCGATGAGGAAGGGGGCAGGCCCGACCAGCATGCCGCACGCGGCCATGCGTCGGGCGGCCTTGCAAGGCCAGTTTGCGGCCAAGGCCGCCGCCAGTACCGATCATTCGAAAGATCGACACGGAACTCTCCCATGAAGCTGCCATTGCAGCTTTTCCCAATGGATAAGGCATTTCCTTCTATCCAAAACGCGAAATATCGGAGTTCAAACCCGGTGGCAAGGAATCATTAGGCAGGCCATCCTGTTTTGGACTCTGGCGCTGCGTGGCCGGTCAAAAAGAGGCGCCCAATGTCATGCCCGCGGGAGACGCTTTCTTCTCCTTTTCAGCCCAGCAGGCGAACGGGATCCGTGCCATCCCAGTCAGCCGAGACGGCGCGGGACATCGCGTGGAATTCCTTCACTGGTTCGCCCATCGGGGTGATCTCGATCATTGCCATACCAGCTGTTCCCGGCGACATGAAAACGATCGGCGGTCCACCGAATGGCGGCTTGCAGCTGAAGACCGTCTCGTAGCCCTTGCGGGCATAATGCTCGATATCGGCCTGTGGATCGTCGCTGCCGATGGCGATATGATGCAGGCCATAGCCGCGTTCATCGACCCATTCACGGAAAGCCGACGGGTGATCATCGTTCATCTGGCACAGCTCGATCTGCATGTCGCCGGTATAGGCGCTGGCCAGCGCGTAAGCGGCCTCGGTCGGTTTCCCGCGGTAGAGCGGATCCTCACCGGTCAGCGATTCGACCAGAAACCACGGCCCGACACCCAGATCGTCGACCCAGGTGCTCATCGCGGTGTGAATGTCGGGGACGGTGAAGGCGATCTGGATGACCGGACTGTCCGGCCTGCCACCTGCCGCCGCCAGACTTGCAAGACCACGTGCTGAATTCGTCATCCTAACACTCCTCGATCAGGCCGCTTCTCCATCGAGCGGGCAATTGTCCTTTCGTTCCGCACATTGCGGGCCGGGTGTGTGAAGTGGACAGGGGTACGGCGCGATCATCGCCGTGCGATCCTGAGCCCGCCGGTGATCTGTTCGGGGATCACGGGCCCCTCGATCGCATCATAGGGCGCGAACTGGTTGGGCTGGCTGATCGCCGTGAGCCGGGCGTGTTGGTCGCTGGTCAGGCTGACCTCCAGACAGGCCAGGTTCTCCACCAGCTGCGCTTCGCTGCGGCACCCGACGATAGGCCCGGCGACATCGGGCTGATCCAGCAGCCAGCGCAGGGCCACCTGCCCCGGGCGACAACCGATCTCGTCAGCGACCGTCACGACCTCGTCGACGATTTTCAAGTTCCGCTCCGTCGACACGGCCGCGACATAGCCCGCTCGGACCGAGGATTGCCCCGCTGCCTGCCCCGAGGTGCTGCTGGTGCCGTACTTGCCTGTCAGCAGTCCGGCCGCCGTTGGCGACCAGGTGGTAACGCCCAGACCCATGGCCCGTGCCATGGGCAGCAGATCGAACTCCGCCGTGCGATTGACGAGGTTGTATTCCGTTTGCAGGTTGATCAGCGCGGCCCATCCGTAACGTTCGGCGAGACACTGTGCCTGGGTGACGATCCAGGCCGGGGCATTGGACACGCCAAGATAGAGAATCTTGCCCGCGCGGACGAGGTCGTCATGCGCCCGCATGATCTCCTCAACGGGTGTGCGGCTCTCCCACGCATGCATCATGTAGACATCGATATAGTCGGTCTGCAGCCGCTTCAGGCTGTCCTCGACGGCTCGCATAATGCTCTTGCGATGGTTGCCGCCCGCGTTCGGATCCGTCGCATCGGTGGTATAGGAATATTTGGTCGAAACGACGATCCGGTCTCGCTTGTCATGCATGAACTCGCCGAGCCATGCCTCGGCGGTGCCGTTGTTATACAGGTTGCTGGAATCGATGAAGTTGCCGCCCCGATCGACATAGGCGTCGAAGATGCGGCGGCTCTCCACCTTGTTGGCGCCATAGCCGCCCTCTTCGCCGAAGACCGCACCGCCCAGAGCCAGAGGCGAGACACGCAGGCCGCTGCGTCCGAGCAATCGATAATCGTCCAGCGCCGTCGCCGTCATGTCTTGTCCCTAGCTGAAAAACGGTGTGCCAGCGGTGAAGCCGAAGATGCTGTCGGCTTCCTCGGCGAGCCCGATCAGTTCGACCTCCCGCCCCGGCTCGATCACGTAGCTGGCGGCAGCGATGTCGCTGCTGAAGGCGGGTGTCATAGCCAGTTCATGGTCCCGAAGTTCGGATATTAGCGACTGCATCAAGGGGATATTCCGCGAGCCCAGGGCCACGTTCATGATGCCCTGATCGACGATCCGATGGTGGGCGGGCCGGGGCCGCGCAGCCGGGGTCCGGTATTCCACAACCTCGATAAACACGTCGCCAAGGCGCAGCAGGAATCCGTCGCACTCGGCGCCGTCGAGGCCCCACAGCGCCTCATGCTCGGGTGCGTGCAGTGCGGCCCGATCGATGGCCTCCAGCCCGATCATATCAGTGTAGAAGGCCTTCGCCGCCGCCAGGTCGGGCACCGAACAGGCAGCATAGACGATAGCGGGGCGCGGATCGCCGGACGTTTGCTCATCGCCGCCCGGCCGCGCGGGACCGTCTTCGAAAATCTCGACAAAGCACCCGACGAAGGGATCGCGAAAGACCACGCGGCGCAGTCCGTCGACCACGACCGGCTCGGTTATCGTATGGCACCCTCGCCGGGTCAGCGCGGTGAGCGCATGGTCGAAATCGGCAACGCTGATGCCGAACCGCGTCCAGCCGATGTCGCTCGCCCGATAGTCTGGCGGCAAAGGCTGCTGGGGCGGCGAGGTGTGCTGGAAGATTTCGAACTGGAGGAAGGGCTGGCGCCCGACCAGCCACCAGACAGTGCCCCGCGCGTCGTTACCGAGCCCCTGCGAACGCGTCGCATCGCCCCAGAAGGCATTCCCACCCCCGGCGACCGAGCCGAATGCCTCGCAATAGAGGCGTAGCGTTCCGGCAGGGTCGCTGGTGTTGAGCGCGATCTGGACAAATTGCAGATCTTCGCGCGGTCTGAACTGGCTGGTCGACATCGCCATCAGGATCCTCTCTCTCGTTCTTCAGGCACCGCGCAATTTGGCTTACGATCCGGTCAACCCGATGTCGCGACTGGTGCCACGACAAAAAGTCCAGCCTGAATGTTGTTGCGCTATGTGTAACGCCTTGCGTTCCGAAGTAAACTGGATCGCGAATGATAACCGCGCGGTGGCATGATCGGCGCTTGGCGCCTATCGTTGCCAGCCGAAAAGAGGGGATGTCATGGACAAGAACGACGCAAAGGCCGCCACGAACTTCAACACCATCCGTTACGATGTGCGGCCCGATGGCATTCTGCTGCTGACCCTGTCCCGACCGGAAAAGCTGAACACCTTCACCGTTGAGATGTGTGACGAACTGGTGGCGGCATTCACCATCGCCAACAGCGACGACCGGGTTGGTGCGATCGTCGTCACCGGTGAGGGGCGCACGTTCTGCGCGGGCATGGACCTGTCCGTGGAGGGCAATGTCTTCGGCCTGAACGAGACGCTGACACCCACGCTCGACGAATTGCGCGACCATGCCGACGACCCGGAATACCTGCGGGGCATCCGCGACACGGGCGGGCGCGTTACGCTGGCGATGTACGATTGCCTGAAGCCGATTATTGGCGCGGTAAATGGCGTGGCGGTCGGCTTTGGCTCGACCATGCTGTTGGCGATGGATTTCCGCTTCGCGTCGGACGAGGCGCGGTTCGGCTTCGTGTTCGGCCGCCTCGGCATCACGCTGGAGGCCTGTTCGAGCTGGTTCCTGCCGCGGATCGTCGGGCTCGAACAGGCGCTCGAATGGGTCTATCGGGCGGACATCTTCGATGCCGAGGAAGCCCATGCCAAGGGCCTGATCCGGGCGATCATTGGACCGGAGGAACTGGTCGAGGAAGCCTGTGCCTTTGCCCGCAGTCTGGTGCAGGATCGCTCGCCTGTCTCGATCGGCCTCATCCGCCAGATGCTGCTGCGAAACGGCCAGCTGCCGCACCCGTTCGAGGCGCATCTGGTCGAATCGCTTGCGGTCCTCCACACCAGCCGTGCCGATGGCGCCGAGGGGGTGAAGGCCTTCCAGGAAAAACGCCCGCCAGTCTTCACGGGGCGTGCCTCAGCGATGCCGCCGTTCTATCCTTGGGACGATCCGGCACAGCAATCGTAGCGACCTGCCGGCCCCCGACCCCGACATTTACCAAATGTGAGTGGGGCGCGGCCTAGTCGGCAGGGGTGGAACACTCCCCGCTTCTGAACCGCGCTGGCGAAGCGGCCGAAGCGACCAGCCTGCCGGTGGACGAGGATTACCTCGACGCGATCGCCGCAGCCTTCGGCCAGGTGATCGACGCCAAGAGCCCGTACACCGCCGGGCATAGCGAGCGGGTGGGCATCTATGCGGCCCGGCTGGGCGCGCGGTTCGGCATTGCGGGCACGGATTTGCGCTCGCTGACACGGGCGGCCGTCCTGCACGATGTCGGCAAGCTGGGCGTCAGCAGCACGATCCTGGAGAAGCCGGGAAAGCTCGATGACGACGAGTGGCAGGTGATGCGGAGCCATGCCGGGCACACGGCTGCCATACTCGGGCGGATCGCTCCCTTGCGCGAGATGGCCATGGTCGCCGCCTCGCATCACGAACGGCTGGACGGGCGGGGCTATCCGCTCGGCCTCGACCAGACGATGCTGGCGACCGAAGCACGGATCATCTCTGTCTGTGATTTCTACGATGCGCTGACGGCGGACCGGCCCTATCGCGGGGCGATGTCTGCCGACCGCGCCTTTGCGATCATGGAGAAAGAGGCCGGCACGGCGATCGACCCGCAGTGCCTGAGCATGCTGCGGGACGTTGTGACGGATTGTTGAGCGGGGGGTGACCTGCCAGTCAGTCGCCCATCATGAAGATGATCGCCCAGGACAGGAAGGTGCCGGCCAGGAACAGCATCCACGACCAGTAGAGATGCATGTTGAGGGCAATTTCCTCGACCTTGATGTCGAACGGACGGATATTGAGCATGCCGCCGGTGGCGCCGCCCGAGCCCATGAACAGGCAGACGACCAGCGTCAGCACGATGCCGAGTGGAACAGCCTTGAAGAACGCAATCACGCGAGCCTCCTGTTTGCGGTGTCGCCTTCTGTGTCGCAGTCGCCACGCGAGGTCCAGCCCCGGACCGGTCCGATCCCCCGATTGCAGGCCCGATCCATGGTGCGGCGCAGCATTGTTGCGCCATGCGATTCAAATGATTCAGCCGCGTGAAACTGCACAGATTTTTTTCCGCAGATGCATTTTGCCCCTTGCGCGGCGCGCCAGCCAAGCTTGCCCCACGCGTCGCGGCGTTTTGCATTGACGATACACCCTTCATTTTACCTGCACGAACATGGTTAATCGTCATTAAGGCTCTTGCACCCGGATTCGCGCTGATTCACTATCAGTTGTGGCCGGGTTGCCGGGGTGACCCACAATACCTAGATTCCATGAGCGCCCCCAGAGGCGTTAATATGGGGTTCGGGCAGGTGGCATTCCCCATTTTTCGATCCGGCTCAGGCAGGCGGGGATAAGTGCCGCGCCGACGATGCATGTGACGACCAAGGCAGGCAGTCTGCCTTCCTCGATTCGGGCATGTGCAGCGTGAAATCGGACGCCCTGCCGGTACGGGACCGGCAGGTGTCAGGGGCTAATTAGGTCGGCTGTGGTCGGCGAAACAGGACGGGGCGCGCGCTCGAATATGGACTTCAGGGACACTCACAGGGAAGCGGCGGGCGAAACGGCTATGGGGCTGGACGACAATATGACAACCGAGGCTGAGGCTGCCGATGCAGCGCCCTCCAAGGACACGAACAAGGCGATGAGCATGGAAAGCAAGGACGCAGGCAGCGCCGATCTGGTGGCGGCAGCGACTGCTTCGGCGATGGCCGAGGCGGGCAAGGCCATGGCTGCCCAGGCCGACAAGCCCAGGCAGGACAGCAAGTCTGTCAATCCGCGCCGCTTCACCATCGTCACCGATGCTTCGCGAGACGTGAACCTGACCGAATTCGGCAAGGCGACGCTGAACGACCGCTACCTGCTCCCGAACGAGACCTATCAGGACCTGTTCGCGCGCGTGGCCGATGCCTATGCGGACGACAATGACCACGCGCAGCGCATCTACGACTATATCTCCAACCTGTGGTTCATGCCCGCCACGCCCGTCCTCTCGAACGGCGGCACCGGGCGCGGCCTGCCGATCAGCTGCTACCTCAATTCAGTGTCCGACAGCCTCGACGGCATTGTCGGCACATGGAACGAGAATGTCTGGCTGGCGTCCAAG
>CAYOSE010000064.1:15329-15546 GCA_964406535.1 uncultured Sphingomonadaceae bacterium
CGGCACCTATTGGGGCAATGTGCGCGGCGAGGGCGAGCCGGTCGGCCTGAACGGCAAGACCAGCGGCATCATCCCCTTCGTGCGCGTGATGGACAGCCTGACGCTGGCGATCTCGCAGGGCTCGCTGCGGCGCGGCTCGGCGGCCTGCTACATTGACATCCACCACCCCGAGATCGAGGAGTTCCTCGAAATCCGCAAACCCAGCGGCGACTTCAAC
>CAYOSE010000065.1:0-15545 GCA_964406535.1 uncultured Sphingomonadaceae bacterium
CTCCCGACCTCCCAAATCTTACCCTGTCGGGAGGTTGGGAGGGGGAGCGGGCCGGAACCGCTTCTACGAATATCAGGCGACGGCGCGGCGCATCCGGCGCAGTTCGTCGATCCACTGGTCGACATTCTCCCAGACATGGCCGTCGGTCGCCTCGACCCGCCCGTCGGGGTGGATCACGTTCCAGCTGTCGTCCTCGGCGGCGCGCGGGTCGATCACCAGCGGGGTCAGGCCGCGCTCGGCACCGACCTGCCAGCCGATGATATTGGCCTTGATCAGCTCGACCTGGTTGTCGTCGAAATAGGCATGCACGAGATAGGTGCCCGGCGCTGCCGGCAACATGCCCACGCCACCGGGGCGATACGACTTGACCATGGCTTGCTCCCTTCCGTCGCGCTGATGCAAGGGTGATAGCGCGCAAAGGGTTGCGAAAGGCTTGATTTGCGGCCCGGTCAGAGCCCCGATTTAGAGGCCGGGCTACAAACCTTGCAGCAGTTTTTGCGCGAAAGTGGTCAGCGTGTCGTCGCGTGCGCCCATCACCACGATCCGGTCGCCGGGGCGGGCGAGAGCCCAGATCCGCTCCCGGCATTCCTCGCGCGTCGGGTAATATTCGGCGCTGCCGCCAGCCTCCTCGATCAGGCGCACGATCCGCTCGCTGCCTTCCGAACGGTCGACCGTGCCACCGAAATAGACCGGGTCGCACAGCAGCGTGTGGTCTTCAGGGCCCAGTTCGTGCGCGAAAGTCTTCGCCAGCTCGTGCCCCATCTGCCGCAAGGGGCCATAGCCATGCGGCTGGAAGAAGGCGATGACGCGGCCCGGCTGGGCCTTCAATGTCCGCAAGGTGGCGCGGCACTTCTCCGGATTGTGGCCGAAATCGTCGATTACGGTCATGCCATGCTCGCTGGTGCCGATAACGTCGAAACGGCGCGCCAGCCCGGCGAAGCTCGCCAGTGCCAGCACAGCGTCGTCGACCGTAACCCCCGATGCGACCGCCGCCGCGATGGCCGCGAGCGCGTTGGAGAGGTTGTGCCGCCCCGGCATCTTCAGCTGCAACGGGTGGCCGACATCCTCGCGCCGGTCGACCAGCAACGCGGCAATGCCGTCTGCCTCCTCGATGATCGTGCCCGGTTCGATCCCGATGTCGGCCTCGGGATAATCCACGGCGTAGGAGAGCACCTGTTTTGCCCGCGGGGCGAGCAGGCGCGCCTCGACATTGTCGAAATTGATGACTGCCGTCCTGGCCTTGGCGATGAAGCGGGTGAACAACCCGCGCAATTCGTCGAGGCTCTTGTGGTCGAGGCTGACGTTGAGCAGCACCGCAATATGCGGATGGTACAGCTCGATCGATCCGTCGCTCTCGTCGATTTCGCTGACGAACACCTTGCCATCGCCGACCACCGCGCTGGCGAAGGGCTGTTCGGGCGATGTGAAGTTCTTCATCACCGCGCCGTTCATGATCGTCGGCTTGAGCCCGCGCCGCGCGAGAATCCAGCCCAGCATCCCGGTGGTGGTCGATTTGCCGCTGGTCCCCGCTACCCCGAGCGACACCGAGGCGGCATTGAAGAGGGTCGAAAGCAGCTCGGCGCGGCTCTGGCGCGGGCAGCCGAGCATCCGGCCCTTGACGATCTCGGGCACCGTATCCTCGATCGCGGCGGAGGCGACCAGCACCTGCTCCTTCGAAGTGACGCCGCTGCCGTCCTGCGGGAACAGCGTAAAACCGCGCTCCTGCAGCCAGGTGAATTTCTCTGGCGTCCGGCCCTGATCCCAGGACCGGTCCGAGCCGGCGACCTCGGCCCCCAGGCCCTTGACGATATTGGCGAGCGGCAACATCCCCGACCCGCCAATGCCGCAGAAGAAATAGCTCTGTCCGGAAAGTGGCGCGCGGCCCGTCGAATCGCTCATCGCTCTCCTGCCTATTCGGGGTGTGGCGCTTTGTGAAGCGGGTGGTAGAGGGTGGGCATGACCACGCGCATCGCTCTCCTCGCTCCCGGCAAGCCTATCAGGCGCGATCGTGCCGAGCGGGTGCTGGCGCTGGCAGCGGCGGAATATCCCGATGTGGCGCTGGATTTTCACCCCCAATGCTTCCTCGAAGAAGGGCATTTTGCCGGGGACGACGCCACCCGGCTGGCGGCGCTGCTGGAATGCGCGAACGACCCGGAGATTGACGCGATCTGGTTCGCCATGGGCGGCTATGGCGCCAACCGCATCGCGGTGGACGCGATTGCCGGGATGGGGGCTGCGGCGCGTGACAAGACGTATCTCGGCTATTCGGACAACGGCTATCTGCTCGGCGCGCTCTACCGCCATGGCATCGGACGTCCGGTCCATGGCCCGCTGGCGGGCGATATCCGCCGCGAGGGGGGCGGGGACACGGTCCGCCGGGTGCTGGATTTCCTGACCGGCAAGGCCGCCGCACCAAAGCCACCCGAACCTCAGGCACCGCAGGCCGCGTTCAACCTGATGACTTTGGCCATGTTGGTCGGGACCGAGCTGATGCCCGACCTTGCGGGCCATGTCGTCTGCGTGGAGGAGGTCGCCGAGCATCTCTATGCGGTCGACCGGCTGTTCTTCCACGTTACCGCGCATTTGCAGGGTGTGGCGGGCCTCCGGCTCGGGCGCGTCTCGGACGTGCCCGAAAACGACCGGCCCTTTGGCATGGAGGCGGAAGAGATTGCGCGCTTCTGGTGCGCCCGGCACGAGGTGCCGTATCTCGGACGCGCCGATATCGGTCACGATGCCGCCAATGCGATTATCCCGTTCGGCCTGTGGCAACAATCCGGGCGGGGACTTGCCTGATTTGCCTCGCGCAAATAGGGCCGGGGCAGGCAGCGTTAACACGTTCTACACGACCACGGCCGGAAGCAAAAAACGCTAGTTCAAGAAGTGAGGACGAAGGATATGCGGGCATATTCAAGGACGAAGGACGCAGAAATGGCGTTTTTTGGTCCGGCGCCAGAGGGGTTCGGCCCATTTGGGCGCTTGCTGCGTTGCTCAGCCTTGAAAGAGCGCCACTCTTCCTTCGGCTTCGCGCCTTGCCAACGCCCAAATAGGTCACGAACCGTGGTTCGCGCAGAACGTGTTAACGCTGCCTAAGGAGAGAGCACACTCATGATTGCATTTATCTTCCCTGGACAGGGCAGCCAGAAAGTCGGCATGGGTGCCGAGCTTGCCGCCGCCAGCACCACCGCGCGCCACACCTTCGAAGAGGTCGACAATGCGCTGTCGCAAAAGCTGTTCGCCATCATGCGCGAGGGGCCGGAAGAAACGCTGACGCTCACAGCGAACGCGCAGCCCGCCATCATGGCGCATTCGCTCGCCGTGGTCCGTGTGCTGGAAGAGGGCGGGGTGAAGCTGTCGGAAAAGGGGGCCTGCGTCGCCGGGCACTCGCTCGGCGAATATTCGGCGCTGGCTGCAGTCGGCGGCTTCTCGCTCGCCGATACGGCGCGCCTGCTGCGGATTCGCGGCACGGCGATGCAGGAGGCGGTGCCGGTGGGCGTGGGCGCGATGTGTGCGCTGCTCGGCGCGGACCTCGAAAAGGCAGCCGCGCTGGCCGAGGCTGCCGCGCAGGGTGACGTTTGCGAAGTGGCGAACGATAACGATCCGGCGCAGGTCGTGCTTTCGGGCCATGCCGCGGCGATCGACCGGGCGGTCGAGCTCGCCAAGGAGTATGGCTGTAAGCGCGCGATCAAGCTGCCCGTCTCCGCCCCCTTCCACTGCTCGCTGATGGGCCCCGCTGCCGAGCGCATGGCCGAGGCGCTGGCGGCCTGTCCGCCCGCGCCGCTGCGCCTGCCGCTCTATGCCAATGTCACCGCCGCCGAGGTCACCGACCCGGCCGAGGAACAGCGCCAGCTGGTCGAGCAGGTGACGGGCCGCGTGCGCTGGCGCGAAAGCGTCATCGCGATGGGCGATGCCGGTGTCACCAAATTCGTCGAGATCGGCGGCAAGGTCGTCGGGCCGATGGTCCGCAAGATCCTGCCCGAGGCCGAGGCGATCAGCGTCGTCACGATGGACGACATCGAAGCGCTGGCTAAGACCCTGTAATGGGTGTCCGCCTGCCCCTGCTGGCCTCTGCCGCGCTGCTGCTGGGCATCGCGACCCCGGCGATGGCGCAGGACCTGCCCGACGGGCTGGGCTGCATGGCCGCGTCGTATGATGCAGAGCAACAGGCCACGATCGACGAACTGATCGCCAGCTATGACGCCAGCGACGAGACCGACAGTGCCAAGGGTGACCAACTGGGCGAATTTGCCAGCAATGCCGCTCTGGCCTGCTTCATGGCGCATGACTGGACGGAGGATCAGGTGTTTCAGGCCGTGCTGTTCGAGGTCGGCAGGCTGAACGAGGCGGCTTTCCGCCGCTCCGGTCCGCTTCCCGGCGACAGCCTCGCCAAGATCGATGCAGCGCTGGCCGAGGAAGACCGGACCGAGCTGTGGGGCTTGCTCGAACGCGGCGTGGTGGCCGGGATGGAAGGCGTCGATCCGGGCTTCACCACGCGCGAGAACTTCATCATGGGCATGTTCATCCTTGGCTCCGGCATGCCCGATGCCGAGGAAAATGCGGTCAGCGCGGGAATGATTTTGGGCTTCATGGCCATGCAGCGCATGTCGGCGCGAGAATTTGCCAAGGCCGGGGCCAAGGCGGAAAGGTAAGAGAGATGTTCGACCTCAGGGGAATGAATGCGCTGGTCACCGGCGCGAGCGGCGGGATCGGTTCGGCAATCGCCCATGCGCTGGCGGCGCGCGGCGCCCGGCTGGCGATCAGCGGCTCCAACTCCGAAAAGCTGCGGATTTTCCGCCAGCAGCTCATCGACGAGCATCACGGCGACCATATCGAGATTACCTGTAACCTGTCCGACCCCGACCAGGTCGAGCATCTCGTCCCCTCGGCGATGGAATCGCTGGGTGGCATCGACATCCTCGTCAACAATGCCGGGATCACCCGCGACAACCTCGCCATGCGGATGAAGGACGAGGAATGGAGCGACGTGATCCGCATCAACCTGGAGGCCGCCTTCCGCCTGATGCGCGGCTGTGCACGGCCGATGATGAAGGCGCGCTTCGGCCGCATGATCAACATCACCAGCGTGGTCGGCGCCACGGGCAATCCGGGGCAGGCCAACTACACCGCGGCCAAGGCCGGCTTGGTCGGCATGTCCAAGAGCCTGGCGCAGGAATTTGCCTCGCGCGGGATCACCGTGAACTGCATCGCGCCCGGCTTCATCCGCTCGGCGATGACCGATGCGCTGGATGACAAGCAGAAAGAGGCGATCACTTCGCGCATTCCCATGGGCCGCATGGGCGAGGGCGAGGATATCGGCGCGGCGGCGGTCTATCTCGCCAGCAAGGAAGCCAGCTACGTCACGGGGCAGGTGCTGCACGTCAACGGCGGCATGGCCATGCTGGGGTAGGACTTGTTCCACTGACGTGGAGGCGGTGCCAGCCCACTCCCCCCGCCCAACCTCCCGATAGGGTATGTTTTGGGAGGTCGGGCGGGGGGAGTGGGCCGGTGCCGTGACTAAACTGAACCATCATCAAGCGCTGACGGGCTGCAAATGCGGGCACGTTGGGCTTTCTCGCTCGAACAGGCTGCCAAACGCCTCGCAAACGCGCGTTATCCCCAATCTATCGGCTATAATGGCCGCCGACGCTTGCCCGAGTCGCCCCTCGCGCTAAGGATGAGGGACGATAATTCCAGCGCCCGGCGACGGTTTCGAAACGGCCTTTCGAGCCCTCCGGGTGCGCGAACAGAGGTTGAATTGCGATGAAGGCCACGATCGAGCGCGCCAATCTTCTGCGCTGCCTGTCCCATGTCCAGTCGGTGGTGGAGCGGCGCAACACGATCCCGATCCTCTCCAACGTCCTGATCGAGGCCGATACGAGCGGCGATCTCAAGATTATGGCGACCGACCTCGACCTGCAGGTGGTCGAGAACCTGCGTGCCAACCGCGTGGACGAGGCCGGGTCGATCACCGTGTCCGCCCACCTGCTGTTCGATATCGCCCGCAAGCTGCCCGAAGGCAGCGAGGTCAGCCTGGAGACGGGTGACAACCGCATGGTGGTGAAGGCCGGGCGCAGCCGCTTCCAGCTGCCCACCCTGCCGCGCGACGATTTCCCCGTGATCGTCGAGGGCGAGTTGCCCTCCAGCTTCACTTTGTCCGCCCCGCAGCTGGCCGAGATGATCGACCGCACGCGCTTTGCGATCTCGACCGAGGAAACGCGCTATTACCTGAACGGCATCTTCCTGCATGTCTCGACCGAAGATGGCCCGGTGCTGAAGGCCGCCGCGACCGACGGCCACCGGCTGGCGCGCTATACGCTGCCGATGCCCGCCGGTGCGGAGGGCATGCCCGACGTGATCGTGCCGCGCAAAGCCGTGGCCGAGCTTCGCAAGCTGCTCGAAGAGGCGCAGGACGGGCAGGTCCGCATCGACCTCTCGCCCTCGAAAATCCGCTTCACCATCGGCGGCGACGGCGGGGTGGTGCTGACCAGCAAGCTGATCGACGGCACCTTCCCCGATTACAGCCGTGTCATCCCGACCGGCAACGACAAGCTACTGAAGATCGACCCCAAGACCTTCTTCGCCGGTGTGGACCGCGTGGCGACCATCGCTACCGAGAAGACCCGCGCGGTCAAGATGGGGCTGGAGCCGGACAAGGTGACGCTCTCGGTCACCAGCCCGGATAACGGCAATGCTGCGGAGGAACTGGCCGCCGAGTACAAGTCGGAAGGCATGGAGATCGGCTTCAACGCCAACTACCTCAAGGACATCCTCGCCCAGATCGACAGCGATGTGGTGGAACTGCACTTGGCCGATCCCGGTGCGCCGACGCTGATCCGCAAGGACGAGTCGAGCCCCTCGCTCTATGTCCTGATGCCGATGCGGGTTTAGTTTGGAGACAGGCCTGCTCATTTTCGGCTGCAAATCGCGTTTCGCTGCGCTCCCGGTGCTCACACCATTTTTTTGACCCGATCATCCTGAGCTCGTCGAAGGATGCGCGCCGGTTCTCGCGCCCCACGGTCCGGTGGACAGCTTCGCTTCCGCTCGCAACTGAGCGGGCCAATGTCGGCAAAATCGTCGGTTCCTGACGGTGGATCGACGATGTGAGGGCTTCTGTCGACCGGTCGAGCGGCACCCCGTTCACCCCGCTGACAGAATAGCCGGGCCGGTTCTCCGGTTCGGTCAACTGCCCGCGCACCCATTCCCTTTTTCCGCTTTCGCGCGCTCTATCCCTGTCAGGGGATTCCCTTGGGGGCCAAGGAGAGTCACAAATGCGTAAAACTGTTCAACCGCCGAAAGAAACGCGGATGCGGGCGATGGTCGCCTCGATCGCCGGACTGGCGCTGGCCAGCGGCGGTGCCGCGTGGGGTCAGGATGTCGCCCCGCCGCCGCCACCTGCGAAACCTGTTCCAGACGTCGATATAGGGCCGCCTGTCGAGCCCGTGCCGCCGGAGCCGACCCCGCAGGAGCTGCCGGCAGAGCCGGAGGGCCCGGACCTGCCGGCGGAGCCTGAACTTACGCCGCCCGCTGACGAAGTTGTGATGGACCCGCTCGACCCTTCGCACATGGACCGCGACACGGGCCCGCCGCTGACGGATGAGGCGGACGTCGATTCGCCTGACGGGCCGGTCGCGCCGGTCGGGCCAGAACCGGGCGAGGTGCTTTAGAGCACCGGTCCTTCAATCCCCCCGCGCGCGGATCATCGCCTTGATATCGGTGAATTTCTCGCGCGGGGCGCCCTCGCGCGCGGCGGTTTCCTCGGCCTCTTCGATCTTCTTCCAGTCGCGGAAGGTGACGATGTCGAGCCCACGCTCTTCGGCAAGCTTGTCAAAACCTTCGCGCCCCTTTTTCGCACCCGATCCCAAGTTGCCTGAGGCCAGGTCCTCGGCAATCAGATCGACCACCGCATAGCCGTCCGGGCGGTTGGTGCCGATCGTGCCCGAGGGGCCGCGCCGCGCCCAACCGACGCAATAGAGGCCGGGCAGGATGCGCCCCTCGTCATTGGCAAAGCGCCCGGCGCGCTCGTCGAAGGGGACACCCGGAATCGGCGCGGTACGATAGCCGATGCAGCTGACCACGAGGTCGGCGGGCAGGCGCGCCGTCTCGCCCGTCCCGACCGCGCGACCGCGCTCGATCGCCGTGCGCTCGATCTCGATTTCCTTCACTTTCCCTTCACCGATCAGCGCCTTGGGCTGGGCGAAGAAAGCGAATTCGATGGCGATCTGCTTCTCCGCGTTGATATGCGCGGGCGTCGCGGCAAACTGGCGCAGCAGCGTGACCGATTTCCTCAGGCCCGGTTCGAGCAGCGCGTCCTCGCTGTCCTCGGGCAGGTCGCCCCGGTCGACATGCGGCGCAGCGCAGGCGAGGTGGCCCAGTTCGCCCAGCTCCTTGGGCGTCATCATGATCTGATGCGGCCCGCGCCGCCCGAGGATCACGATCCGCTCGATCTTCGCCGCGTCGAGCGCCTCCAGCGCATGGCTGACGATATCGCTGCCTTCGAACTCGGCGCGGCATTTCGAGAGGATGCGCGCGACGTCCAGCGCGACATTGCCCATGCCGATGACCACGGCGGTCTTGCCCGACAGATCGGGGTTCAGGTCGGCGAATTGCGGGTGGCCGTTATACCAGCCAACGAAAGTGGCGCTGCCGAAGACATTGCCCAGATCCTCGCCGGGCAGGCCGAGGTCGCGGTCGTGCGGGGCCCCGGTCGCCAGTACGACGCCGTCATACAGCGTCTGCAGCTCGGCAATCTCGACATCGCGGCCGACGCAGATATTGCCGACGAAGCGGACATTGTCGGTCAGCGCGACCTTCTCGTAGCGGCGCGAGACGCCCTTGATCGACTGGTGATCGGGGGCAACCCCGCTGCGGATCAGGCCATAGGGGACGGGCAGCATGTCGAAGATGTCGACCCGCACGTCTTCGCCAAAGGCCTTCTGCGCGGCCTCGGCGGTGTAGTAGCCTGCCGGGCCGGAGCCGATAATCGCGATATGCCGAGCGGCCATCTGTCCTCTCCCGCTGCAACGGCCGACACAGTCGCAGCAATTCACCCCGTGCACAAGAGCACTGCCGGCACGCCTGTGATCGGGGGAGCGGCATGGTAATTCTTCCCTGCCTATTAACCCTTTACCAAGCGCGACCTGCGATATCGCCGAGTATGACCGATGAGGGTGTGTCGGGCAGCGCAGCTGCGACGCAGGATGAATGCGTTGAATGCGATTCCGCATGGCGGGAATCGCGCGTCGACCTGTCGCCTGCCACCAGCGATTCCAGTGCCTTGGCGGTCCCCAACGGGCACAAGCGGTTGTTCCTGCGGGACCGGCGCAAGGGCCCCAGGCGTGAGCCCCTTCCAGACCGGGTGGCGGCCTTCGCCGACCAGCCGGTGGCCGCCAACGATCTGCTCCCGCGCAGCTGGAACTTCCTGATGGCCGCCATGCTCGCTTCCATGGCGGTTGCCTGGTTGCTCTCGGGCGGCCTGCCGCGCACCTCGACGATTTTTCTCCTGAGCGGCGCGCTGCTGCTGCTGGTGACCTGCGGGGCATGGTTCAGCCGCGCGGCACTGCCAAACAGGAAGCAGCGCGCAATTGCCGTCTCTCTGACCGTCATCCTGCCGCCCTTCCTGTTTGGCCTTGGCATGATGCGCTGGGCGCTGGTCGACGGGCTGCCCTACGACGCCGCGCTGGCGACCCTGCTGTGCATTGGCGGGATCACGTCCACCCTGATGCGGCGGCACCCGGTGACGATCCTTGCCGCGCAACTGGCGGTGTGGTCCGCCGCCGTGGTGGCGAACGGCTCGCTCGCCGGTCTGTCGGCACTGCTGGTCGCTGGCAGTGTGGCGGCGGTGGTCGGGCGCGACGAGGCCGAGCGTATGCGCGAGGAACAGCGGCTGCGGATCGCGCAGGAGCAGGCGCAGGCGCGCTCGCGCGAAATCCTCAACGATTACGAGGAGACGCGGCAGGGCTGGTTCTGGGAGACCGACCGGCGGTCCTTGCTGACCTATGTCTCCGCGCCGGTGGCCCATGCGCTGGGCACCGAGCCCGAGCAGCTGATCGGCGCGCCATTGGTGACCCTGTTTGCGCTCGGGCGGGATGGTGAGCAGGGCGTCCGTACGCTCGCCGACCACCTGTCGCGGCGCGAGCCCTTCCACGAGCTTGCGCTGCACGCGGCGGTTGAGGACGAGGAATTGTGGTGGGCGCTCAGCGGTCGCCCGACCATGGGCGAGGGTGGCGAGTTCCTCGGCTTCCGCGGATCGGGCACCGACCTGACCGAACGCCGCCGCAGCCAGGAGCGCGCCGCGCGGCTGGCGCATTACGATTCGCTCACCGAGCTGTTCAACCGGTTCCAGATGACCGAGCGGCTGGACGAGATTCTGGCCTCGCCGCAGCGCGACCAGCGTAGTTGCGCCGTGCTGTTGCTCGATCTCGACCGCTTCAAGCAGGTCAACGATACGATGGGTCATCCGGCGGGTGACGCGCTGCTGCGGCAGGTGGCGCGGCGGCTGGAGCGGGCGGTTGGCGAGACCGGGCTGGTCGGTCGGCTGGGCGGCGACGAGTTCGAAGTGATCGTGCCGGGCGCGGTCGGGCATGAGGCGCTCGAACGGCTGTCGGCGACGATCATTGACCAGCTCTCGCGCCCCTATGCCATCGACGGGCAGAACATGAATATCGGTGTTTCGATCGGTATCGCGCTGGCGCCGCACGACGGCGTGACCAATGACGATCTGATCCGCAATGCCGATCTGGCGCTCTATGCGGCCAAGGATGCGGGGCGGGGCCGCTACGAGTTCTTCAGCGAGGACCTGCATGCCGAGGCCAAGGCACGGGCGCGGCTGGAGCTGGACCTGCGCGAGGCGATTGCCCGCGGTGACCTGGAGTTGTTCTACCAGCCGGTGGTAAACCTCGGCAGCGAGCGCATTTCCAGCTTCGAGGCGCTGCTGCGCTGGCACCATCGCGACAAGGGCTGGATGCCGACGCACAAGTTTATCGAGACCGCCGAATATACCGGGCTGATCTCGGTCATTGGCGAATGGGCGCTTCGCACCGCCTGCGACCAGCTGGCGCAATGGCCCGAACAGGTCAGCGTGTCGGTCAATGTCTCGCCGCTGCAGTTCGCCAATCCGCAGCTGCCCGCGATCGTAACCAGCGCGATTGCCAGCGCCGGGATCGATCCGGCGCGGCTCGAACTGGAAATCACCGAAAGCGTCTACCTGAACGACGATGCCGGGACCGACGAGATGTTCGCGCGCTTGAAGGCCGTCGGCGTGCGGCTGGCGCTCGACGATTTCGGCACCGGCTATTCCTCGCTCGGCTACCTCAAAAAGGCGCCGTTCGACCGGATCAAGATCGACCAGAGCTTTGTCCGCGGGGCCGCCGAGGAGGTCAGCCGCAACCGGGCGATCATCGCCTCGATCGCCAATCTGGCGCAGGCGCTGGGGATGCATACGACGGCCGAAGGGGTCGAGACGCTGGACGAGCTGGACCTGGTGCGCTCGCTCGGCTGCAGCCATGTGCAGGGCTTCATCTACGACCGGCCGATGGCGGCCAGCGCCGCCTCGGCGCGGATCGCGGAAGGGCTTGAAGCACTGCCGGAGGGCCAGCGCGAGGCACGCGCGCCGCGCGAAATCGTCATCCGGCAGGTCGTGCTCGATCATGAGGGGCAATCCTATTCGGGCACCTTGCGGAACATCTCGGCGACCGGGGCCATGGTCGAGGGGCTGTGGAACGTGCCGGTGGGCGCGCGCTTTGTCGTCCACCTGTCGGAGACGCACCGGGTCGAGGGCGTGACTCGCTGGTCGACCGGCGACCGCATGGGGCTGGCCTTCGCGCATGAGCTGGGGCGCGATTGGGAAGGCCGGATCGTGGCCATCAAGGGCCCGCCGCCAGCGCCGGTAAAATTCTTTGCAAACAGGCACTCGGCCGGGATTTCCGGCACGGGGCGTTAGCGAAAAAGTAAGCCTGCCCTTTTACTTCTCACAAGGTTCGGCGGGCAGAATGTTTCTGCCCAGGTAGTGCAAGGAGACGAACATCCATGGGCGTACGCGGTCTTCTGCGTAAGGTTGGTGGCGTCGGCGATGTGTCCGGCGGCGTCTTTCCCATGTCCGATGCCGAGAAACTTGCGCTTTTCCAGACGCTTGAGGAAAGCGAAGTGGCCTGGTTCTGGGCCACTGACGAACAGGGCAGGCTGATCTACCTGTCGCCCGGCGCAGTCGCCAAGTTCGGCGAGGGCGCCCAGGTTCTCGGGATGCCGATCTCGGCCATCGTCGAAACGACCGACGAACATGGCGAAATCGGTGGCGAGCGCCCGCTGAGTTTTTTCCTCGGCTCACACAGCAAGATCCAGGACCAGACCGTCCGCCTGAAGGACCGTTCGCGCGAGGTCTGGTGGTCGCTCTCGGGCCGGCCGATCCGCGACCGGGGTGGCAATTTCCTCGGCTTTCGCGGCAGCGCCAAGGACATCACCTCACAATTCGTCCATCACCGCGACGAATCGCGCATGGCGCAATACGATGCGCTGACCGGGCTGGCGAACCGCCACCGCATGACGACGCGGCTGGAAACGACGCTCACCGCCTTCCGTGCGGCCAAACGCAGTTGTGCGCTGCTGATGATGGATCTCGACAAGTTCAAGCACGTCAATGACAGCCTCGGCCATCCGGCGGGCGACGAGTTGCTGCGTCAGGTGGCGCAAAGGCTCCAGAAGATCGTGCCCGAACCGGCCGAGATCGGTCGGTTGGGCGGCGACGAGTTCCAGATCATCATCCCCGATATCGATGATCGGGGGCGGCTGGGCGATCTGGCGGGCCAGATCATCAAGATGCTCTCGCAGCCTTATTCGCTGAATGGCGACCGCGCGGCGATCGGGGCATCGGTCGGCATCGCCATCGCCCCTTATGACGGCGTTTCGATGGACGAGCTGGTCGAGAGTGCCGACCTCGCCCTCTATGCCGCCAAGGGCGGCGGACGCGGCCAGTATCGCTTCTACGGCGTTGAACTCGCCAGTGCCGCAGCCCGCCAGCGCGAAATCGGCGAGGAATTGCGCCACGCGGCGGATCGCGACGAGCTGCTGCTGCATTACCAGCCGATCGTCGGGGCGACGGACAACCAGGTCGTCGCGTTCGAGGCACTGCTGCGCTGGCATCACCCGGACCTGGGCATGATTCCGCCCGAAACCTTCCTACCGATTGCCGAAGACCTGCAGATCATGGGCAGACTGGGCGAATGGGTCATCCGCCAAGCTTGCAAGGATGCGTCCGAATGGCCGGGAGAAATCCGCGTCGCGGTCAACGTTTCGGGGCAGCAATTCGCCTCGTCCAACTTCCTCGACCTGATCCAGGAATCGCTCAACGAATCCGGGATGCGGCCGGGGCGGCTGGAGCTGGAGATTACCGAGAACGTGTTCCTCGGCGATCAGGCGCTGGTCGATGCGACCTTCAAGCGGCTGTTCCGCATGGGTGTGCGCCTGACGCTGGACGATTTCGGCACCGGCTATGGTTCGCTCGGCAATCTGCGCCGCGCGCCGTTCGACCGGATCAAGATCGACCAGAGCTTCGTCCGCAACGCGGTCGAGCCCGATTCGGCCAATGCAGCGATCATCACCTCGATCGTCAGCCTCGCCGAGGCGCTCAGCATCGAGACCGTCGCCGAGGGGGTCGAGGCGATGGACGAGTTGAAGATGGTCAACGAACGCGGCGCCGACTTCGTGCAGGGTTTCATCTATTCGCGGCCCATCCCGCATGAGGAGGTGCTCGGGCGTCTCGATGCGGGCGAGTTCACCTACGAGCCGGTCGGCCCGGACAAGCAGCGCTCCGACCGCCGCACGCTGTTCCGCCGCATTGGCGTGATCCACGAAGACCATCGCTATGACGCGGTGCTGCGGAACCTCTCGCGCACCGGCGGCATGATCGAGGGGCTGCTCGACGTGCCGGTGGGTACCGACCTCGTGCTCGACCTCGGCGAAGGCCAGCTCGCGGTCGCGACCGTGCGCCGCTCGCAGGATGCGACGCAGGGCGTCGAATTCGAGACTCCGCTGATCAGCGACGGCGCGCAAGGGCTGTGCACCCGCTACCGTATCTCGCCCTATGCGCTGGCGTCGGCAGGCATGCCGCTCGAATCGCTCAGCGGCCAGACCCGGACCAGCGTGCTGCAAGCTGTGCCGAAGACACCGCCGCGCTTCCTGCAGGTCGATGTCTATTCGGGCGCCAACCGCGCCGCCTGACGCGCTGCCCGCGCATCTGCACAACACCTGCTGACACGGGCGCATCCGGGCGCTAGAGGCGCGAGCATGTCCACCGACCTCTCGCTGATCCGCAATTTCAGCATCATCGCGCATATCGACCACGGCAAGTCCACGCTGGCAGACCGCCTGATCCAGGTCTGCGGCGGCCTGACCGAGCGCGAGATGAGCGAGCAGGTGCTCGACAACATGGATATCGAGCGTGAGCGCGGCATCACCATCAAGGCGCAGACGGTGCGCCTGAACTATACCGCCAGGGACGGCCAGACCTACGAGCTGAACCTGATGGACACGCCCGGCCATGTCGACTTCGCCTATGAGGTCAGCCGCTCGCTGGCCGCCTGCGAGGGGGCGCTGCTGGTGGTCGACGCGGCGCAAGGCGTGGAGGCGCAGACGCTTGCCAATGTCTACCAGTCGATCGAGCACGACCACGAGATCGTGCCGGTCATCAACAAGATCGACCTGCCCGCCGCCGAACCCGAGCGCGTAAAGGAGGAGATCGAGGAGGTCATCGGGCTTGATGCGTCCGAAGCGGTGCTGACCAGCGCCAAGTCGGGCATCGGCATCGAGGATGTGCTGGAGGCCGTCGTCGCCAAGATCCCGTCACCCTCGGGCGACCGCGATGCGCCATTGAAGGCCATGCTGATCGACAGCTGGTACGACCCGTATCTCGGCGTTGTCATCCTTGTGCGGGTGATGGACGGGGTCATTACCAAGGGGCTCAACGTCAAGTTCATGCAAGGGGGGACCCAGCACCTGATCGACCGGGTCGGCTGCTTCAATCCCAAGCGCACCGACCTGCCCGAAATCGGGCCGGGCGAGATCGGCTTCATCACCGCGCAGATCAAGGAGGTCGAACAGGCCCGCGTCGGCGACACGATCACTACGGTGAAGGGCGGAGCGGCCGCGCCGCTCAAGGGCTACAAGGAAGTGCAGCCGGTGGTGTTCTGCGGGCTGTTCCCGGTCGATGCGGCCGATTTCGAGAAACTGCGCGAAAGCATCGGCAAGCTGCGCCTCAACGACGCCAGTTTCAGCTACGAAATGGAAAGCTCCGCCGCGCTCGGCTTCGGTTTCCGCTGCGGCTTCCTCGGCCTGCTGCATCTGGAGATCATCCAGGAGCGCCTGAGTCGCGAATACGATCTCGACCTCATCACCACAGCGCCCAGCGTCGTCTACCGCATCCAGCTCGGCAAGACGAAGACCGAAGAGGCCAGGGTGATCGAGCTGCACAACCCGGCCGATTATCCCGACCCAAACCGGATCGAGATGATCGAGGAGCCGTGGATCAAGGCGATGATCTACACGCCCGACGAATATCT
>CAYOSE010000066.1:0-15403 GCA_964406535.1 uncultured Sphingomonadaceae bacterium
CTCAACCTCGCCGCCGTGCGTCTATGGCTGAAGTCTTTTGTCAACACGGCCTAGTCCCTCATCCGAATGAAATATAGACGATAAATGGAATTTGCCTCAAGACGAGCCGAACCTGTTTTCATCGCCGCCGGATAGAGGAATTCGTTTCGGTACTTTAAAAGACCAGCCGATCACGTTTCGCATGGGCTCGGCTGACCTGTTCCGGCCACCCCCCGCAATGCGTGTCTGCGCCCCGCATCCGCACCTCCAGCGGGACGGGTGAGTATAATTCAAACAAGGAGTTCGGTTCGCCTCATGAAAATCGCGATGGTTGGCTCAGGCTATGTCGGCCTGGTTTCAGGCGCATGTTTCGCCGATTTCGGACATGATGTCGTTTGCATCGACAAGGAACAGTCGAAGATCGACCGGTTAAACGACGGCATCATGCCGATCTACGAACCGGGCCTCGCCGAACTTGTTGCGGCAAACGTCAAGGCGGGCCGACTGACCTTTTCGACTGAACTGGCTCCGTCGATCCGCGATGCCAATGCCATTTTCATTGCGGTCGGCACTCCTTCCAGGCGCGGCGACGGCCATGCCGACCTGTCCTTTGTCTATGCCGTGGCCCGCGAAGTGGCAGAGGCGATGGAGACTCCGGCCGTCATCGTGACCAAGTCTACCGTGCCCGTCGGCACCGGGGACGAGGTGGAGCGGATCATTCGCGAGCACGGCAAGGGCATCGATTTTTCGGTCGTGTCCAACCCGGAATTCCTGCGCGAAGGCGCGGCGATCGGCGATTTCAAGCGACCCGATCGCATCGTCGTAGGCGCGGAGGACGATTTCGGCCGCGAGGTCATGACCGAGGTTTATCGTCCTCTGTTCCTCAACAGCTCGCCGATCATGTTCACCAATCGCCGTACCAGCGAACTGACAAAGTATGCGGCCAATGCCTTTCTCGCCACCAAGATCACTTTCATCAACGAGATGGCGGACCTGTGCGAGAAAGTGGGCGCTAATGTGCAGGATGTGTCGCGTGGCATCGGGCTCGACAACCGCATTGGCGCGAAATTTCTTCACGCCGGGCCGGGCTATGGCGGATCCTGCTTCCCCAAGGACACGCTGGCCCTGCTGAAAACGGCGGAGGATTTCGACAGCCCGGTCCGCATTGTCGAATCGGTCGTGAAGGTGAACGACCAGCGCAAGCGGGCCATGGGGCGCAAGGTAATCGACGCGCTGGGCGGTGCTGCTCAGGCGCGGGGGAAACGGGTCGCGCTGCTGGGCCTGACCTTCAAACCCAACACCGATGACATGCGCGACAGCCCGGCCATCGCGATCGCGCAAACGTTGCAGGATGCCGGGGTGACCATCGCCGCCCACGATCCGGAAGGGATGGAGACAGCTGCTCCGATCATGCCGTGGGTCGAGATGACGGATGGCCCCTATCGAGCCATCGAAGGCGCGGACGCAATTGCCATCGTTACCGAATGGGATGCTTTCCGCGCGCTCGATCTGGAGCGTGCCAAGGCTCTGATGAATTCGCCGGTACTCGTGGATCTGCGAAACATCTACAATCCCGATGAAGTGCTCAAGGCGGGCTTCTCCTATTCGAGCATAGGCCGCTGAAATTGACTGTCCTTTGCCGTGCTGGATGGTCCGTTGACTGGTGCTAGCGCCCTAGGCCCGCTTCAGCAGTCGGCGCGCGGCCCGCTTGATCCGGCTTTTCAGGCTGCGTTTCGGGGGCAGCCATCCGGCGCGGCGGATATGCCGCCGATTGGCAGCCGGGTTATCAGGCCAGACGATACGCTGTCCTTCGATGCTGAGCACCGGGCGCTCGCTCAAGCGCGCGATATCCTCCGCCTGCTTGTCCTCGCTCTCGATGAACAGGCTGGCGCCGGATTCACGGTATACCTTGGCCTTGAACGGCGCGTGTGCCTTGAGCTTGCGGCGTTCTTCCGCACTTGGCAGGTCGATCATCCACAGCTTGCCATACTCGATGCCCATTTGCTCCAGCCAGGCTTCGGTCTGCGGGCGATAGCGCTCGAGCCGGCTGGTGACGACATGGGCGACCGGCAGTTTCGGGATGTAGAGCGGCTTTGCGCTCGCCACGAAGCTTTCATAGCGGGGGCCGTCGTCATTGTCCTTGGCGTCGGGGTCGTGGCACAGGACGCCGTCGATGTCGAAACAGCTGTCGCTGATCCGCTTGTGACGCATCATGTTCCATTCGAACATGCGCGGGGTCGGGACGCGCTCGAACACGATGTCGACCCCGTCATGCTCAGGTTCGGTGCCGTAGATGGCGCAATACAGGATCTCGTCAGCCAGCGTCGCGGCGGCAACTTCCTGCCGCACCTTCGCCATCGAACTGCCCGTGGCGATGGTATCATCGACAAACAGCACTTTGCGGACGGTCTCGCCGGTGCTGGTGAGTGTATGTTTCGACGTCCGTCCGATCCGCGGGTCGGTGCCCTTGAGATAGGCATCGACATCGAGGATTGGCTTGTTCAGGTGCAGGGCCAGGATCGACCCGGCCAGCAGCCCGCTGCGCGGGATACCGACAATCAGGTCGATATCGCTTGGCACCATCCACGCACTGTTGGCAATCGACTGGCTGAGGTCGGCGATCGAGCGGTACTGCATTGAATTTCCTGGGTCGTGGTGACTGGCGGAATTATCGCTAGTGTTTTTGGGGGCCAAGTCGAGTGTGTCATCGGTATTATGCGATAAGTGGCCGGGCAGGGAGCTGTTCCGATAGCAGATGAAGCACCCATAGCGAGCCTGAAGCAAAAGGCGGCTGGCGGGGCGATTGTAACGATCGCGACGCAGGCCACGCGATTCCTCGTGCAGATCGGCTCGACGATTGTCCTGGCGCGGCTGCTCGCGCCGGAGGATTTCGGCGTCTACGCGATGACCTCGCCGGTTATTGCGATCATCAACCTGCTGAAGGATCTGGGGCTGACCCAGGCCATCGTCACATCGCGCGACATCAGCAAGCCCCTGCTGAGTGCGATGTTCTATCTGAACCTTGCCGTCTCGGTCGGCATCGCTGCCATTATCGCGTTGATCGCCCCGCTTGTTGCCGCATTTTACGGCAATGATGCGGTCATCCCGGTGGTTCAATTCATCGCACTTGGCGTGGCCATGAACGGCACCTCGTCGGTCCATCGTGCGATCCTGACCCGCGATCTGCGCTATGCCACGCTCGGCCGGATCGAAGTGATCTCAGCGGCGGTCGGCGTTATCGCGGGCCTTACCCATGCATGGTACGCGCCCGGCGCCATGGCCATTGCCACGGTTACCGTCGTTACCGGCGCGGTACAGCTGGTGCAGGCATGGACGACCACGCGCTGGATGCCTGGGAAGCCCGGCGAGCGCGCCCGCGTGGTAGAAATGCTGCGCTTCGGGGGCGGGCTGACCGGTTTCAACCTTGCCAACTTCTTTGCCCGCAATGCCGACAATGTCATCATCGGCCGGTTCATCGGCGCCGGGCCGCTTGGCTATTACGACCGGGCCTACAAGCTGATGCTGATGCCCTTGCAGCAGATCAACGGCCCGGCCGGGCGTGTGATGATCCCGATCCTGTCGCGTCTGGTCGACGAACCGGCCCGCTATCGCCATGCCTATCTGCGCGCGATTCGGATCCTGTTGCTGGTGACGATTCCGATCGTGTGCTTCTGCATCTCCAGTGCCTACGAACTGATCCCTTTTCTGCTCGGCCCGCAATGGACGGCGGCCTCGGAAATATTTGTCTGGCTCTCGGTGGCTGCGCTGCATCAACCGCTGACCGCGACCGTTGGCTGGCTGTTCATCACCCAGAGCCGTACCGGGCAGTTCGCCAAATGGGGTGTGGTCAGTGCGATAACCTGCGTGATGGCCTTTTTCGCCGGATTGCCGTGGGGTGTGGTGGGCGTGGCAGCGGCCTATGCGATTTCTGACCTGCTGGTCCGCATGCCGGCCGTCTGGTGGTATGTCGGTCGGGAGGGGCCCGTTCGTACCGGCGATCTTGTCAAAGTGGGCTTCGCCTACGGTGTCGCTGCGCTGGTCGTGCTCGGCGCGCTGTTGCTGCTACGGCAGGGCCTGCTGGCGCTTGACCTGCCGGTGATCGTGATGCTGGCGGCCATGGCGAGCGCATCATGTGCTTTCTATTGGGGAGTTGTGGCCCTGACGGCTTCGGGGCGACGCACCTTTGGAGAGCTGGTTGAAATGGCTATGCAACGCTATCGCAAGATGGTCGCGCGCAAGCCGGCAGGATAATGCCCTTGGCGCCGGTGTCCGCATCATGCAGCCTGACTGCGCGCAAGAATCAGGAGGTCCGGTGTCCGACGTAAAGTTCTCGGTCGTTATTCCCGTTCACAACAAGGAGCGGCATGTGGCCCGTTCGGTGCTTTCGGCGCTGGCGCAAACCTGCCCCGCGCATGAGATCATCGCCATTGACGATGCATCGACGGATGGGTCCATGGCCGAGATTGCCAAAATCGATGCCCCCATCGTGACGCTGCGCCGTGATGAGCCGGGGCGGGGCGGCTATGCGGCGCGCAATCTGGGAATCGAGACCGCCAGATCGGAATGGATCGCCTTTCTCGATGCGGATGACAGCTGGGAACCCGATCATCTGGAGGGGCTGGCGGATGCGATCCGCAAGGCCGATGGCCAGGCCGTCAGCGCCTTTAGCGGCTATCGCATCCTGACCAAAACGCTGGATCTGGCGGACTGGTTTACCCGCGCCGGGTATCCGCAAGGCTGCTTCGATACGCTCGACATGCTCGACAAATGGCTGGCGGGGGGCTGCCCGTTCTGGACCGGGGCGGTGGCGATCCGGCGGCAGACCCTGCTGGATGTCGGCATGTTTCCGGTGGGGCGGATGCGGCGCGGCGGTGACCGCGACCTGTGGCTGCGGACCGTATTGGCAGGGCCCAGCGCCTATAGCGGGAAGCCGACCGCCTTCTACCACAAGGACAGCGACAACATGATCACCCGCAGCGTGAAATTCGATTTCCGTGTGGGCCTGATGGACACGATTGACCAGCGGCTGGCGACCGAGCCCCCGGAAATCGCCCGGCGCCTGCAGAGGATCGCCAATCGCGAGATATTTCAATATGTCCTGAAAGCCTGGAAGGATGGCGATACGATCAATGACGAGATGGTCCGGGGCCTGACGCTTGGCGGCGGGCTTGGCTATTATGCGCGGGTCAGGGCGATGAAGATGTTCCCGATGCCGGTCAGTCAGGAATTTCGCCGCAAGGTCATGGAGCGGCGCGACAGAAAGCGCCAGCGGGCTGGCGCGAGGAAGGCTGACGATGCCTGATGCCGAGAGGCCGGGGTCGGTACGCTTCACTGTCGTGATCCCGCTCCATAACAAGGGGCCGCATGTCCTGCGCGCGGTGAACAGCGTGCTGGATCAGTCCTATCCGGCGCATGAGATTATCGTGATCGATGATGTCTCCAGCGATGACGGTCCGGCCCAGGTGCGCGCACTGGATGACAGCCAAATTCGCATGATCGCGCGCGATACGCCGGGTCCGGGTGGTTATGCCGCGCGCAATGCAGGGATTGCAGCGGCCAGCGGTGAATGGATCGCTTTTCTCGATGCCGACGATCGGTGGGAACCTGACCATCTGGCCATAATCGCTGACCAGATCGGCGAAGCCACGGGATGTGTCTTCACCGCGCATCGAATTCTTCCTGACGGTTCGGTCTTCCCGACGAAACGACAGGCAGCGATGCTGGTCGACCGGGATCTTGGCGCGGACGACATCGTCGCGGCCTGGCTTGCCGCGCGCCGTTGCCCGCTATGGACGGGCGCCATCGCCGTGCGCCGCGACGTGTTGCAGCAGGTGGGCCCTTTTCGCGAGCAGGGGATCACGCGCGGCGGGGACAAGGATATGTGGCTGCGGATCATTGCCGCCACGCAAAGCCGGTTCAGCCCGCAAGCGACCGCGAATTTCTATCAGGACACGGTCAACCGGGTCTCCAATTCGGCGGCGCACGCCCAATTGCCGGCGATCACCGCGACGATTGACCGGCTGGTGGAGGAGGGGCGGGGCAACAGCGCCCTGCTGCGCCGCCTGAAAAGCCAGGAGCTCGGCCTCTATATTCGTTATCGGCTCGGCAAGAAACGGCCAGTACCGCTGGCCTTCATTAAGGCCCTGAACTGGCGCGCGGCGGCCGACTGGCGCCATATCGCGCTGGCTGCGGCCAGTTCAGTCTTCCATTTTCGCGGTAAGGCCTGACCAGCCGGTGCGGGCGATCATCTCGGGGCTGGCCTTTCGGTTGATGTAGCCTTCCGATCCGTCAGTACCGATGACCTTCGCCGGCAGTCCCACCGCAACGCCGTTGTCGGGCACATCCTTGGTCACCACGGCATTGACGCCAATCGCGGCATCGTCGCCAACCCGGACCTTACCAATGACCTTGGCCCCAGATCCGAAAAAGACCTCGTTCCCGATGATCGGCGAGCCCTCACGGGCGCCGCGGTTCATGTAACCCAGCATCGTGCCGTGTGTGATGTTGACGTTGCAGCCAATGACCACGTCGTGATGGACATAAATCCCGCCGAAGCGGTTGATGAACAGGCCCGGCCCGACAGTGGTGCGCTCGGCGATGGCAATGCCGTATTTGTAGCGCGAATGGAGCAACCGCCATTTCAGGAACGGAAAGACGATCTTGCCGAGGATTCCAGCGGACTTTGCCCATACGCATGCGCGCAGCCAGACCGTGTAATTGAAGCCGGGCGTAAACAGAAAATGCTTGCAGAAGGCCTTGGCCGAAACTCGCCCTTCATAGCGGAACAGATCGGCCGCGAGATAGGCCTTGAGTTCTGTGAAACTGAACTTCTGCATGGGCGGTTACCTGCCTGAGGAAGGATGGCGAAATCTACTGGTCCGAAGCGGGCCGGGGCGGAGCGATTGAGGACTCCCTGTCAGCGGCCAGCACTATCATGGGAAAGCGGAGGAGCAGGCTGCCACGAATGGCTGGCCATCTCTTGGCTGGGCCGAGCAGGCTTGGCTCGCTGGCGCGAATCCAGCACGTACATGCTGGCGCCGCACAGGATGCCATAGAACACCAGGCCCTCGATCATCCAGAATGGCATCGTTGCCATATTGAGCAGAATGAAGCCGAAATGCGATGCGAGAAACACCCAACTGATGGGCGGTCCGCAACGCCAGGCAATCATGATCATCCACACCCAAAGCGCCAGCATCAACAATGCCCCGGCAAGTCCGTATTCGAACAGCGTCGAGACCAGGGTGTTGTGGGCATACAGGGCGAAATGCTCTTCCCAGGCATCCGCGCCGAAGCCGATGAATTGCTGGAGCGCGGGGGCGTCCCTCCAGATATCGATATATTCAGCCCAGATGAAAGCCCGGCCCGACATCACTTGCCGATCTTCATAGGTAAAAGTGCCGGGGTCATTGAAAGGCAGGCCGGGGTTTTGCAGCAAAATGGCCAGCGTCTCGAACCGTTCGGCGAAAAGCGACAGCATGATCGGGACCATCCCCAAAACTGCCAGACTGGCGATGCCAAGAGCATAGACCCGCTGGTTGCTGACGACATTCCGCATGCCGTTCACCAGGATAAGCGCGACCAGCATGGGGACCATTGCGCCGATCGCGGTACGGTAATTGGCCAGAAGGACGCCGGCCACGCACAGGGCTGCCACCAGAAGTTGCGACTTGATCGAAAGGTGCCGGTTGATGGCCACCACCAGCAATGCGGCCATCAATAGCAGCGAGAAGCTGGCTTCATGATTGTAGCCACCGATATAGGAAACCGAACCGTCGCCTTCGCCCGCCTTGGCGACACCGAGGGCGATGCTTTCCACCTGCAGCATCAGTGGCAGCATGAGAACAACGGCGAGCTTGGTCAGGAACGGTCCGAAACCCTCTGCTTTGCAGGCATCGTGAACGGTGAACATCAGTACGGTGAAATAACCATACTTCAGGATCGCCTCGACACTCTCGGTCAGGCGGTCGTTGATCAAACCGCTGATCGCGATCACCAGCGTGAGCGCCAGAACCGGCGGCAAGCCCCAGGTCAACATGGGGCTGCGCCGTATGACCAGTCCCCCGACACCGATCACCAGGCATGAGGCGAGCGCATTCCAGCTCAGGCCCAGTCCGGAAGATGAGAACGAGATCGACGGGGCGGCCGACATGGCCAGCCTGATCGCGACCGCGACCAGCACGAAGGCGCCGGAGGTGGAGCGGCTACGCAGCGCCAGAAAGATCACCAACATCGCATAGACGGCGATTGTGGGCGCCAGTGCATAGCCCGGCAGGCTGGGCGCGGTGATACCGTTCACCTGCGTAATCCTGCCAGCCGTGCCCGCGTTGCGACCTTGCTCAGGTCGTTAGAGCTCACGGTAGATTTGGCTGAGTTCACTTGCGACAGTATCCCAGTTGAATTGTTCGAGCCCTTGCCAGGACCGGGGCTTCAGATCATCGAAGCTATCTACTCCCAAACGCTGTGCAAGCGCTTTGGCATCGCCGACCGGAAAGTAATTTCGCTCCGGCAGGCCCAGGTCCGTATTGGCGGCGATATCGCTTAGCAGGATAGGCGCCCCGAATGACAGCGCTTCGAGCGCGGCAATCGGCAATCCTTCGTGATAGGACGGCAATACGAAGAGGGCAGAGTTGTCATAAAGTGCGGCCAGCTTGGAACGAGGCAGGTTTCCGGTGAAGGTCACGTCATGAGCTGCCTGACTCAGCAAATCCTCCGAGTAGGAGGAGCCGTGCATCGCCGACCCGGCGATTATCAGCCGCTTGTCTGATCCGCTCGCGCGATGGGCCTCAATCAAATAGTCGATGCCCTTTTCAGGCACGAGGCGCGCTGCGACGAGGATGAAGTTGCCTTTCTGCAGGCCAAATTCGTCAAGCACGGCCTGATCTTCTGCCGCTTCGTGCGGCAGCGCCGTCATGCCGTTGGGGATGTAGGCGATCCGGCTGGCATATTTCGGAAATCTGGCGTGCAGCTTGCGTTGCAGCGACGGAGAAACCGCGACCACTTTGTTGGCGAAATGGACACCCAGCCACTCGCCGATTCTCAGCGAAAGCTTGGCGAACGTATTCCACTTCGCGCGCTCGAAGTCCTCTCCATGATGCGTGACCACGACCTTCAGGCCCAGTATTCGCGCCATTGGCGCCAGCAATGCCGGCCCAATCGCATGGATATGCACGATGTCGCAGCCGCTGCGGGCGGCTTTGAGGATCGAAAGAAAAGTCGCGACGATGGCTTCCAGATGCTTGCCGCGTGGTGCGTAGACCGAGGTGACATTCACCCCTCTGTAAACGCTGTCCTGTTGCACATAGGGAGTGCGGCCGATTACCCTCACGCAGATATCCGGGTTTGCGTCGACGATGCGAGGCATCACCTGCTCGCAATGGGCCTCGACCCCGCCGAGGATATCAGGGATTCCCCGCAAGCCGACGACTGCGACATTCATGCCGGGCACCTGCTGCCAGGCGTCGCCAGTTCATTCTGGATGACTGACCAGAAGGCATTGGTGGCCCGCTCAACTGAGAAATCTGCGGCACGTTTGCGCGCGGCATTGCCAAGCTGTTCGCGCAGACCCTCGTCCGCCATGGACTGGATCGCAGCTGCCATCATCTTTTCGTCGCCGCATTTCACCAGCAGGCCGCCATGACCGAACGCTGGCTCATCCTGCGTGATCCGGGCCTGCAGGACTTCGGCAGGCCCCGATGGACAGTCGGTTGCCACAACTGGTTTTCCCAATGCCATAGCCTCGACCATGGCATTGGGGAAACCTTCCGCGTTGGAAGGTAGAATGTAGCCTTCGCAACGACTTACGACAGCATAGGGGTTCGCCAGGAAGCCGCACAGCGACACGCGGTCGCGAATGCCGGACTGGTCGATCAGATCCTCGATTTCCTGCCGCAAAGGGCCGTCGCCCAGCACGAGCAGCCGCCCTTCCGGCCGCGCCCGCACAAAGGCGCGGATAGCCAGCGCCGTGTTCTTGGTCGGGACCAGACGTCCCATCGTTGCCCAATCCTTGTCAGACACAGCAAACGGCGGCGGCTCGGCGGCAAGCGTTTCAATGCGAGCGATGTCGAATGGATTGGGGATCACCGCCACTCGGTCACTGGCGACGCCATATTCACGACAAAGTGTCTCCTTCACGCCATCAGAGACTGCCACGACAGCATCGGCACGGGGATAAAGCAGGCGCACCAGCGCGCGGCTGATTGCAGACTTGGGACCACCTGACAGATGGGCGGTGGTGTTGACCCGCTCGCTTATGATGGCTTTTCCCGGTTGTGCTCGGCAAGCTATCACAGCTGCAAAATTGGCCCTGGTCAGAAAGGACAAGCATATATCGGGGCGCAATCTGCTCACCAGCTTGCGAAGACCGGCGACGCTTGGCAACAGGCTGCCCTTGCTGGCCAGTCGATGCACATCGATCCAGGCCGGCAGTGCATAGGCCTCGACATCTTCGTTATCGAGCAGAGCCACGGCAAAATCACAGTGGTCCCTGAAGCGAGCCAGATCACTTGCCAGCGTCGTGAACACACGTTCCGCACCGCCGCCAGCCAGCGAGTTGATCACCAGTAGACATGAATGTCGACCGTTACTCTGCATCAGAATGTCCTGCCTTTTTCGCGGCTTAAACCCTGATAAATGACCAGCACAGGAGATCTGCCATACTGTGCTGGAATGAAACGCCTACAGCGGTAAACGTGTATCGACCTCATGCAGCCGCACTGCGATGGGCAAATGATCAGAACCGAACCCTTCCCCCGGGCTCATCGGGACAGCTTGCCAGCGAGGTGCGGCGAAGATGTGGTCGATGGCAAATACCGGTAACGCATTGTATTCCCCAAGCCGGGCGGGGAAGCTGGCTTTGCCTGCACTGACCCGTCGAATGGGTTGAAGTGTTTTAGCGGCATTCTGGTAGGCGAAGCTGTACGGGGTCATATTGAAGTCGCCGCCAATCACCAGATTATCTCGATCCATCTCGGTGAACAATTCAGCCAGCCGACCGGCGAGGGCAGGTCGGCTACTGCCGCCCTGCGAAACCCGGTCGATATGGATTGAAGCTACCGTCATCGAAGGCCTGCCGGTTTCCGGCAACAGATCTGCAAAAACCACGCGCGGGCCCACCCACTGGCCATCGCCGTCTCGCAGCCGGTAACGAAAATCACTGACAGGAAGCTTTGAGAGAATTGCGAGATCGCAGTTTTCCGGACAATCGGAACGGAATGGATAGGCGGCGAGCAGGCGCTTATCCTGAATGTGGAGCACCGGTCCTGCTTCCTGCAGGAGCACGATGTCGGCACCGCTGGCGGTCAGCGCTCTGGCCGCTTGCTCGGGATCATCGTGATGCTGCCAGGCATTCAAAGTGAGCAACGTAATGCCGTGCCCCGCCGGATCGCTGGCGCTTGCTGGTTTTTCCCCCCAGACCGGCAGCACTCTTTCGCCGGTGGCAATCAATGATAGCGCGGCCAGGGTCGAGGCGATGCGAGCATATTTCCAGCCCACGATAAACACGACCAGGGACAGGATAAATACGGCGGGAGCCAGGGCGTTGGCGGGATCGAGGGTGGGAATGAACCGACCAGATTGGCCCGCCAGCGCCAGCACGAGCAAGGCCCCCGCCAGTATCGGTGCAATCATACGGCCAATCGATCGGACGCCCCCGATATCGCCTTCGGACTGGTGAGCAAGCTCGTTCTCCGCAGGCATCCGCGCGCCGGGGTCATCGTTCAGATGGGAAGGATTTGACATGCACCGACGACTATTAACCAAAAATGCTGCAGTGCAGCATTCTATTGCAGGTGAACGTTATCAGGCAATGGGGAAACCATCGATGCAACGCAACTGAGCGAAATTTAGCCCCGGATCGTCAGCGGATTACCCTTGCTCCTCGCGCTGATAGTAAGGCCGATAATAGATTTCATCCTCGCGAAGCATGGACTTTGCGCGCAGATTGACCTGCGTCATTAGCGTGCCGACAAGATTGGCTCCGGCCCGGCGCAATTGCTGAACCGTCATCTGGACGCTTTTTATTCTGGTGTGCCGCCAGCGAACCGCGAGAAGTGTGGCGTCAGCCATGGCAGCCAGCGCCTTTGTCTCAGCGACCGGGAGCACCGGCGCCGCATCGATTACCACCAGATCGTAACGCGCCTTCAACTGATCGAGCAGTTCCTGCATGCCAGTGCTTTGCAGGGCGTCGAAATTCGGTGTCTTGCGTATCTTTTGGGGCAACAATTGCATGCCCGTGATTTCATCCTGAAGCAGAACGTCATCGATCATGGCGCTGCCATCGAGTACATCGAGTAACCCATGCCCTGCTGACCCTGACAGTATCCTGCTGGTCGCGGTGCGCCGGGTGTCGGCATCTATCAGCAATGTTCGCATACCGGCCATCGCCGATGTGCGTGCGAGGCAGATGGCAGTGGTCGTCTTGCCTTCGTCCGGCGCCGTTGACGTTATGACGACCGTCTTGGCCAGCGGGTTGGGCTGCCCGATCTTGAGCGCTGTTCGTATGCTTCGGAAAGCCTCGTTGAAGACGGACCCGTCATTGTCGACGACATAGCTGGCGATACCCAAGGTCGTCCCGCCCTCGAAGGGAACATCCTTCACCGTTGACAGGTCAGGGATTGCCGCGATCACAGGGATGCCAAAATAGCGCTCTGCATCCTCGCGCACCATCACGCCCTTTTCGCGCGATTCCAGGGCGAAGACAGTTCCGCCGCCGAGGGCGATCGAACCGAGCAGCGCGATCAGGCCGAACAAGATCGGATTGGGCGACGACGGAAGCTGCGGAGTGGCCGCTCGGGAAATGACATAGGCACGGCTTTTCTCAGTGCCTGAAGTCGCCACTTCGCTGCGGTAACGCTCGAGGAAAACCTGATAGAGATCGCGCGAGCTTTGTGCAATTCGCTCCAGCTCATTCAGGCGCACCGATGCATTGCTGCCGGCGACCAGTCTCCCCTGGGCCCGGTTCAGCGCTGCCTGAAGCGCATTCACCCGATTCTGGGCAATCGCAACGTCGTTGGCGATCCCCTGCTGTGTACGCGCCGTCTCACGGGCAAGTGCTGCGCGGGTCGAGGCGAGCTGCGTCGCCACTTCGATGCGTTCGGGATGCGTTGGCCCGTAACGTTCAGACAGCCGTGCAAGTTCAGTGGATTGCCGGGCCTCGTCGAGCCGCAAGCTACGCACGATGTCCGAATTGCCGACCATCGACCCGGAATCGCTGCTGTTTGCGCTGGCCTGCCCCTGAGCAACGGCCAGCTCGGCCCTGGCCTCTGCGAGTTGCGTGTTGAGATTCCCGATCTCGTCCTGGACCGAAGTGCCTTCATTGCCGATTGTTACGAGGCTGTTGGATGCCTTGTAGCGCGCCACAGCGCTCTCGGCTTCGAGCACATCGCTGCGCAGGCTCTCCAGCCTCTGTTCCAGTACCGAAATATCGGCGGATCTTCCCGATTCGACCGAGGCGACTTGCCGATTGATATAGGCGTCAACGACGGCGTTGGTCACTTGGGCGGCAATTTCCGGATCGCGTGAGGTGTAAATCGTTTCGATCACATATGAGGCGCCTTGTCGTTGCGCCGTCAGTTTGGTGATGATCCGGTCTGCGGCCTCCCCGACCGAGATTGGCGCAGATTTGTCGCCGCCGGTTGCTGCCGAGACGAAAGCTTCATCTTCGTGGAGCTTATGGCGCTCGACCGCAGCGCGGATGACGGACGGGGAGGTTAATATCGTCACCTCGGTATCGACCGAAGGCATGTCGATCGGCAGGTTCGAGTTCGCGTCGCCGGGCGTATTGACGACCTGTTCAGGCTTGCGCTCCAGGCCAACCAGCGAGATCGCATCGTAGCTTTTGTCGCTTAAGGCGAAGATGGCTCCGACGGTCGCCAATACCGCCATCAGCGCGAGAAGAAGGGCGAACTTTCGCCGTGCGATGGCTCTGCCGATTACCCGAAAGTCAATAAGGTAACGTGATTCCTCCGCGCTGCTCGAGGCAGCGGAGCCAAAATCGGTCTGCTGCTCGGCTTTACGAACGTAATCGCTTTCGTGAATCAATTTACGAGCCTTGTGAGGATTCTGTGCCGGACCAGAAGCTGACGGTTATTGATGCATAAGGCAAGTAGCCTAAGCCCTTGAGTTGCAATGCACGGAAAGAATCAGATGGTGCGCTGCAATATAGCGCAATCCGGCGCAGCAGATAGCCCCAAAAGACCTGGCGGCGTGATGCATCTCGCCGGTTTCGTTGTGCTGCCCGGCGAGCGATGAGGGTGAGTCAGGTAGTTCAGGCAAACGCGGGCAACAGCCGACCGAACCATCGACGAGCGGACAGGCCGGCTGAATAGCTCATTATTGTCCGGCGAAAAGATGGTCCCTTGGCACCGCACCTTGGTCCTGCCGACGATCTGCGCGATGCAGTCGGTTGGGCCAAGGCGGGGCGGGGCGGGCTCGGTCTCGGGCAAGGCCTGCGGCGCTGTGCCGCTGGCCGCGAGTTCCGAGCAAGGCAATCGGGCCCTATTTCGGCGCTTTCTCAAGACCCTCGCGGATGAGCATGCCGGGCGCGATCAAAATGAACGTAAACGCCCACATCACCATGAGGACGGTCGTGCACCACGCCAAACCGAAGGATGCTAAAGCCTGTTTCATTAGATCAGAATTGAATCAAAGTGCGGATGGGTCAATTAGGTAAAAGTGCTTAGTCATTTTGAGCCTTTTAGCCCCACCTTTAAAGCGTCTCGGAAACATGGCGTCCGGCATTAAATAAATAAGAAAAATGCCCATATTTAAATGGTAAATTATTTTATTTAAGTTATTTGGTTAACGCAACATAGTGATTGATATTCAGGTTTTTCCTTGCCTGCTTTTGATCGCGAAGGTTCTTAGGAGTTGGCGCAATCGGGGGCGGTGTTCTGTTCACCGGACCGGTTGCGCCCTTCCGATCGGGCTAACTCGAAATGGTCAGTGACGATGGCCTCTGCCCTGTGGTCTACGTTAAACCTCATGAATCATTCTCGTTTTTGGCAATTCTGGGTGGGTTGTAAGCTCCTGGAATATGGTCGAGAACTTGCGGGATGATTCCTTGAAGGCTTGAGTGAAGGACAAATTTTGGACGCGCGAGTCTCTGTCTACGGTGGACCGACTTCCAAACTGCCGCGCCATAATAGCGCGGGCGGGCTGATAGCTGGTGCGGCCTCGCGGAAAGACTTGGGGACCTGCGAGTTGATCCGTCCCGGCGTGTTTTCGCCTTTGCCCAAGAATGGGCTGGCCCCTTCGCTCGAGGCCTGGCGGATTTGCATGTATTCCTTGCTGGCGATCGTCGACATTGTTGTCCTCCTGGGCGTCTTTGCGTTGGCGAAGGAGTTGTATCTTGGTGATCTGCGGATGCCGGGTGTGCTGCTGTCGGCGGCGCTGATGGTGCCGCTGTACCTGACGATTGCCTTGC
>CAYOSE010000067.1:0-15216 GCA_964406535.1 uncultured Sphingomonadaceae bacterium
GGACACCGCTGCCCTCCTCACCACCTTCAACGACGTTGACATGACCGCCGTCATCGAGGCGCGCGAGGCCTACAAGGACCTGTTCGCCAAGAAGCACGGCATCAAGCTGGGCTTCATGTCGTTCTTCGCCAAGGCCGCCTGCCTGGCGCTGAAGGACGTGCCTTCGGTCAACGCGCAGGTCGAAGGCGACGAGATCCTCTACCACGATTTCGTCGATCTCTCGGTCGCGGTCAGCGCGCCCAACGGGCTGGTCGTGCCGGTGGTCCGCAATGTCGAGAGCATGAGCTTTGCCGAAGTCGAAATGGCGATCGCCAATTTCGGCAAGAAGGCGAAGGAAGGCACGCTGACCATGGAAGACATGAAGGGCGGCACTTTCACCATCTCCAATGGCGGTGTGTTCGGCTCGCTGATGTCGACGCCGATCATCAACCCGCCGCAGTCCGCCGTGCTCGGCCTGCACCGGATCGAGGACCGCCCGGTCGTCGTGAAGGGCGAGGTCGTGGTCCGGCCGATGATGTATATCGCGCTCTCCTACGACCACCGCATCATCGATGGTCGCGAAGCGGTGACCGCGCTCAAGATCATGAAGGAAGCGATCGAAGATCCGATGCGGATGCTGATCGACTTGTAAGTTTTCCGTCACCCCAGCGCAGGCTGGGGTCTCGTGCCACAAGGTGCGACCTAGCTGAGGGAGATCCCAGCTTTCGCTGGGATGACGAATTGTATGGCAGAATATCAGTACGACGTCCTTGTTATCGGTGCTGGCCCGGGGGGCTATGTCGCCGCGATCCGCGCCGCGCAGCTGGGCCTGAAGGTCGCCTGCGCGGAAAGCCGCGAGACGCTGGGCGGCACCTGCCTCAATGTCGGCTGCATCCCCTCGAAGGCGATGCTGCATGCGTCCGAATATTTCGACGCGGCGGCGGGCGGGTCGATGGCCAAGATGGGCGTCGAGGTCACCCCGAAGCTGAACCTCGGCGCGATGCACGGCCAGCGGACCGACGCGGTCAAGCAACTGACCGGCGGCATCGAATATCTGTTCAAGAAGAACAAGGTCGACTGGAAGAAGGGCCACGCCACCTTCGTCGACGCGCATACGGTAGACGTCGCCGGCGAAAAGGTCACCGCGAAAGAGGTGGTCATCGCCACCGGCTCCTCGGTCACCCCGCTGCCGGGTGTCGAGGTCGACAATGCCAAGGGTATCGTGGTCGATTCGACCGGCGCGCTTGAACTCGCCGCCGTGCCCAGGAAAATGGTCGTCATCGGCGGCGGCGTGATCGGTCTGGAACTGGGCAGCGTGTGGCGCCGCCTGGGTGCCGAAGTCACCTGCGTCGAATTCCTCGACCAGATCCTGCCCGGCATGGACGAGGACATCCGCAAGGAAGCGAACCGCGTCTTCAAGAAGCAGGGCGTCACCTTCAAGCTCGGCACCAAGGTCACCGGCTGCACCGTCAAGGGCAAGAAGGCCACGCTGACGCTCGAACCCGCCAAGGGCGGTGATGCGGAAACGCTGGAAGCCGATTGCGTGCTCGTTTCCATCGGACGGCGTCCCAATACCGATGGCCTCGGTCTCGACGCGATCGGGCTGGAGCTGAACCAACGCGGCCAGATCGAGGTCGATGGAGAGTTCCGCACCAAGGTCGACGGCGTGCGCGCCATCGGCGACTGCATCCCCGGCCCGATGCTCGCGCACAAGGCCGAAGACGAAGGCATTGCCGTCGCCGAATGGATCGCCGGACAGGTGGGCATCGTCAATCACGACGTGATCCCCTCGGTGGTCTACACCTGGCCCGAAATCGCCGGTGTCGGCATGACCGAAGCCGCCGCGAAGGAAGCGGGCTATGACGTGAAGGTCGGCAAGTTCCCGATGCTCGCCAACAGCCGCGCCAAGACCAATCACGAGCCCGATGGCTCGGTGAAGGTGATCGCCGATGCCGAGACCGACCGCGTGCTCGGCGTATGGTGCATCGCCAGTGTGGCGGGCACGATGATCGCACAGGCGGCGCAGGCGATGGAGTTCGGCGCCACCAGCGAGGATATCGCCTATACCTGCCACGCCCACCCGACGCATTCCGAGGCGATCAAGGAAGCGGCGATGGCGGTCCAGGGCAAGCCGATCCACATCTGATGCCTAGGCCGCGTGGACAAATTCCGCGTGAGCCACGGTTTGGCTCCTGCGGGGTGCTGACAAGAAGTGAGGGCGATGACAGAGTGGGCCTCTTTCAAGCCCGACCGACGATGTCAGCGCCCCGCAGGGCCGAACCCCGGCAGGGGCCGGACGAAAAACCGTCACTTCAGCGTCTCTCGTCCTCGAATATGCCCACATGTTCTTCGTTCTCGCTCCTTGAACTGACGGTTTTTCGCCACCGGCCGTGACCACACGGAATTTGTCCACGCGGCCTAATATGCGCGAGCGGCTGCCTGCCCTGCTCGCGCTGGCCATTCCCGTCCTGACCGGCGCCATCTGCATGGCGCTGGCTGGGGCCCCGTCGCCTTATCCGCTGGTCAACCTCGCCGCGCTGGCCGCCGGGCTGGCATGGATCGTCTACGGCATTGCGCCCGCCACCGCGCTCGACCGCCGGATCATGGCGGGCGTGCTGCTCGCGCTACTGGTGGTACCGGTCGTTACCGGGCCGGTCCTTAACTCGATCACCGGCGACCCGGTGGCGCGCTGGCTGCCGTTGGGGCCGGTCATGCTCCACAGCGGGATGCTCACGCTTCCGGCGCTGACGCTGCTCGCCGCGCGCGAGGAGCGGCATGGCTATGCCCTGCTGCTGGCGGCGCTGGCGATCCTGCTGTTCCAACCCGATGCGGCTAGCGGCTTTGCCCTCACTTTCGCCGCCGTGGGCCTGCACCATATCACACGCGACTGGCGCATGGGGCTGGTCGCGATCATCGGCTTTTTCGCCAGCATCGGGATGAACCTGGCTGGCGAACTGCCGCCCGAGCCGTTTGTCGAGCGCGTGCTGGTCGACGCGGCCATGACCAATCTGGCCCTCGCCGCCATTCTCGCCCTCTCCCTTCTCGCCAGCTTCCTGCTGATCGTCTTCGCCGCGCCGCTGCCGCGACCCGAGCGCTTCGGGCTGGCGGGCGCGCTGTTCGGCTTCGCGATAACGGCGCTGATGACGCATTACCCAACCCCCTTGATCGGCTATGGCGCAGCGCCCATCCTCGGCTTCGCCCTCGCCCTCGGCCTGCACAGAAAGCCGCGCATATGAGCCTGTCGCCCTTCCACCTTGCCTTCCCGGTGCAGCACGTGCCTTCTGGGGCGGCGTCATGGGCTGCCCCGAGGGGCGCAGCAGCGAGGAATGGGTCGATTTCGATTTTTTCGGCCACCAGATCGTCGCCCATCTCGTGCCCGGTTGCGACAAGCGAGACACAGCGAGCAATCCGGTAGATGGCCATGGCGTGCCGGTCCCGCATTTCGGCGTCGTGTTGTCGATGGAAGAATGGCAGGCGCTCGCCGACCGGCTGACGGCCGCTGGCACCGACTTCGTGATCGAGCCCTATATCCGCTTCAAGGGGCAGCCCGGCGAACAGGCGACGATGTTCTTTTACGACCCCAGCGGCAATGCCATCGAGATGAAGGGTTTCGCCGATCGCTCCAAACTGTTCGCGACCGAATAGGAGCGCCGGGAATGCGTCTGCAAATCATGCGCCGTTTCGCCAAATGGCATATCTGGCTGGGCTGGCTGGTCGGGATCCCGATCCTGATGTGGACCGTCAGCGGGCTGGTGATGATTATCCAGCCCATCGAAACCGTGCGAGGTGAGCACCTGCGCGCCGAGGCCCCACTTATCCCCGCAGGGGAAACCGCCACGCTGCATCTGGAAGGCGCGGCGCGCAGCGTGACGCTGCTCAATTTCCCCGATGGCCCCGGCTGGGTCGTGGTGCATGAAGATGGCCAGCGGGCGCGCTACTCACCCGAGGACGGCCAGCTGGTCGCACCACCCGACGAGGATGCGGTGCGCGCGATTGCCGAGGCCGGCTATACCGGCGGGGCCGCGCTGGAGAATGTCCGGCTGATCGACCCGCAGGACCCGCCGACCGACTTCCGTGCGCCCGTGCCCGCCTGGCAGGTGCATTTCGCCGATGGGACGAACGTCTATGTCCATCGCCAGACCGGCGAGGTGCTGGCGCTGCGGACGAGCTGGTGGCGGGTCTATGACTTCATGTGGGGCCTGCACATCATGGACCTGCAGACGCGTGAGGACTTCAACCACCCGACGCTGATCGTCTTTGCTGCGCTGGGCGCAATCGGCTCGCTGCTCGGCTGCGTGCTGATGTTTCGGCGGCGCAAGGCGCGAGTGAGGGTCTAGAAGGGCCTAGATGGCCATCGTGTAGCGACCATCGTCGCCGCTATCGCTCGGGGCGTCCTGTTGCTGCTGCTCCTCGCCCGGCAACGGGCCACCCGGATAGGCGGGCTGCGGCGCATCGTCGGCGGCAGGCGCCGCCTCGCGATAGTCGTAGCGGACATCGGCATTGTCACCCTGCGCGGAGCGGGCGCGGGCATAGGCCTCATCGCTCCACTGCTGACCGCGTTCGCCAACGGCATAGCGGCCGCCGGAAGCGAGGTATTCTGCGCCATCCGCGTCGCGCTCATCATAGCGGGCGACGAAATCCTCGCGGATCGAGAGGTTCCGCAGGCGACCGTCATTGTCGATCCGGCACGAATAGCCCTCGCCCGAGCTGAGTTCGCCGCTGATGCGCCAGCCGCTGCCGTCGCGCGTGGCATTGTCGACCGTCTCGACCCGGTCGCGGCCACGTTCGATCTCGTTGACGCACATATCGACCGCGCCCTCGATGCCCCGACGATCGTCATAGCGGCGATTGTCGCGGCGGTCGTAATCGGCGCGGTTGGGATAGCGGTCGCGATAGTCGCGGTCGCGCCGGTTCTTCGAAGCAGAGGAGGCGATGGCGGCAATCGTGCCGAGCACCAGCACGCCCGCAATCACGTCGCCCGCATCGGGCCCGCGATGGCGACGATAGCCCCGGTAACCACGATAGTCGCGATAGCCGCGCCAGCGCCGGTCGTAATTGAGTACACCGGCATCGCGTTCGGGTGCGGCAACCTGCTGTGGCACCGCCTGCGGAAGCGCCGCGGCAGTGGCCGGAGTCGCGGCCATGGACGAAGCGGCCAGCAGGCTCGCTGCGATGGGAAATTTTCTAAGATTCAGTGCCATGGCGATTGTCCCCGAGATCCGTCCCACAGATCGATTTGGCAGCAGGCGAATCGTTTCGCCCGGATTTCAAAAAGCTAGCCGGCCCAGGCTTGCATGAGCCTGAACCGGCATGGGTATGCTCCACTCGCGTGGAGGCGGCGCCAGCCCACTCCCCCTCGCGGGCCTCCCGACAGGGCATGTTTTGGGAGGTCGGCCCCCTCGGCGAAAGCGTCCCCCGGACGCTTTCGTGATCTTCGGGACGGGAGCGGGCCGGAGCCGCACATGTTTCAGCTTGCTGAAACAGGATCAAAGTCCACGGATGCCCTTGAAGTCGATATCGACCACCCGGCCCCGGCGCACGTCGCAAGTGAAGCGGCCTTCGTCCCAGCCATCGCCATTGCGATAGTTGCGGCCCCTGCGGTCATAGCCGCGCCGGTCATAGCCCCAGCGATCGTTGTAGCGGCTGCCATAGCCCTCGCGCACGGCGATCCGGCCCTTGACCTCAAAGCCGCGCCGTTCGCGGTCGACATCGCGGATGTCGTAGACCTCGGCCCGGGTGCCGCCATAACGCTGCGCGGTGCGCTCGGCAGCGCGGATGCACATGTTGACGGCTTCGCGCTCGCTCACGCCGTAACGGCCACGATGGCCGTAATAGCGGTCGTCATAGCCGCGATAGCGGCGGTCGTGATGGCGGTCGCGGTCACGACCCGAAGAGGCGGCGGCGGCAACAGCAGCGATCCCGCCGAGCACAATCGCCCCGGCGAGAATATCCTTGCCGTCGATCCCGCGGTCGCGATGGCGGTCACTGGCGAATGCCGGGCTGGCCGAGGCCATCGCCATCGCGCCAGCCGCGACAGTGCCGATCGTACCCTTGGCCAGAGCTTTGGTAATGGATGTCATGGTCCAACTCCTTCTCGGCAGATGGCGTGATAGCCACCTGTCAGAAGAGGTTTAGACTCTCCGCCGTGAGGCGTGGCTGAACTCGCCCGTTAGGCGGCGTTCATAAATAGGTATCTTTTTATGAACGAAAGCGTCAGCCATGAAAAAGGCCGCGAGGATTGCTCCGCCCGGCCCAATTCAGTGTTTCTGGAAGTGCGCCCCAATCAGGCGGCCCTGATCAAACGGTGGCATCCTCGTATTCGTCCTCGGTCATGACCGGGCCCGAATCCTGGCCCTTGGCCTCGACGTCGCGGTCGACCAGCTCGATGATCGCGATCGGAACGGCGTCGCTGGCGCGGATGCCGGCCTTGATGATGCGGCAATAGCCGCCTTCGCGGTCCGAGTAGCGGTCAGCGAGAACGTCGAACAGCTTCTTGAGCTGGGTTTCGTCGCCGAGACGGCTCATGGCGAGACGACGGTTCGACAGGCCGCCACGCTTCGCCAGCGTGATCAGCTTCTCGACATAGGGGCGCAGTTCCTTGGCCTTGGCATTGGTGGTGGTGATCTGCTCGTGCTTGATCAGCGCCGCCGCCATGTTGCGGAACAGCGCCTTGCGGTGGCCCGACTTGCGGCTCAGCTTACGGCCGTGAATACCATGACGCATTGTATCTTACTCCTTTGGCCGACCATTCCGGGCGGGAAACCGGTTCCCACTTTCCCTGAATGGATCGGCACTCCGTTCGAAAAGGGCCCGTGCAAGGTAGCCCAGTGCTGGCAGATCAGGGGTCTGCCCTTCCCCTTTTTCGACCTGACGGTCGGGTTCGGTGCCAGCCCGTCTCCCCCTCCCAGCCTCCCGATGGTTACCCGAAAATATCGGGAGGCTGGGAGGGGGAGCGGGCCGGTGCCGCAAGGATCGAACGGATGTTCGATCCGCACCCAAATAACTAGCCGAGCAATTCCTGCTCTAGCTTCTTGGCCATTTCCTCGATGTTCTCCGGCGGCCATCCGGGGATGTCCATGCCCAGGCGCAAGCCCATGCTGGAGAGCACTTCCTTGATCTCGTTGAGCGACTTGCGGCCGAAATTCGGCGTGCGCAGCATCTCGGCCTCGGTCTTCTGGACCAGATCGCCGATATAGATGATGTTGTCGTTCTTGAGGCAATTGGCTGAACGCACCGACAGTTCCAACTCGTCGACCTTCTTGAGCAGGTAACGGTTGAGCTGGTTGGTGTCCGATTCCTCAAGCGCAGCAGCATGGCCGATCATCGCGCTCTGCGGCTGCGGCACACCGTCCTCGAAGTGGACGAACAGGGTCAGCTGGTCCTGCAGGATGCGCGCGGCATAGGCCACCGCATCCTCGGGGGTGACAGTGCCGTCGGTCTCGATGGTCAGCGACAGCTTGTCATAGTCGAGCTCCTGCCCGACGCGGGCGTTCTCGACCTTGTAGCTGACCTGCTTGACCGGCGAGTAGAGCGAGTCGATCGGGATCAGGCCGATCGGCGCGTCGACCGGACGGTTCTGGACCGCGGGCGAGTAGCCCTTGCCGGTATCGGCGGTCAGTTCCATGTTCAGCGTCGCACCCTCGTCGAGGTGGCAGATGACCAGATCCGGGTTCATCACCTGGATGTCGCCCGACACGGCGATGTCGCCGGCCTTGACCTCGGCCGGGCCGGTGACGGACAGCTGCAGGCGCTTGGGGCCTTCGCCTTCCATCTTGAGCGCGATCTGCTTCACGTTGAGGACGATGTCGGTCACGTCCTCGCGCACGCCCGCGAGCGAGCTGAATTCGTGCAGCACGTTCTCGATCTTGATCGAGGTGATCGCGGCCCCTTGAAGGCTGGCAAGGAGGACGCGGCGCAGCGCGTTGCCCAGCGTCAGGCCGTAGCCGCGCTCGAGCGGTTCGGCGACGAAGGTAGCCTTGCGCTTCTTGTCGCTACCGTCCTTCACTTCGAGGCTGTTGGGCTTCTTGAGTTCCTGCCAGTTCTTCAGATTGACGGACATGGACTTCCCCTGGTTGGTTCGGGTGTTAATTCTGACTGCAAAGGCCGCGGAGCGTCTGGGACGCCGCGGCCGATGCGAGTGACTGTCTGCGGAAGGCTGGCGCCCACCGCGCGATTTCATTCGATCAGACGCGGCGACGCTTGGACGGCCTCACGCCGTTGTGCGGGATCGGCGTAACGTCACGGATCGAGGTGATGGTGAAACCCACCGCCTGCAGGGCACGAAGCGCGCTTTCGCGGCCCGAGCCCGGGCCCTTGATCTCGACTTCCAGCGTACGGACGCCGTGTTCGGCGGCCTTCTTGCCGGCATCGTCGGCGGCGACCTGGGCGGCATAGGGAGTCGACTTGCGGCTGCCCTTGAAGCCCATCATGCCGGCGGACGACCAGCTGATCGCATTGCCCTGGGCATCGGTGATGGTGATCATCGTGTTGTTGAAGCTGGCGTTCACATGCGCGACGCCGCTGGTGATGTTCTTGCGCTCTCTGCGCCGGATACGGCCGGGTTCACGTGCCATGGTGTCTTGTCCTGTCCTCGTGTGTGGAAGAAAAGCTGCTGGGTCAGGCCCGGCTTACTTCTTCTTCCCGGCGATCGGCTTGGCCTTGCCCTTGCGGGTACGGGCGTTGGTGTGGGTGCGCTGGCCGCGAACGGGCAGGCCCTTGCGGTGACGCAGGCCGCGATAGCAGGCGAGGTCCATCAGGCGCTTGATGTTCATCGCGGTGTCGCGACGCAGGTCGCCTTCCACGGAATAGTCGGCGTCGATCGTCTCGCGGATCTGCAGCACTTCGGCGTCGGTCAGGTCCTGCACGCGGCGCGAAGCCTCGATCCCGAGCTTGTCGGTGATCTTCTTCGCGGTGGTGGGGCCGATTCCGTGAATATAGGTCAGCGCAATGATAACGCGCTTGTTGGTGGGGATGTTTACCCCGGCAATACGAGCCATTGTATCTCCATGCTCCACAGGGCCTGGCCGTGGCCGCGCCCTATCTCATCGCTGAATAACCACATGAAACCGAAGGCAAATGTTTCACAGCCCAGACTGCAAAGCAAAATCGCCGGATAGGTGAAGCTGCGACGCAGACACCTGCCGGGATCCCTCGATTACACGAATGAAGGGCGCAAGTAGGGCGATTCGCCGCCTTCGTCAAGCACACAAAGGAGCCGTGAGGCGATCCTCACGTCCCTTTTTCCGCGACCCTGTGACGACGCTTATACCGGCAAGCGCCGCCGAGGTCAAAACGCAGGCCAGGATTACCCCTTATTCCTCGGGGGACGCAGGCGATTCCAGCGGGCTGTCGATCCGCCCGCCAAGCGCTTCGACCAGCCCGTTCAGGAATTCGAGCTGGACCGCATCGACAGCCGGAGCCAGCTGGTCGAGCGGCATGCGGCTCTGCCCGCCAATGACGTAATGCCAGACGATCCCTGTGCCGATCGCCTGATCGGTCAAGGTCACGGTCAGCGTGCCGGTCAGCCCCTCCGATTGCAGCGGGCCGAGCGCGCCGACCATCCGCAGCATGGCGGCGGGAAACACCGCCACGACGCGCATATGCTCGACCGAACCATCGGGATAGCCGTCAACGCCCGGAATGGTTTCGCACATGCACCCGCCCGCCCGCGCATCGAGTGCTAGGTTGGCGCTGTCGTTCGACCAGGTGTGGCTCCACCAGCCTTCGGGATGAACCAGCTTTTCCCAGACCGTGTCACGGTCGGCGGCGACGATCGCCGAATGGCTCGTGGCAAAACCGCCGCCGGCGCTGTCGATGATTTCGGCCTGGGCCGGCGCGCTCGCCAGCATCAACACTGCCGCTGCACTCAGGATTGTCCGCATGATGGTCCGCATTGCCTACTCCTCGCCGGTCCGACCCCAAGGATACGTCCGGCGCGGGTCTGCAGAAGTGCTGCCGGAAGGCGTCAGCCCGCCAGGACTTTCTCGATCGCGGTCGTCACTTCGTCGATATCGGCCATCCCGTCGATCCGGGTGACGATGCCGCGGTCTTCGTAGAACGGCAGGATCGGCGCGGTCTTGGCGCGATATTCGGCCATGCGGGTCCGCACGGTTTCCTCGTTATCGTCGGCGCGGCGCTTGAACTCGGTCGAGCCGCACTTGTCGCACACGCCTTCGGTTGCGGGCTGCTTGTGGCGGTCGTGATAGCCCTCGCCGCATTTGGCGCAGGTGAAGCGACCGGTGACGCGGTCGACCAGCGCCTCTTCATCGACGACCAGCTCGATCACATGGTCGAGCGACCGGTCGTGCCCGGCCAGAATGCCGTCGAGCGATTCCGCCTGTGCCACCGTGCGCGGATAGCCGTCGAAGATCGCGCCGACATCATCGCCCATCGCGGTCAGTTCGGCGTCGATCAGGGCGGAGACGATCTCGTCGGAGACCAGCTCGCCGCGTTCCATCACCGCTTTGGCCTGCAGGCCAACGGGCGTTTCCGCCTTGACCGCAGCGCGCAGCATGTCGCCGGTGGACAGCTGGCGCATTCCGTGATGCTCGACCAGCAGGCTGCTCTGCGTGCCCTTGCCCGCTCCCGGCGGCCCCAGCAGGATGATGTTCAACGCCCCAACTCCCCAGAATCAACGCACTTCAGTGTGTCACCAATCGCTAGCTCATGATGCGGCACAGGCCAATGCCTGCCGCCTAGACTTTGGTCTGAGCATAACGTCAGCGCATCCGGCCCTTCAGCTTGGCCTTCTTGATCAGGTCGCCATACTGGTGCGCGAGCAGGTGCGACTGGATCTGGCTGATCGTGTCCACGGTAACGTTGACGACGATCAGCAGGCTGGTGCCGCCAAGGAACAGCGGAATGCCCGTCTGGGCGATGCCCCATTCGGGCAGCACGCAGACGAAGGTCAGATAGATCGCGCCGACCACGGTGATGCGCGTCAGCACGTAATCGAGATAGTCGGCGGTCCGCTTGCCCGGACGGATGCCGGGAATGAAGCCGCCCTGCTTCTTCAGGTTCTCGGCCGTATCCTCCGGATTGAAGACCACGGCGGTATAGAAGAAGCAGAAGAAGATGATCCCCGCCGCATAGAGCGCCATGTACAGCGGCTGACCATGCTGGAGGTACTGGTTGAGCGTCTGGATCACCGTGTAGGCGGTGGAATCGGTCGCCACCGAATTGCCCGCGAACTGGCTGATCGTCAGCGGCAGCAGCAGCAGCGAGCTGGCAAAGATCGGCGGAATGACGCCGGCGGTGTTGAGCTTGAGCGGCAGGTGCGAGCGGTCTGCCTGCATGCCGCCGCGCTGCGCGGCGCGCTTGGGATACTGGATCAGCAGGCGACGCTGCGCGCGCTCGACCCAGCTGATGAGCAGGATCAGGCCCACGACCATCACGAAGAAGCCGCCGATCACGACCGCGCTGATCGAGCCCGAACGGCCACCCTCGAACAGGTTCGCGGCAAAGCCCGGGAACTGCGCGACGATGCCCGCCATGATGATCAGCGACACGCCATTGCCGATACCGCGGCTGGTGATCTGCTCGCCCAGCCACAGCAGGAACATGGTGCCGCCGACCAGGTTGATGACCGCGACCACGCGGAACATGATGCCCGGGTCAACCACCGCCTGCAGGCCGGAAGAATCGCCAAAGGCCTCAAGCCCCGTGGCGAGGAACCAGCCCTGGATCGCGCACAGGAACACCGTGCCGTAACGGGTATACTGGTTGAGTTTCTTGCGCCCTGCCTCGCCTTCCTTCTTCAAGGCCATCAGCGAGGGATGCAGCGAAGCGGCGAGCTGGATCACGATCGAGGCGGTGATGTAGGGCATCACGCCGAGCGCGATCAGGCTCATGCGTTCGAGCGAACCGCCCGAAAAGGTGTTGAACAGGTCGAGAATGCCGCCGCGCGTCTGGTCATACAGCGTTTCCAGAATCAGCGGGTTCACGCCGGGCAGCGGCACGAAGCTGAGGAAACGGAAGACGATCAGGGCACCGATCGTGAACCAGATGCGCTGGCGAAGCTCGGTCGCCTGGCTGAAATTGGCAAAGCTCAGCGAGCTTGCGAGATTATCGGCGCGTGATGCCATGAAAAACCTGTCGAACCCGGTTTGCGCCGGTGCTTCCGGCCTGGAAGACCGCTAAATAGGGAGCGGCAGGCCCGTTGTCGAACCCGCCGCCACCTTTATCCGATTATTCGGCGGCTGCCGCCACCTTCTTGGGCGCGGTCTGCTCGACCGAACCGCCGGCCTTCTCGACCGCGGCCACGGCACCCTTGCTGGCACCGGCGACCTTGAAGCTGAGCTTGGCGGTCAGTTCGCCCTTGCCCAGCAGGCGCACGCCATCCTTGCCGCCACGGGCAACGCCGGCGGCCTTGAGCACGGCATGGTCGATCACCGAACCGGCATCGAGCTTGCCGGCATCGACCAGCTTCTGGACCTGGCCCAGGTTGACCTCGGCATAGTCCTTGCCGAACGGATTGTTGAAGCCACGCTTCGGCAGGCGCATGTGGAGCGGCATCTGGCCACCCTCGAAGCCCTTGATGGCCACACCTTCACGGCTCTTCTGGCCCTTCTGGCCCCGGCCGGCGGTCTTGCCCTTGCCCGAGCCGATGCCCCGGCCCACACGCATACGGCCCTTGCGGGCGCCGTCATTGTCGCGGATTTCGTTCAGTTTCATAAGATGCACTCGCTTTCGCTTTGTTCGCACAGTTGAAAAAATACCGGCCTCCCGGCCAGCGAAGCGCGGGCCTTAGTCGCTCGCGGCACGATTGTCACCCCTTGATACAACCGCAATTATGCTGTCGTTTCCGGGGAGCAGGTCCGGCATGGCCAAGGTGCCGGAAATGTAAGGGATTCACGCGTGAAATTCTTCAAGATCGACAGTCTGCTGTCCAGCCTGCGACGGGTGACCTCCACCGGCACCTACGATGCGCGGCTCGACGGGCTGCGGGCGCTGGCGATCCTGCCGGTTCTGGTATGGCACATGTCGCTGCGCGGCAACCGGATGATCGCCCAGCAGGCGCCGATGACCGAGGCCCAGATCGCGCAGGCCAACCTGATCCCGCATGGCGTGAGCGGGGTCATGCTGTTCTTCTTCGTCAGCGGCCTGATCATCGCCTTCCCGTTCCTGCGCGCAGCCGTCACGGACAAGCCGCGCCCATCGACCGGCTCGTTCTACCTGCGGCGTCTGACGCGGCTGATGCCGGCCTATTTCATCGCCCTCACCCTCGCCTTCGTCGCGCTGATCGTCAGCGGTTATGCGCCGTCCGACGCGCCGAGCTTCTCGGAATCGTCGACCCCGCTGCCGGTGAGCTATCTCGCCAGCCTGTTCTACCAGCACAATCTGCTGTTCGGCACACCCTCGCGGATCATCCCGCCGAGCTGGTCGCTGGAGGTCGAGATCCAGTTCTACCTGTTCGCGCCGTTCTTGCTGATCTTCTATGCGAAGCTGGCCCCGGCGCTGCGCCGCACTCTGGTGGCGGTGCTGATCGTCGCCTCGCTGCTGCTGGTCAATTTCGTGCTCTACGACCTGTCCGCCGCGGCACATGAATATTCGGTGCTCGGCTACCTGCACTATTTCCTGGCGGGCATCCTGGTCAGCGACCTGACCTTCGGCAATCCGGTGAAGGAGCGAAAGTGGGGCGACCTGTTGTTCTTAGCCGGTTACGTAGTGCTGCTGGCGGCCGCGACGATCCGCCCGGATTCCGCCGCCACGTTCTTCGCGCGCGATGCGGGCATGTTTGTCGGGGTGCTGGCAACCTATTGGGGCGGCATGTCGGGCAAGTTGGCGCACAAGCTGCTCAGCCTGCGCCCGATCGCGGTGATGGGCGGCGCGTGCTACTCCATCTATCTGACGCACCTGCCGATCATCCAGGCCTATTCGGAAGTCGCCAAGTGGCTGCATACGCCAGGCGACCTGCTGACGAGCTGGGCGCTGATGCTGCCCTCGATCCCGATCGCGATCGTGGCGGGCATGGTGTTCTACGCCCTGATCGAGCATCCGACCATGCGGCCCGACTGGCCGCAGCGGCTGCGAAAGTGGCTCGGCGCCCGCCTGTCTCCGGCAACGCGCGCGGGATAGTAGCTGCCGCACCGGCGGCGTAACGCTACCGGATAAACAACGCCGGAAACACCACTGCCAAAACAAAACCGCCGCCGACCATCGAAGGCCAGCGGCGGTTCGTTATCATTGCCCTGCCCGGCAGCAGCCGGACACCGGGTAGGAGGCTCAGTCGAGCACTTCCACCATATGCGGCACCTTGGCGATCGCGCCGCGCACCTCGGGGGTGTCCTGCAGCTCGACGACCTTGTGCATCTTGTTGAGGCCCAGGCCGATAAGGATCTGGCGCTGCACCTTCGGGCGACGGATCGGCGAACCGATCTGCTTGATCTTGATGGTAGCCATCTATCTTACTCCGCAATCGCCGCGGCTTCGGCTTCCGCCTCGGCCTCCGACACGCCGCCGCGACCCAGCAGGTCGGCAACCTTCTTGCCCCGACGCTGCGCCACCGACTTCGGCGAAGTCTGGTTGGTCAGCGCGTCGAAGGTGGCGCGGATCATGTTGTAGGGGTTGGAGGTGCCGATCGACTTGGTCACGACGTCGGCCACGCCCAGGCTCTCGAACACGGCACGCATCGGACCACCGGCGATGATGCCGGTACCCGGAGGCGCCGAGCGGACATTGACCTTGCCGGCGCCAAAATGGCCACGGCCATCATGGTGCAGCGTACGGCCTTCCTTCAGCGGAACGCGGATCATCGCCTTCTTGGCAGCGGCAGTCGCCTTGTTGATCGCCTCGGGCACTTCGCGGGCCTTGCCGTGGCCGAAGCCCACGCGGCCCTTGCCGTCACCGACCACGACCAGCGCGGCGAAACCGAAGCGCTTGCCGCCCTTCACCACCTTGGCAACGCGGTTGATGTGGACGAGCTTTTCGATCAGCTCCTCGCCATCGTCGTCGCCGCCACGACCGCCACGGCGATCGTCACGACCGCCACGGCCACGACCACGGCCACCGTCGCGTCCGCCGCCACGGCCACCACGGCCGCGCGGACGACCTTCGTCGCCCTGCGCGGGCGACTGGTTCGCCGCCGCTTCGCTGGTCTGCTCGACATTGGGAGCGACTTCTGCCTTCACCGGCGCGTTCTCGGCGGTGTTTTCGGTGTTGTTTTCGGTGTTTTCGTTCTCTGGCATCATCAGAACTCCAGCCCGCCTTCGCGAGCGGCATCGGCCAGCGCCTTGACGC
>CAYOSE010000068.1:0-15094 GCA_964406535.1 uncultured Sphingomonadaceae bacterium
GGCACGCGCGAATACAACCTCGCGCTGGGTGAGCGGCGCGCCAATGCGGCGAAGAACTATCTCGTCAGCCTCGGTGTGTCCGACAGCCGCCTGCGGACCGTCAGCTATGGCGAGGAACGTCCGGTTGCGCTCGGCTCGGACGAGGCCGCCTGGGCGCAGAACCGACGCGCCGTCACGGTGATGATCGACTAGGTTAAGGGGATATGGTCCCGGCCTAACAGGCCGGGGCCGGCTCCGCGAAACTGGTAGCGGGCGTGGAGACCATGGTTTCCGCGCCCGTCGCATGTTTGCTGGCCAGCGCCGCGCCGTCCAGCGCCGCATTGGCGCTGCCTGTGCCGAGCAGCAGGAACGCCGACATGGCGAATACCGAGAAGGCGGCGGAAATGGCGAGTTGCTTGCTCATGATATCCCGATGACCTTTGGGCAGGGTTACGCGAAGGAGTTAGTGCCGCAGCACGTTTTTGCAATGCAACATATGTAAGGAATTGTAACCCTGTCCTTAGGGGCAGCATGCCGCGCTTCAATCACGGACGGACTGCGACTATATGGTGCCGATGCAAGGATATGGGCGAACACGATGGTAGGGCAGCGCCGCTCGAACGACTGGGGCTTCCCGCGCTGGCGCGGCTATGAGAGCGCGCGCGAAGCGGCCAATGTGCGGCTGTGCGACCGGCACGGCTGCACCGAGCCGGGCGATTGCCCCGCGCCCAAATCGCCCAACAGCCCCGACCGCTGGTATTTCTGCGAGAAGCATGCGGGCGAATACAACCGCAAGTGGGACTATTTCGAAGGGCTCGACAAGGAAGAGGCCGCCGCCCGCGCCAAGTCCGAACGGCAGGAAAATGCCGGTTATGCCGAGGCGCAGCATTATGGCTGGGCCACCTCGGGCGATGGCACCCGCAGCGATGACGAAATGCGCGCGCTCGAAGTGCTCGGGCTGGAGGCGGACGCCACGTTCGAGGACGTGAAGAAGGCCTGGCGCGCCAAGGCCAAGGAAGTCCACCCCGATGTGCGCCCCGGCGATGAGGAGGCGGCCAGGGCCTTCCAGGCCTATTCGCTGGCCTGGGAAGTGCTGCGCCAAGGCGAGGAGCGGCGCAGCTGGAAGGGGTGAGACTGGCTTTTGTTCGGTTTCAGATAAACGGCAGCATGTACGCTTACGGCCCGCTCTCCCTCCTGACCACCCAGTCAGGATAATGCCCTGGGAGGTCGGGAGGGGGAGTGGGCTGGTGCCGCTTCCACGTCAGTGGAACAGAATCTAGAACGCCGCCATCAGGCTCGCCACGCTCCAGCAGATGCCCACGATCAGGAAGATACCGGCAATGTCGAGCACCAGCCCCGCGCCGACCATGCGCGGCAGGGCAATCCGCCCGGTTGCCCAGGCGATGGCGTTGGGCCCGGTCCCGGCGGGCAGCATGAATCCCCAGCTCGCCGCCAGTGCCGCGGGCATGGCCAGCATCAGCGGATCACCGCCGAGCGCCACGGCCAGCGCCCCGACCACCGGGATGATGCCACTCGCCGTGGCGACATTGCTCGCGAATTCGGTGACCAGTACGACCAAGGCGACCAGCGCCAGTGCGACGACGACAATCGGCAGGCCGCCGAGCGGCAACAGTGCCTGCCCCAGCCATTCGGCCAGGCCCGTGCGGGTCATCGCGCCCGCCAGCGCCAGCCCGCCGCCGAACATCATGATGACGCCCCACGGTGCGCGGTCGGCTTCGGACCAGACGAGCATCGGCCTGCCGGTTCCGTCCGGCAGCACGAACAGGATCAGCCCCACGATGATGGCGATGGTGCCATCGGTCAGCGAACCGGGCGGCAGCAAGTCGACGAGCAGGGGCCGGGTCATCCACGCCAGGAAAGCCAGGATGACGACCGGGATCAGCCGCTTTTCCGGCAGCGTCCAGGGGCCGTGCGGCGCGATGGCTGCACGCGCTGCGTTTGCGTCGAACGGGTGATGCGCGACGTCCTGCACCCTGGCGATGATCGTGGCCGCCAGCGGGACGCCGAGCAACAGCACCGGGATGCCAAAGGCGGCCCACAGCGCGAAGCTGATCTCCAGCCCGATCGTCTCGCGCAGCAGCGCCACGGCGATGGCGTTGGTGGGCGACCCGATGATCGTGCCGAGGCCACCGATGCTGGCGGCGAAGGCGATGCCCATCGGCAGCGCGCCCGACAGGCCCAGCTTGGCCTCGGCGTCCTGTGGCGAGCCGCCCGCCAGCACCGCCAGCGCCATCGGCATCATGATGAGCGAGGTCGAGGTGTTGGAGATGATGTTGGACAGAATCGCGGCCGAGATCATGAAGGCGAGCAGAATTGCGTTTGCGCCACCGCGGTTCCCGATGGCATCGAGGATGAACACGGCCAGCCGCCGGTGCATCCCCGTGCGCTCGATCGCCAGCGCGAGGAAGGCCCCGCCCAGGATCAGGAACAGGGTCGGCGAGTAGTAGTCGCCTGCCACCTGGTCTGCCGTGCCGGCGCTGACGAAGGGCAGGACGACGAAGGGCAGCAGCGCGGTGGCGGTGAGCGGGACCGCCTCGGTCATCCACCAGGCGGCCATCCACACGACGAGGCCCGCCGAATGCCAGCCCGGCTGGCTCAGGCCGGCGGGGGCGCTGATCGCGAAAGTCGCGGCAAAGCCGAGCAGCCCGACGAAAAACCCGATCCGGCCTGCGTTCATACCCGCCCCATCTGCACTGTCCCTTTGCGACCCCGTTGCTGCTATCCTACGCTTTGTGTGCGATGCAGCAAGGCGCAACATGGGAGCAAGACGATGGGTGATGGACAGATTACCGGGATTGGCGGCTTTTTCCTGCGCTCGACCGACCCTGAGGCGCTGGCGGCCTGGTATCGCGACCAGCTCGGCTTCGTCGTCACGACGGCGGGCAATCCGGACCCCGAGGGTAACTGGGTGTGGCTGCAGCAGGCCGGGGCGACGGTGTTTTCGATCTTCCCGGCCGACAGCGACTATTTCGCCGCCGACCGGCAGGTCATGCTGAACCTGCGCGTCGACGGGCTGGAGCCGTTACTGGCCCGGCTGGAGGCGACCGGGATCGCCATCTCGCATCGCGAGGCGATGGAGGGCGTGGGCAGCTTTGCCCGGATTCACGATCCCGACGGCAATCCTCTGGAACTCTGGGAGCCTGCGTGAGGCTCAGCCGCCCAGCAGCTTGTCCAGCACCCCGCGCTTGTGCTTGCGGGGCGCAGTCTGGCCAGTCATCTGGAACAGGTAATTGCCCAGCTGCACTGCCTGGTTTTGCGTGATCACGAAGTAATGCGAGGTGACATCGCCCGCCTTGTGCGGGGGCGGGGTCGTGACGCTCTGCAATTGCAGGACCAGCCGTTCGCCCATGTGCATGGTGTTCCAGCCGACCAGTGCGGCTGTCTCGGACGTCTTGCTGCCTGAATTACGATCACTATCGGACATTTTGCCCGTATAGGCCGATTTGCCCGCGCTGCCATCATGCGAATGAGGGGCATCCTTCGGAAGGATAGGGGCAGGGGTGGGCAGATCGGCCATGAATTCGGACTCGGGCGGGTGCGGTGGGCGCCTTATTTGGGCGCCAGCACCATCAGCATCTGGCGGCCTTCGAGGCGCGGGAACGCTTCGACCTTGGCGATCTCGGCGACGTCTTCCTGGACGCGTTCGAGCAGCGCCTTGCCAAGGTGCTGGTGGGCCATTTCACGGCCGCGAAAGCGCAGGGTGACCTTCACCTTGTCGCCATTGTCGATGAATTTGTTCACGCTCCGCATCTTCACGTCGTAATCGTGGTCGTCGATATTCGGACGCATCTTTATCTCTTTGATATCCTGCGTCTTCTGCGTCTTGCGGGCAGCGTTGGCCTTTTTCTGGGCCTCGTAGCGATGCTTGCCGACATCGAGGAACTTGCACACGGGCGGGTCCGCATTGGGGGACACCTCGACCAGGTTCAGTCCGACATCGGCTGCCTGTTCGATTGCCTCTCGCGTGTACATCACGCCGATATTCTCGCCATTCTCGTCGATGACGCGGACTTTATCGGACTGGATGAAATTATCATATCGTGGGCCGGACTTGACCGGCGGCGCCATAGGGCGGCGGGGTGGACGGGGTATGTGAACGCTCCTGAGTCTGCTGCTGTTGGTGCGCGCTATGTAGGGATTTCCAATCGCGAACGCTAGTGGGTCCCTTTGTATTGCGCTCACGCATCCGCGCGAGCGTCCTCGGTGCGTTTCCCTCCGTCCTTTGGACTGCGGGGCACCTGCGGGCGGCCACCTCCGTCTGGCTACCGCCTGACGGCTACTTGAGCCTGCGCCCTTGCGGCCCGCTGGTTGCGGGAGCGAGCGTATGCGAGCGCCGGCGTCTGAGGCCAGGAAAATTACGCCGCCTCATGCCAGAGAGGCAGTTGCACCAGCTTCCCTCCCGCCGGGAGCAGCGCGTCGATCCGCCGGGCGGGTTGCAGCGCCTCGACAATCGCCGGATCGCTGGCATCCATGCCGCCGGTCAGCGCGCCGAACGCGGGCAGGATGAGCCTGTCGGCGCCGCCCGGACCGTGCCCCAAGACGCCGCAGGGCCGTGCGATATGCCGCTGGCGCAGCCGCAGCCGCACCTTGGGGTGATAATGGCCCGACAGTTCGGGGCGCGCCTCTCCCGCCTTCGCCTGGTGCCGCAGGACAATGCCCGCAATCTCCAACTCCTCCACGAAGGTGCCGCCGCAATCCGCGCGTGCCCCGCCATCCTGGCCCTCATCGTGATTGCCGGTCACCCACACCCAGTCGAGCGCCGCCGTGAGCGCGGCCAGCATCCCCGCCGCATGCGGATCGAGCCGCGCCGGGCCGCCTGCATCGTGGAAGTTGTCGCCCAGCGTGTAGACCCGCTGCGCGCCTGTCTGCCGCACCGCTGCCGCCACCCGCCCGAGCGTTTCGCGGCTGTCATAAGGCGGCAGGAACTGGCCGGTGCGCGCATAATGGCTGGCCTTTTCGAGATGCAGGTCGGCCACCAGCAGCGCCTGCTCGCGCGGCCAGTACAGCGCTGCGCCACCCTGCGGCCCGCGCCGATCCTCTCCGGGCACCAGGCGGAACTCCTCGCCACCGACCTCAAATGCGAACGAAACGGGAACCATTGCCTGCACTTGCCTCAAGAGCCTGCACTTGGCAAGAGCGCCTCGACCCCTGATTGCCGTCATTGCGAGGAGCTAGGCGACGAAGCAATCCAGGGGTGTTTTCGCGAGAAGCTGGATTGCTTCGCTGCGCTCGCAATGACGGAATAGAGATGGCTGACTGGTCTGAGAAAACTGCCGAAGCCCGCACCTGGTTCGAGGACCTGCGGACCCGCATCTGCGAGGCGTTCGAGGCGATCGAGCGCGAGGCAGGCTCGGACGCCAGCTTCGACTACCTGCCCTGGCAGCGCGACACCGACGACGGCACCGAGGGTGGCGGCGGCGTGCGCGGGGTGATGAAGGGCAAGGTGTTCGAAAAGGTCGGCGTCAACGTCTCGACCGTCTCCGGTGCGTTCTCCCCGCAATTCGCCGACACGATCAATGGGGCGAGTGCCGAGCAGCCGCACTTCACCGCCACCGGCATCAGTCTGGTCGCCCACATGGCCAACCCGCATGTCCCCGCCGTGCATATGAACACCCGCTTCCTGACGACGCAGGCGGCGTGGTTCGGCGGCGGGGCGGACCTCAATCCGCCAATTCCCTATGAAGAGGATACCGAGGCGTTTCATGCGCGCTTCCGTGCCGCCTGCGCCGCGCACAACCCGACCTATTACGAACGCTTTTCGAAATGGGCGGACGAGTATTTCTTCATCCCCCACCGCAATGTGTCGCGCGGTGTGGGCGGTATTTTCTACGATCACCTCGAATGCGAGGATGAGGGCCAGTTTGAGCGCAATTTCGCCTTCACGAGGGATGTGGGCGAGGCCTTTCTCGACATCTTCCCGACGATCGTACGCGGCCGGATGAATACTGAGTTCAGCGAGGCGGACAAGCAGGCGCAGCTCGAATGGCGCGGCCGCTATGCCGAGTTCAACCTCGTCTATGACCGGGGCACGCTGTTCGGGCTCAAGACCGGCGGCAATATCGACGCCATTTTGATGAGCCTGCCGCCTGAGGCGAAGTGGAGCTGAGGGCGGCGCGGGCGGTCTGCCACCCTTTCCTAATCCGGCGCTAGGCCGCCAGCCTTGCGCGCATGAAGCCCGCCTCCGCCGCGCTCCGAGCCCAGACGTTCATCGCGGCGGGCCTGTGTCTGAACACTTTTGCCGTTCAGGACTGTGTTCCATGTGTTCCATCCTGTAGGGAATCGCTCGCTAAATCGCTGCGGCGCGCGCGCTTTCTCCTTGCCCAAACGCCCCCTTCGGCCCCATCTTGGCAAGTACCATGCTGCGCCAGTACGAACTTGTTGAACGGGTCAAGCAATACGACCCCGACGCCGACGAGGCGCTGCTCAACCGCGCCTATGTCTATACGGTGCAGAAGCACGGCAGCCAGAAGCGCGCCAGCGGCGATCCCTATTTCAGCCACCCGGTCGAGGTGGCGGGCCTGATGACCGACCTCAAGCTCGACCAGCAGACCATCATCACCGCGCTGCTCCACGACACGGTCGAGGACACGCTGGCGACGATCGACGATATCGAGGACAATTTCGGGCCCGAGGTCGCGCGGCTGGTCGATGGCGTGACCAAGCTCTCGAAGATCGAGCAGATGCCCGAGAACGAGCGGGCGGCGGAAAACCTCCGCAAGTTCCTGCTCGCGATGAGCGAGGACCTGCGCGTCCTGCTGGTGAAGCTCGCCGACCGGCTGCACAACATGCGGACGCTGCACCACATCAAGAAGCCGGAGAAGCGCAAGCGCATCGCCCGCGAGACGATGGATATCTACGCTCCGCTGGCCGAGCGCGTGGGCATGTACGAATATATGCGCGAGATGCAGTTGCTCGCCTTCGAACAGCTCGAGCCGGAGGCCTACGCCACCATCGCCGGGCGGCTCGAACAAATCCGCTCGCGTGAGAGCGGGCAGGTCGATGCCATCGCGCTGGCGATGAAGCAGGTGCTGGCCGAGGCGGGGATGGAGGTCGAGGTGTGGGGGCGCGAGAAACACCCTTATTCGATCTGGCGCAAGATGGCTGAACGCCATGTCAGTTTCGAGCAGATCACCGACATCATGGCCTTCCGCGTGCTGACCGACAGCGTGGCGGATTGCTACCAGGTGCTGGGTCTTCTCCACCAGCACTTCCAGTTCGTGCCGGGGCGGTTCAAGGACTATATCTCCACCCCCAAGAACAATGGCTATCGCAGCCTTCACACCACCGTCTTCTACGACAAGTCGATGCGCGCCGAGGTGCAGATCCGCACCCGCGAGATGCACCGCACAAACGGGTTCGGGCTGGCCGCGCACTGGGCCTACAAGCAGGGCGATGCGGCTGACGGGCAGGTCGGCTGGCTACGCGACCTGATCGAGATCGTCGATGCCAGCCACGATGCGGAGGAGCTGCTCGAACACACGCGGCTGGCGATTTACCAGGACCGCATCTTCGCTTTCACGCCCAAGGGCGCGCTGTTCCAGCTTCCCAAGGGCGCGACTGCTGTCGACTTCGCCTTTGCCGTCCATACCGACCTTGGCGCGCAGACCGTCGGGGCGAAGATCAACGGGCGGCATATGCCGCTGAGGACGCCGCTGCAGAACGGCGACGTGGTCGAGATCGTCAAGGGCGCCAGCGCGCAGCCGCAATTGTCATGGCTGGGCTTCGTCGTCACGGGCAAGGCGCGCGCCGCCATCCGCCGCGCCGTGCGCCAGAAGGAACGCGCCGAGGTCGCCGAGATCGGGCGCAAGCTGTTCGACGAGATTGCCGAGCGGGTGCCCGCCAAGATCGGCAAGAAGGCGACGCGCGAGGCGGTCGAGCGGCTCGGGCTGGAGGACGTGCCGGCGCTGATGTACGCGATCGGCTCGGCCAAGCTGACCGACCGGCAGGTGATGGAGGCGCTGGTGCCCGGCTGCACCGCCGAAATGCCCGAGGAACCCTCGCGCACCCACGCGATCAGCATCAAGGGGCTGACGCCGGGTATGGGCTTCACGCTCGCCGAGTGCTGCCACCCGGTGCCGGGCGACCGTATCATCGGCCTCCGGCGCAAGGGCGAAAGCGTGGAGGTCCATGCGATCGACTGCCTGCGGCTGGCCGACGGCTTCGATGCCGACTGGGTCGACCTGTCGTGGGGCGAACAGTCGCAAGGCGCGGTCGGGCGGCTCAATGCCGTGCTCTACAACCGCCCGGGCACTCTGGCCGAGATGGCGGGCGTCTTTGCCCGCAACAATGCCAATGTGATGAACCTCGAACTGACCCAGCGCGACGATCCGTTCCACACCTATGGGGTCGAGCTGGAGGTGCAGGATCTGGCGCACCTCACGCGCATTCTCAGCGCCTTGCGTGCCAGCGACGCCGTGGCCGAGGCGGACCGGGTTTAGGAAGCGGGTCCGGTCATCGGCAATCGGTCGCGCAGCGACCGCAAGGGCGAACGCCCGCCCGCAGCCGCCCCGAAGTTCCCCGGAGTGATCAGGGGAACGGAGGGATTCAGGCGAGGATAGCCAAGCGCGCGGATGCGCGCGCCGGCGCTTGAGGCAAACAAAACCACTTTCCTACCGGGTATCAACTGGGGTGAAGGGGCAGGTGCCTGCCTTACACCACCTGGAGCGTAATCTGGACCCGGTCGCCCTCGGCAATATCCTCGGCCTTGCGGATCGCCGCCCTGACCGGCAGCAGCCAGCCACCGCTGGTCTTGTGCGGAAAGACCGAGGTGGCCCAGGTGCTGTCGCCGATCCGTGCGCTCACCTTGACCGAGCCGAAGCCGCGCCGCGCCCCGGTTTCGAGCCTTCGCATGGCCTCCAGCGCGGCCAGTTGCAGCCCCGCATCGCCGTCGACGGTGACGAAATGCCACGCGGCCGGGCCGTCGCCCTGCCACACCCACAGGGTGCCCTCGTGACGGATCGTGTCGGTGCTCATTCGCTGGCCTTTGCCTCGCGTACGGGTACGCCGACATTGCAGATGTCGATGCCGCCTGCCGGCTGTTCGTAGAACGCATCGTGGCGGTTGGCGCGGACCTCGACGTAGCGGGCGAAACTTGCGCTGTCGGTGGAGAGATACTCGAACGCGGGCGGATCGGCGAGTTCGTCGGCCAGCCTGACCGACAGGATCGGTGTGTCCTCTGCGCGGGTCGCATAGACCCCGGCCTCGGCGGTGCCGCGCGGCAGGACGGACATGTGCTCGATCCCCTCGATCACCCGGCCCACGACGGCGATATTGCGGTCGAGCTGGCGCGGCGCATGGCCGATGACCGCGTAAAGCTCGCTGCCGGTCCCGGTGTCGGGTGCGAGGTCGCGCGCGACCCCGACGCTGGCATAGCAATGGACCGGCCAGGCCAGCACCTCTCTGTCACTCGCGGCGAAAGGCCAGCCGTCGACAAAGCCCGTTCGTTCGGCATAGGCGTCGCTGCCATAGGCCTGCCGCAGGGCCCCGACCATCCGCTCGCCGCGCATCCGGGTCAGCAGCGCATCGACCGCGCTCTCCTGCCGCCGCAACGCTTGCTGGATCGACGGATGCCGCTGGTTGACGTCGTAGCTGACCTTGGGCGAGGCCACGCCTTCGGGCAGCGGGCCGGGGTCCATGTCGAGTTCGGGGTCGCCGCCGCCCCACTGGACCACCCAGTTGTCGACCACGCGATAGATGCTCTTGCCGTCCCACCAGTGCGCGCGCGCCATCGTGCGGATGTTCTCCACCCACGGCTGGCTGAAGGGGGCGGGCATGAGCTGGATCACCACGCGGCGCGGATTGCCTTTGGCGTCGGGAGCAAGGTCCATCACCATGAGGTCTGCGGGTGCGATTGTCCGCCATTCCGATGGGTGGCTGGCGGCGATGACCGAGCCGGGTGTCGGCGGCGGGGGTGCCTCGTCCTGCGCCGCGAGCGGTGTAGCCAGCGCCAGTGGGAGTGCGGCCAGCAGGGCGCTGCGGAGTATGGGGCGGGTCATCGGGCTTCCTCTTCCAGGGCATGCATGTCCTCGTCGCTGAGGCCGAAATGATGGCCGATCTCGTGAATCACGACATGGGCGACAAGGTGTTCGAGCGTTTCGTTGCCGCGTTCGGCCCATTCGTCGAGGATCGGGCGGCGGAACAGCCGAATCCGGTCGGGCATGGTGCCCGAATGTTCGATGCTGCGTTCGCCGAGCGGCAGGCCTTCATAGACGCCGGTGAGATCGAACGGGTCCTCGATCCCCATTTGTGCAAGCAATTCGGCATCGGCGAAGTCCTCGACCTGCATCACGACATCGCCCAGATGCGCGGCGAATTGCGGCGGCAGCAGCGCCATGGCCGCGCGCGCCATCGCCTCCATCTCGTCTGCGGTCGGGGCGGGGCCGATCTGCCGGGTCATCTGGCGACATGTAAGAGCGGGCAGGGCGCTTGTCATCCATCGCCGCTGCCGCTAGACGCGCCGCTCGGCTTGACCCGGTGTGCGAACGGCAGAGGCTTGGCGTGACAATCTCGCGCTCAGGTAGCGAAGCGATAGCGCAGCAAGAGGGCCGTGCGGAGCGGTGGCCGAGTGGTCGAAGGCGCACGCCTGGAAAGTGTGTATACGGTAACCCCGTATCGAGGGTTCGAATCCCTCCCGCTCCGCCACTTACCTGTCTATTGGCGTCTCCCAAAGTCTCTAAAACCCGCAGAAATCCGATGGTTAATGGGTTCCCGCGTCTATCGCCGACTCTTGACGGCTATCCCAATCTGTGATTCTATGTTGGCCGTGATAGTGGCCGAATATAGGATTGGATATGCCGAAGCGCGCGAAGGAATTGACGCAGCGCCAAGTTGAAGCTTTGAAAGCAGATGGTTCGAAGAACCGTCGCGTCATGGTTGGCGGCGATTTCTGCCAAGGCTTGCACCTTCGAATTGAAGGCGGAACGAAGACATGGGCGCTTCGATACAAGCTTGGCGATCGTCGCCGGGATGTTGGCCTAGGTCCATACAACGGCAAGGTCGGCTTGACCGAAAAGGAAGCCCAAGCGCTGCCCGGTTTGTCGTTGAAGCAAGCCCGCGAAAAGGCTCGCGGGTGCCGTCGTTTGCTTGAAGAAGGCGTTGACCCGATCGAACAACGTCGTCGCGAAGAAGCGGCTAAGCTTATCGAACAGGTGGCGACGAAGACGTTCCGCGAATGCGCTGAAGGATTTATGGAATCGCAGCGTGGCAAATGGGCGAATGCGAACGCGAAGCACGTCAAGCAATGGACGGCAACGCTTGAAACCTACGCATATCCGATCCTTGGCAAGCTGCCCATCGATGAAATTACGACCGATCATATCTTGAAGGTTCTTCGCCAGCCGATCGAACCCGATGCATCCCCACTGTGGGAAGCACGAAATGAAACGGCAACCCGGCTTCGCGCTCGCATGGAACGCATTCTCGGTTGGGCAACGTTCCGCGAACTTCGAACCGGCGAGAATCCCGCGCGTTGGAAAGGGCATTTGGACAACGACCTTCCCGCAAAGAGCGAACTTCGAACCGTCAGGCACCATGCTTCAATGCCGCATGGCGAAGTCGGCGAATTCATGTCGAAGCTTCGCAAGCGCGAAGGCATGGCCGCGCGGGCACTCGAATTCACGATCCTTACCGCCGCACGTTCGGGCGAAGTTCGCGGCGCACGTTGGAGCGAAATCAAGGACGGCGTTTGGACGATCCCGGCGGATCGCATGAAGGGCAAGCGTGAACACGAAGTCCCGCTGTCCGAAGCCGCCCTAGCCTTGCTAGAGGCGCTGCCACGCATGAAGGGCGTCAATTACCTGTTCCCGGCCCCTCGCGGCGGTCAGCTATCGGATATGGCCCTGTCGGCGGTCCTGAAGCGCATGGGGCACAAGAAGGGCGTGACCGTGCATGGGTTCCGATCGACCTTCCGCGACTGGTGCGCCGAACATGGCGTCGATCGCCAGCTTGCCGAACATGCGCTTGCGCACAAGCTGCCTGATAAGGTCGAAGCCGCATACAATCGGACAACTCAATTCGATCGCCGCGTTCCGCTAATGGCGCAATGGGCGGACTATTGCGGTATGATCGCACAACCCGGTTCGAACGTCGTAAGCATTGGCGGCGCGGCGTGACGCACGAATTCCCGATCATCGAAGGTGCCAGCCGCATAATGAAGCCGCTCGATCGGCTCGCCCGTCGTATGGCCAAAGACGTAATCGCAGGGCGTTACGCAAACGCTCGCGAAGCCGCCCGCGAGAACGTCGTCGAATATGCTCGCGAAGGAACGAATGACCCGGACCGATTGAATTGGCAAATTGGAAACTTCAGAAAGAAGATTGTCAAAACACTCGCCGAAATGGGCTTCGATAAGAACGGCAATGCGCGGTACGGCTTTGCCTGTGAGCGACAGTTCTCCGTCTTTCCGTTTTTCCGCTGTTGCGAAATCGCGACATAGGTCGGCGCCCTTGCGGAATAAGCAGGTGATTATAGTGGGTTGAGCCGCGACGAGGCTCTTTTCCCGTCGCGCTGGTCGCGGAGAAATTGAGAGGTTGAACGGAGAAGCTGTGCCCCATGCACGGGAAATCGCACTTGTCCTTGCGGAGATGTTCGAGTTGCACGGACAACCATGTCTTGTCGTTGGCGCTAGCCAGAGTGCTGGCATTTCGGTCCTGCCCCATCCCTGAAGAAATAGGGACTGGACCTTTGGATTTCGAATCGGCACTAATGGAGGCCGAGGTCGAAAAAGGGCCTCCGAGGTAGAAACCGACCCAAGCCGATTGCCACAGGAGCGATCGGGGCGTTCTCCGGAAGCACTTGGTCGAGTCTGAGTGTCGTTCCATGGCCGGGGCCAATAGCCCGGTAACCCTCACACTACTCATTCGCTGGCGCTTAGCGCCGTGTTTGACCTTGTGTGGGAGAATCCCATGGCGAATAAATCGAATAAACCTGACGGTCGCGGTCGGAGTGCCGGGTCCAGAACAACGCAGTTCTCGAGCGAGCGTCAGCCGCCGCGGCAGTCCAAGCGAAAACAGAAAGTTGATCCGGATGCTGCCGAGCTTCTCCATAAGGCAATCTATGAGAAAATCCCGGGCCTGAAGAACGGGAAGAAGGTCAACGTACCGTTCATCGAGGCGTTCATCAGCTCGATGCGAAAGAATGCGCTTGCGGCAAAAGTCAGTGATCAGATTAGATACTTCAAGGAGCTGAACTCGCTGGGCGTTTTCGACTTCGAGGATTACAAGAAACGGGTCTTCCGCGGGATAAACAACTACTATCGCAAGCTCAAAAAGTCTCATGACGATTGTGCCGACCTACTCGATGAGCTGGGGCCAGCTTTCAAGAGGGCTCAGGTCCTCTATCTCTTCTATTTTAATGCTTATGTTCATGCACGTCAGAACTGCACCTGCGGTGCCTGCGATCGCGGTCTCGACTATGCGGAGTGGATAATCCCAATATTTTTGCAAGCGGCGGGTTTAACAAATGGAGACGATACTGACGGGGTGGCTGGCGATGAAACCCCCGACGGTGACGCGGTAGACGGAGCTCCCGCAGAGGCATCAAGGCCCATCGATGAGGATGGTGATGATGAATTCTACGACGGCTTCGGTTTTGACTGAACGGCAATTCAACAGCGGAATGGCGTCGGCGGTCTGCGCCATCCCTCTGTCTGAATGTCCGGGCCGCGGAGAATACGGAAATGACAGTTTCGATCACGAAGAAGAGTAATCTTAAAAAGGCCCTCCTCGCCAAAACCAGCGCAGTGCGAAAGGCCAACTTAGACAAGGTTACGGTCAAGTCTGCAGCGGCAGGACCGATACCCAATGACCTTGCGCCTGACTTGCAGATCGAATGGCATCCGATCGACACACTCAGGGAACCGAAGCGTCGCGTGCGTAAGGTATTTCCCGAGCACGTGGCGCGAATGACAAGGCTGATCAGGGCGCATGGCTTCATAAGTCCGGTCACGATCCGCCGCGGTATTGTAGCCGACGGGCATACCTGATCGATCTTGCTGGTGGGTTGCTTGCCCGTCTCGACGTCTTGGGGCTTAGTCTTCGTTGCCATCTTGGCTCTCCTGGTTCGCTGAGCCGCACCATGCGGTTCCTACCAGGCACAGCCCCGCTCGGGTGCATCAACGCGGGCAGGGCAGGGCTGAGGCGCGTGACTAGCGCCTTAGCCGATGACGACATGCTTGCTATGCGTGCGAAGTCGAGCGGAATGTACGCCAATTGGGCAACCAACCTACGATCTGAGGCCGGTTTCATGTAATGGCGGTTGCCCAATTCGTAGCGAGGGTTCAACTGCCGAAAGCACTCTCCGCAGCAGAAAGGAATCCGCTTGAAGCATTGCTCGATGAAGACCTCCACTACACGCACGCCAACGGCCTTGTTGAAGACAAGGCCGAGTTCATTCGCAAACTGACCAGCGGCGAGCGCAATTATCTCGGCACTTCACTTGCGGAGCGTGGCGGCTTGGTACGTGATGGAATTGCTATCACTTTCGGACGCCTGACCATCACCGTGCAGGGCCAGGATGGTCCAGTCGAGATCGCCCAGGCCTTTACCGGCGTCTATGTCGGCGAGAGGGCGCGGCTTCTCGTATGGTCAGCGGCACGATTATAATTCAGCATGTCGGCCCGATCTGCGAGCCCAAGTCCCTAAGGCGCGCTATCGACCCGACGTTATCGGGAAAGGACGGCACCGACTGAAGCAATCGACGCTACGGATATCTTCGTCAGTTCCTGCTCGATTTCATCGGTGCCATCGGCCCCGATCTTTCCGCCGGCGAAGTGCGGCGCAGGGTGCGCGACTTCAAGCGGGCATTGGTGGAGAAGGGGCGAAGTTAAGCCCTGGATATGCAAGGCTGCTGTGATACGAAAATACTGATTTTATTGTTGAAAATATTAAGCGACACCACTAGCTATGTGGTTGGTTCTACAATTGATTCATCTACGATAAGGGGAATGCCATGTTTCGCCCAGTCCTTGCTGCTGTGCTCTTGATCGCGCCTTTTGCCGCACAGGCTGAAGAAGGAGGCATTTCCGGCTTGTTCGGCAATACATGTCCGCCGTCAGCGCCAATGGCACAGATTTGAGGTTGTGATTTAAGGAGGGTTT
>CAYOSE010000069.1:0-14336 GCA_964406535.1 uncultured Sphingomonadaceae bacterium
GGCGACATCAAGATCCCGAAAGAAGCCATTTCGCGCCAGATCGCGGAATCGGTCGACCTGATCGTGCAGGTGAAGCGCCTGCGCGACGGTTCGCGCCGCACGACCAACGTGACCGAGGTGATCGGCATGGAAGGCGACGTGATCGTCACCCAGGAGCTGTTCAACTTCGAATATCTCGACGAGAGCGAGGACGGCAAGATCATGGGCGAGTTCCGCTCATCGGGTCTGCGCCCCTACACGCTGGAAAAGGCGCGCCAGTTCGGCTTCGATCAGGCCTATCTGGAGGCGTGTCTCTGACACGCCTTCGCGCACGCCCATCCGGGCGCGCGATATCCTCGCAAAAGCTCGGGCGGCCGGTCGGCCCCTGCGACAAGCTCAGGACAGGCTTGCGGTCGCTGGCGCGACCGGGCTGGAGGCGTGTCTGTAACTCCACCCGGTGCGCGGGCCATCCGGCCCGCTCTCCTCGGGGCTATTCCCTCCCTCGGGGCAAGCCCCGGTCCGGGGCCCCTGCGGACGCGCGTTCGCGCTTTGGCTACCGCGACTTTCTCGCCCGAGGCGTGTCTCTGACACGCCTGCGCGCAAGACCAGACATACAGCACCGATAGGACTCCGCATCGTTTGACGCGGCGCAGCATGCGCCTATGGCAGGCACGTGCTCAACGACTCCCATGACCGGCCGCTCCTTGCCCTCTCGCTGAGGCTGGCCGGGATCGTGTCGATGTCGCTGATGGCGGCGATGATCAAAATCGCCGGCGAGCTCGACATCCACTTGATCGAGATCATCTTCTGGCGGCAGGCGGTGACCTTGCCCATGGTCATCGTCTGGGCGCTGGCGACCACCGGCAGTCTCTCGATGCTGGCGACCCGGCGTCCGGGAGCCCATTTCGTCCGCTCGCTTTATGGTGTGGTGGGGATGGTGTTCAATTTCGCCACCGTCCTGCTGCTGCCACTGGCCGAGGCGATGACATTGAGCTTCTCCGCCCCGATCTTCGCCGTCGTGCTGTCGGTGCTGCTGCTGGGCGAGAAGGTCCATATCTGGCGCTGGGGCGCGGTGGCGATGGGCTTTGTCGGGGTGCTCATCATCACCCAGCCGGGGGGCGGCGAAATGCCGCTGCTGGGCGTGGGTGCCGGGGTTGGCGGGGCAATCATGATCGCGCTGATCTCGATCCAGATCCGCGGACTGACCCGGACCGAGGATCCCTTGGCGATCGTCTTCTTTTTCGCCGCCGTCACCGTGATCGGCATGCTGCCGCTGATGTGGTTCTTCGGGCGCGCGCATACCGGGGTCGAATGGCTGGCACTGGCCGGTGTCGGTGTGTTCGGCACGATCGGCCAGTTCCTCAACACGCTGGCGATACGCTACGGCAAGGTGTCGAGCGTGATCGTGATGGATTATACCGGCCTGATCTGGGCGACCCTGCTAGGCTGGCTGTTCTTCGCCAACCTGCCGCCGCTGACAACCTGGATCGGCGCCCCGCTGGTCGTGGGTGCCGGCCTGGTGATCGCTTGGCGCGAACGGGTGCGCGCCCGGCGAGCCCCGGTCGACCCGCACCCGACTCCCGGAACCTAACGCTGCCTGCTGGATTTACTTTCCAAGACGACAGCGAAAGGAAGTCCCATGACTCGCAAGATCATCATCGCCCTTTCGGCGAGTATTTTTGCCCTCAGTGCGGCCGCCTGCAACACGGTTCGCGGCGCTGGCGAAGACATCGAATCCGTTGCCGACGCGGGCAGCGAAGCAATCAACTGATTGCTGCAACCACATTTTTCAGGGTCGCAGGGTGCCCGCTGGAGAGACCCTCCGGCGGGCGCTTTTTTTCGTCAGGGGGCAGTGGCCAATGGCTCCGCCCCTGCACTGCCCGTCTGCCGCGACCACAGCGCCGCCAGCAGCGAGCCGATGACCACGTGATAGACCGCTGAAATCGCCGCCGGAACGGGCGCCAGCGCCGCCTGCATCGGGTCCGGGAACTGCGCGGCGAAGGCCGGGTTTGCCGCCAGGCTTGCGCCCAGCCCGCTATTCTGCATGCCGACCTCGATGCTGATCGTGCGCCGCTCCGGCAGGCCGAGCCCGGTCACACCTGCCAGCACATAGCCGAGCGCGAAGCCGGTCACATGCAGGCCGAGAATGGCGACCAGCAGCACGCCGGCATGGGCGATGATGAGGTCGCGCGAATTGCCGGCGATGCTGCCAACGATCAGCACGATCACCAGCACCGAGATCAGCGGCGAGACCTTCGCCACCCGCGCCACGACGCGCGGCAGGAAGGTGTTGAGCGCCACGCCGAGCACGACCGGGATCAGCACGATCACCACCATCGAGCGGAACAGGTTCCAGCGGTCGATCTCGATGAACACGCCGCCCAGCCAGCCGGTCAGCAATGGGGTCAGGAGGATCGCCAGCATGGTCGAGGCCAGCGTCATCGACACCGACAGCGCGAGATTGGCGCGGGCGAGGAAGGTCACGACGTTCGACGCCGTGCCGCCGGGGCAGCAGGCGACCAGCACCAGCCCGACCGCCAGCCCGCTCTCCAGCCCGAAGGCCAGCGCCAGCGCGATACCCGCCAGCGGCATCACGGTGAATTGCAGCGCCACGCCCGTCGCCACCCCGCGCGGCATGGCCAGCACGCGGCGGAAATCCTCCACGCTCAGCGTCAGCCCCATGCCGAGCATGATGATCCCCAGCAGCACCGAGATCAGGCTTTGCCCGGCGATCTGCGTGCTGGAGACCCAGGCGAAATGCGCCGGAACGAGCCACGCCCAGCCCACGCCGAGCACGGTCCACACGGCGAACAGGCCGGTCGCGCGATCGATTAGACGCTGGATCATTGTTGCCCCTCCTGTGTGCCGCTCGGTCCCCCTTGTGTTCCGAATGTCGGCGACGATGGCCCTGCCGGGCCCGCTACCCCTCGACCGGAACCGATTCCCGCTCGAACCGGCCCGCCTGCAGCATCAGCGACGGGTGATGGTGGATGAACTTGCCCCCGGCCTTCTCACTGGCACAGCGCAGCGCGGCGCGAGCCAGGTCCTGCGCCGAGATCGAGCGATAACGTTCCTTGTCGCCCTGCAAGAACATGTCGGTCATCGGGCTGACCACCATGGCCGCTTTTTCCAGCGGCCGGATATCGCCTTGTCGCCGCCCGCGCAGCAGGCCGGGGCGCAGGATGTCGAGCCGGCGGAAGCGCAGCTTGATCAGCGCGGCTTCGACCTCGGCCTTGGTCTTCAGGTAGAAGTTCTTGGCATGCGCGCTCGCCCCGACGGAGGAGAAGGCGACGAAATGGTCGGCCCCGGCATCCTGCGCGGCCCTGGCGCTGTCGAGTACCAGATCGTGGTCGACCGCGCGGAAACTCTCCTGGCCGAAGCCCGATTTCCGCATCGTGGTGCCCAGCGCGCAGAGCACGGTCTGCGCCCTGATCGACGCGATGGCATCGGTCCAGCTGGCGGAATCGGCAACCACCACCTCCATCCGGGCGCCTGCGGGCAGGTCGATCTCGCGCCGGGCCAGCGCAACGAGGCTGACGCTGTCGTGGCCCACGGCCTGCTCGATGATGGTACGCCCCATCAGGCCGGTGGCGCCGAGGAGAAGGACGCGGTGGCTGTCAAACATTAGACAGGCCTTCCGGGCTCTCGCCGAAGATGCGGCTGTAATGCCCCATGGCATAACGGTCGGTCATCCCGGCGATGAAATCGGCGATATGGCGCGCGCGTTCGGGCTCGGCCTCGGGCAGATGCCGGTGCCAGCTCTCGCTCATCAGCGAGGGATCCTGGTCGAAGGCGGCATAGAGTCTGGCGACCACCATCCGGGCCACCTCCGCCGTCCGCAGCTGGTCGGGATGGTGGTAGAGCCGCTGGTAGAGGAACGCCTTCAGCGCCCGTTCCTGCGTCGCCATCGCAGGCGAGAACGCCGCCACCGCACCGCCCGCGCCGCGCACCTGCTCGACGGAGTCGATCCCGGCAAGGTTGGTCCGGGTCGTCTCGATCACGTCATTCACCATCATGCCGATCTGGCTGCGTACAAGTTCGCGCAATTGCGCCTCGCGCCCGGCATTGGGAAAGCTCTTCTCGACAGCCCGCCACTGATCCGCGACGAAATCGAGCGTCAGCAAGTCATCGAGGGCGAGAAAACCCGAGCGGATGCCATCGTCGATATCGTGGTTGTCATAGGCGATGTCGTCGGCCAGCGCGGCCAGCTGCGCCTCCAGCGAGGGCCAGCGGTGCAGGTCGAGCGGGAACCCGGCGTCGAGCTCGGCCAGCGCCCAGCCGGGACTGGCGACCGGGCCGTTATGCTTCGCGAGCCCCTCCAGCACCTCCCAGCTGAGGTTGAGGCCGGAAATGTCGCAATAGGGGGAATCGAGCCGCATCACGGTCCGCAGGCAGTGCTCGTTATGGTCATAGCCGCCACGCGTCGCGAGCGAGGCGTTGAGCGCGTCCTCGCCCGAATGGCCGAACGGCGGGTGGCCGATATCATGGGCGAGGCACAGCGCCTCGGTCAGGTCCTCGTCCACCGCCAGACTGCGCGCCAGCACGCGGCCGATCTGCGAAACCTCAAGGCTGTGGGTCAGCCGGACACGGAAATGGTCGCCATCGGGCGCGACGAAGACCTGCGCCTTACCCGCCAGCCGCCGAAACGAGATTGCGTGAAGGATGCGGTCGCGGTCGCGTTGGAAGGCGCTGCGCGGTCCGCGCACACCGCTCGACCCCTGCATGAATTCGCGGCCACGCGAACGCGCCGGGTCTGCTGCATAGGGGGCCATATCCATGCCCCGTGCGCTAGGACGCGCGGGATTTCCGGGCAACGGGAACAGTTGGCGAACACGGGCACAGACCGCGTCAGCGGGCGGTCAATCCGCGCCGAGAATCCACTCCGCCGCCTTCTGGGCGTGGATTTGCGTGCTGTCGTAGATCGGCAGCACATTGGCCTTCACATCGACCACCATGTCGAGTTCGGTGCAGGCGAGGACGACGGCATCGGCGCCCTCCTGCTCCTTCTGCGTGATGATGGTCTTGAGCGCGCGCTGGGCATCGCGCGTCGCCTTGCCCGCCATCAGCTCGTCATAGATGATCCGGTCGACGATATCGACGGCGCTGAGGTCGGGCGGCAGCAGATCGACCCCGTAGGACACCAGACGGCGGCGATAGAAGCTTTCGGTCATCACGTTGCGCGTGCCGATCAGCGCGGCGGTCTTGATTCCGTCGGCGGACATGCGTTCGCCCACGCATTCGGCGATATGCAGCATCGGGATGCCGATATCGGCCTCCACCTGGCGATAGACGCGGTGCATCGAATTGGCGCCGATCACGATCATCTCGGCCCCGGCCTGCTCCAGCCGACGGGCAGAGGCGATCAGGATTTGGCTCGCCTTGTCCCACTCCTCGTCGGACTGCGGCTTGTGGAGCAGGCTGATATCAAGGCTCTCGATCAGCATCGGCGCGGAAAAACCGGTTCCCTGCCGCTTCTGCACGATACGGTTGATCTGCTCGTAATAGGTTCGGGTTGAGACCCAGCTCATCCCCCCGATCAGGCCCAGCTTACGCAAACGGTCTGCCCTTTTCCCTCATGCCGTTATGCGGCGATTCTCCCGGCACATGATCTGATGCGCCGATGCTTGTCCATAAACCCCCGCCCCGCAGACCCGCCCGACAGGGACAGAACGTGCGAGAAAAAAGGCCTGCCGACCGTTCCAGATTGGGCGGTCACGGTGAAATTGAGGTTAATTTCTTTGGGTTGGTTCCTGTTCGGGTTGAACAGAAACAGTTGCGGCCCCGGGCCGCGCCCCCTCCCGACCTCCCGATAGGGTATATTTGGGAGGTCGGGAGCGGGAGCGGGCTGGTGCCGCTTCCACGTCAGTGGAGCGAACTCTAATCGCCGAGCGACTTGTTGATCTCCTCGACCATCTTCTTGGCGTCGGCCAGCAGCATCATCGTCTGGTCCATGTAGAAGACATCGTTGTCGACGCCCGCATAGCCCACGCCGCCCATGCTGCGCTTGATGAAGAAAACCTGCTTGGCCTTGTCCACGTCGAACACGGGCATGCCGTAGATCGGGCTGGACTTGTCGGTCTTGGCGGCCGGATTGACCACGTCGTTCGCACCGATGATGAAGGCGACATCGGCCTGCGCGAATTCGGAGTTGATGTCCTCCAGTTCGAACACCTTGTCATAGTCGACGCTCGCTTCGGCCAGCAGCACATTCATGTGGCCGGGCATGCGGCCCGCGACCGGGTGGATAGCGAACTTCACCTCGACGCCCTGCTCTTCCAGCAGATCGGTCATCTCGCGCAAAGCATGCTGGGCCTGCGCCACCGCCATGCCGTAGCCGGGGATGATGATGACGCTCTCGGCCTGCTTGAGCATGAAGGCCGCATCCTCAGCGCTGCCCTGCTTGTAGGGGCGCTGCTCCTTCGCCTCGCCGCCCCCGCCGCCTGCCTCGGCGCCGAAGCCGCCTGCGATCACGGAGAGGAACTGGCGGTTCATCGCCTTGCACATGATATAGGACAGGATCGCACCCGAAGAGCCGACCAGCGCGCCGGTGATGATCATCGCCGTATTGTGCAGCGTGAAGCCCATCGCCGCCGCGGCCCAGCCCGAGTAGCTGTTGAGCATCGAGACGACGACCGGCATGTCCGCGCCGCCGATGGGGATGATGAGCAGGAAGCCGATGACGAAGGCCGCGGCGCAGATCGCCCAGAACATCCAGCCCTCGCCCGCACCTGCGCTGGGTGCCATGGCATAGAGCGCGGTCACGACGAGGATGCCCGCCAGCGTGCCCAAATTGATGACATGGCGTGCTGGCAGCAGGATCGGCGAGCCCGACATATTGCCATTCAATTTGGCGAAGGCGATAACCGAGCCGGAGAAGGTGATGGCACCGATCGCCGCCCCTAGCGCCATCTCGATGCGGCTGACGGCGAGGATGTTGTCGCCCTCGCCCAGAATGCCGAAGGCACCCGGATTGAGGAAGGCCGCTGCGGCCACCAGCACGGCGGCAAGGCCGACCAGCGAGTGGAACGCGGCGACCAGCTGCGGCATCGCGGTCATGGCGATGCGCCGGGCGATGATGAAGCCGATCAAACCGCCGATCAGGATCGCAATGCCGATCTCGGGCAGACTGGCAATGTCATGCGTGACCAGCGTGGTGATCATGGCAACAGCCATGCCGAACATGCCGTAACGGTTGCCCGCCCGGCTCGTCTGCGGACTGGAAAGCCCTCTCAGCGCAAGGATGAAGCACACCCCCGCCACGAGATAGGCGAAGGCGACCCACGGGCTGGCGGCGAGGCCCTCGGCCCCGGCAGCGAGGAAGGAGAGCATCATTTCTTCTCCTTCTTCTTGTACATCGCCAGCATCCGCTCGGTCACGGCGAAGCCGCCGAAGATGTTGACGCTCGCCAGCACCACGCCGAGCAGGCCGAGCCACTTCGCCGCCGGGCTGCCGGCATTGGCCGCCGCGATCAGCGCACCGACGATGATGACCGACGAGATCGCATTGGTTACCGCCATCAGCGGCGTGTGCAGCGCCGGGGTGACCGACCAGACCACGTAATAGCCCACGAAGCAGGCCAGCACGAAAATCGACAGGATTGAGATGAAGTCCATGTGCCCTACCCCTTCAGCCGCTGGTTGACGATCTCGCCGCCTCTGGTCAGGCGGATCGCGTCGCCAATCTCCTCGTCAAGGACGGGCTTGCCGCTCTCCTTGTCCCAGAAGGCATTGAGGAAGTTGTACAAATTGCGGCTGAACAGCGCGCTGGTATCGGCCGCCAGATGGGCGGGCGTGTTTGAAAAGCCCATGATCCTGACGCCGTGTTTCTCGACCACCTGATCGGCCACGCTGCCCTCGACATTGCCGCCCTGCGCCACCGCCAGATCGAAGATCACGCTGCCCGGCTTCATCGTCGCGATCTGCGCGTCGGTGACGAGGCGCGGCGCGGCGCGCCCCGGAATGAGCGCGGTGGTGATGACGATATCCTGCTTGGCGATGTGGCCGCTGACCAGCTCGGCCTGCTTGGCCTTCTGCTCGTCGGTTAGTTCGGCAGCGTAACCGCCGGTGCCCGAAGCCTCGAGCCCTTCGGCGAACACCGCCTTGGCGCCCAGGCTGGCGATCTGCTCGGCGGTTTCGGGCCGCACATCGGTGGCCGAGACCTGCGCGCCCAGCCGCCGCGCGGTGGCAATCGCCTGCAGCCCCGCAACGCCGACGCCCATGACGAAGCACTTCGCGGCGGAAACAGTGCCTGCGGCGGTCATCATCATCGGGAAGGCCCGGCCATACAGGTCGGCGGCGGCGATCACCGCCTTGTACCCGGCGAGGTTGGACTGGCTGGAGAGGACATCCATGCTCTGTGCGCGGGTGATGCGCGGCATGAATTCCATCGCGAGGGCTTCATAACCGGCCTTGGCATAGGCCTCGACCCGCTCGCGCTGCCCGAACGGATCGAAGGTCGCGGCGACCCAGGCCCCCGGTTTGGCCCCTGCCAGCGCAGCCACGTCGGGCGCCTGCACCGACAGCACGATATCGGCGTCCTTTACCGCCTCAGCCAGCGGCAGCACTTGCCCGCCCGCCTCGGCATAGGCCGCGTCGGCTATGGCGGCGCTGTCGCCCGCCCCCTGCTCGATGACCACGTCGGCACCCAGCGCGGTGAATTTCTTCACCGTTTCCGGGGTTGCCGCCACTCTGGTTTCGCCTGCTGCCCGATCCTTGAGGACCGTGATCCGCATCGCCTCTCCCATTCGTTCTCCCTAGCTTATCAGCGCAATCACGATGGCCACGAGCACCGCGATTATCGGAACAGACCATTTTATCATGGAGATAAAGCCACCATAGGTCTTCTCGGCTTTTGCCATGTCGTGCGGATTGGCCATGTGTACCCTTCTATTTTTCGCGTCATGAGAGGCAATAATACCTTTGCCAGTGCTCTAACGCGGCCCTGCCCCCCACTCAAGCGCCAGTTTAATCGCCTCTTTACCGGTCCCTGTTAACCCCGTTTCGAACCCGCCTGTGCCCAGGCGCCACGGACGAAAGAAGGGACCGCATGGCCGAGGCCGAAAACCGTACGCTGATGCTGATCGACGACGAGCCGGCCCAGTGCCGACTCATCACGGCGCTCGCCTCGCGCGAGGGCTGGCGGACGCTGTGCGTCGGCGATGCGGAGCAGGCCGTGGCCACGCTCGGCACGCGGCAGGGCATGCAACTTTCCGCCATCATCCTCGACCAGTGGGTGCCCGGCGAACGCGCCTGCGAACTGATCGCGGAGCTGAAGGAACGCCGCCCGGCGCTGCCGATCCTGATGCTCACGAACAGCACCTCGCCGCTGCTGGCGGTGGAGGCGATGCGGGCCGGGGCGACCGATTATCTCGTCAAGCCGGTCGCGCCCGACCGCCTGATGCAGGCGCTCCGCAACGCGACGACGCGCACCGCGCCGCGCGACGAGTTGACGCCGCTGACCGAGAAGATGTCCTCGGACCTCGATTTCGACGCCATGATCGGCGCCGCGCCCAAATTCCGCGAGGCGCTGGCCAAGGCGGCCAAGGCCGCGCGCGGCCATTCCGCCGTGCTGATCGAGGGCGAGAGCGGCACCGGCAAGGAAATGCTGATCCGCGCGATCCACGGCGCGAGTCCGCGCGCCAAGGCCCCGTTCCGCCTCGTCAATATCGGCGCGACGCCTGCCAGCAGCCTCGAATCGCTGCTGTTCGGGCACGAGAAAGGCTCGTTCCCCGGCGCGTTCGACCGGCAGGACGGCGCGCTGCAGCATTGCGACAACGGCACGCTGGTGCTCGACGAGGTCGACCGCCTGTCGCTCGACCTGCAGGACCGGCTGGCCGAAGCGCTGGCCAAGGGCGCGGTCCGCCCGATCGGGGCCAAGCACAGCTTCAAGGTCGATGTCCGCGTGATCGCGGCCAGCAACCTCCCGCTCGCCGACCTCGTCGCGTCGGGCATGTTCCGCCAGGAGCTGCTCGACCTGCTCGGCCGCACCACCGTGGTGCTGCCGCCGCTGCGCGAGCGCCAGGGCGATGTCGGCGCGCTGACCCGCCATTTCCTCACCCGCATCGCCGAACAGCCGGGCCTGCGCCAGCTCGGCATTACCGAGGGCGCTCTGCAACTTCTCAACGCTTTCGACTGGCCGGGCAATGTCCGCCAGCTGCAGGCGGTGTTGTTCCGCGCCGCCGTGTTCTGCGACGGCGACGCGCTGACCGCCGACGATTTCCCGCAGCTGCGCGAGATGCTGGGCGAGCTGGAGGAAGTCCACTCCGCCATGCCCGAAACCGCCGGTGTCCAGCTCTATACCGAGGACGGCAATCTGCGCCCGCTGGAAGAGATCGAGGCCGACGTCATCCGCCTCGCCATCGGCCATTATCGCGGCCGCATGACCGAGGTGGCGCGGCGGCTCGGCATCGGGCGCTCGACGCTCTACCGCAAGCTTTCCGACCTCGGGATCGACAACGCGGCTTGATTTGCTTTGCGAAAGCCCATCCGGGCTTTCGTCCTCGGTGCTGTTCCCTCCACTCCGTTGCGGGGCACCTGCGGGCGCGCGGTCGCGCTTGCAGACCCTGATGGGTCCGCTCGTCGCTAGTCTGGCAACCCCGTAAAATCCGTCAGCGCCGCATCGCGCAGGCCGCGCCAGACATTGCGCGCCTGTACGGTGGCCTCGACATCGTGGACGCGGATCACGTGATAGCCCGCATCCATCCCCAGCTGCGCCAGCGCGATCGAACCGCCGAGCCGTTTGTGGGCAGGCACCTCGTTCGAGAGCGCGCCGATCAGCCGCTTGCGGCTTGCGCCGAGCAGGAGCGGCTGGCCGAGCGCGTGGAACAGCGGCAGCGCATTCAGCAGCGCGAGGTTTTGCGCGAGGTTCTTGCCAAAGCCGACGCCCGGATCGAGCACGATTGTCTCGCGCGCAATGCCGCCCGCCACGGCGCGGTCGCGCGCCTCGCGCAGCCAGTCGAACACGTCGAACGCGACATGGGTGTAGTCGCCGCCATCGTGCAGTTGCTCGGCCTTCTCGCTGCTCGGCCCCGGCGCGTGCATCAGCACCACCGGCAGGCCGCTGGCGGCGACGAATTCGACGCTGCGCGGATCGTGGCGCAGGGCGGAGACGTCGTTGATGATATGCGCGCCCGCCGCGATGGCCGCCTCCATTACCCCCGGACGGCGCGTGTCGACGCTGACCGCCGCGCCCATCGCCACGGCATGTTCGATGGCCGGGACGACGCGCTTGATCTCGTCGCCTTCCCACACCGCCTCGGCACCCGGCCGGGTGCTCTCGCCGCCGATATCGAGGATGGCCGCGCCCGCCTGATGCATGGCGGCGGCATGGGCGCGAGCCTCCTCGGGGTCGTCCATGAACTTGCCGCCATCGGAGAAGCTGTCGGGCGTTACGTTGAGGATGCCCATGATTTGCGGCTGGTCGAGCCGGATGGTGCGCGTCCCCAGTTCCAGCGGCGCGTGGACGGCCCGCAGGTTCGCCCATTGCGCGGCGGCCTCGGCGGCGAGATCGTCGGGCAGCCCCTCGACCATTTCGTCGAACCCGCCGGGCAGGATCACGGCGCGTTCGATCACCTGCCCGTTACGCCGGATCGAGACCGCGAATTCGCGCGCCCAGACCATCGAGCCGCCGAGCCGCACGCACTCCCCCTCCACGCTTTGCGGTGCGGAAACGAGGGTCAGCGGCTGGATGTAGATCTGGTCGGTCATGCTCTCTGTCATACTGTCTCCGGGGGCGCGGTTACGCCTGAAACCCTACAGGATGGAACACATGGAACACGGTCCTGGGGTTGGAATCGGGGGCGGTGCGGCGGGTGCGAAATCATGCGGCGGGCTTAGCGGGCGAGGCGCGCGTAGGATAGGTGGTGGGCCTGCCTTGTCCTTAGGACGCTTGCTGACGACCAGCTAGCACGCCTTGTTGGCCCCTCCTCCTTTTGTTGTCATTCCCGCGAACGCGGGAACCCAGTTACGAATGGATGTGGCTCCGCGCTGGGTCCCCGCGTTCGCGGGGATGACTGAGAGAAAGTAGTGTCCGCTAACGACCCAATCTCAGCCATAAACGCAGTGTGTGTTGGTTACCAAAACTGGACAGTGTCTCGATTGATCCACCAATTTCGAAATTGGGGGAGAAAGCGGACATCAACCGTAGTCTCTCGGTCCAAGAAGATCGATGAAACAGGGCTTCATCATTTCTCAAATCAAATCAGGTTAGAACCTCCAATAGGAAGGCCAGCAACCAGATCTGCAAAATGAACACAGCAATTCGTGAGCTCAACGAGACTGATCGTGCGTATCTTCAAGAATGCTATAACAGGCTAAAAAGCTCACAGATGACCCTTGGTGAAGATCTGGGTGTCGCAGCTTGGGGCACCTTCTGTGGTGGATTGCTTGTCAACTTGGTTTGGGTCGCATTTTGCCGCCTAGTCGGAATCTTGCCAAGTATGTCAGAGTGGAGAGACACACCGATTGTTTCTTATGGCGTTCTTCTGATCTTTGGTTCATTGTTCGCCTACATGACATGGGAGGTGGTTATGCGAGACTTTCTTCGCACCAGAAATCACCTTGATCGGCTATCTCATGAACTGAGGCGCAACCGCATTGAAGAGACCACTGCCACTGTGGAGGCGGTAAAATGTTTTCAAGAACCCGAGCATCTCATGAAGATTTATTTGCTTCTTCTTTCCGATGGCCGGATTCGGGTGCGGTATGACTATGATAGCGCTGATGTTGAAGGGCGTGGAAAATCCCCGAGAACCAACTTTCCGATTTCTAGGGAATTGAGGATCGTGCATTTTACAATTTTGGATGAATTCAGGTATGAATTTGGGCCAACAAAGATCCGTAAACCCAGAGCGAAAGAACTGAGAAGGCCACCAAAAGACTGGCCCGAAGATGAGACTTGGCTTGACATCTCATGGAATGAAGCCGATCAAATCTTCTCAGTTTGAGTGAAACCTCAAATCGCAGCTTTTATGTCCTAGGCTGGCACCTGAGACGATCAGATCCGACATCCCCTATTGATTCGTTTGCGGTCATGAGGGTCTCGATATGAAGGCGTCCGTTTTCTCGGTCTTCATTTCCAAAACCAGACACTCTGCTCCCCACCCAATCCCGGACATTGGGCGCAGGCGTGGGAATTATTGCAGACCACCCCCCACACCCGGTATGAGACTGTAATGCCCGAATTAGTCTGCGAGATTTGGCGAGATGCTGATAGCGCTTCATTTGAAGCAGGGCAGGTGTCAGAGCAGCATGATCGTTCGAGACAAACGGTCAGTCCAAACTCCGAACTTCTTCATACATACAAAGCCCGGTCCACCTTTGAAGTCTTCCAGAAAAGCAATGATTGGCTCGGATGGGGGAAATGGCAGCCTCCCGAGGGAATTGAGGATCATTTTTTCACGGAGGAAGAGGCCGAGGAACAGCAACGGTATCTTCTGACTCGGAATGTCGGCTAACCACCCAATATCAGACGTTATGCGGCCAGAAAATCGCCTATGACTGCTAACGACCCAATTGCGGACATTGGCGGAACCGGATTACTATGTGTGGAATTGAACTCGGGGAGTGAGCAATTCCGTTCGTCACCTTCCTTTTTGGGCTGTATCACCCTTGGAGGATGGCTCCTCTTCACGAGAGCAGACGAAACCGGGGTTTCGATCCTGCGGCAATCCCTCTGGTCGATCGTGATCCTTCCAACGTTGCTAGCGATACCCCTAGCTATCGCAGCCCTCATTGCGGACATTGCCTTAGGGAACTTTTTGCCTCCCGCACTGCTATACGTCGGCGGCCTGATCGGCTTGGTGTTATTCGAGGAAGCAATAAAACTCAGGCCGTCCCGGCTTCGAAGGAGTGGCATCCAAGCCTTCGCCCTTGTTTCTTTGTTCGGAATCTTTGAGTTGGCCTTGTTCAAGCCGGTCTTGACGTGGGGAGTGAGTGCGTCAGCGACTGAAATTTTCTGTCTTCAATCATCGCTCCTTCCGGCAGTGGTTTTGCATGTTCTGACTGCGGCAATTTACGCGTTTCATTTCCGCCAAAGCCCAAAGACCCAATTTGCCATCTGTGCTGGCGTCCACTTTCTCTTCAACTTGACGGCCGATCAAAGCGATATTCTCGACTGCCCTATCTGGCTGGCGACAATCATTCCGCTGGCAGCCGCAGTTTGGTGGCTCGTTCCCAAGAAAGGGTCGATAAAGCGCGGGAATTGGCAGTTGGAACTGGCTGAACCGGCAGCACTCCAATGACCGCTTTCCACCCAAAAGCGGACATTATCGAGAGGTAGCTCTCAATCCTCGATGCTGAGCAGGTAAAGCTGGCGCACCGCATCGATCGGTTTCACCTCGCCGCCAGCCTCGTAATGCC
>CAYOSE010000070.1:0-14088 GCA_964406535.1 uncultured Sphingomonadaceae bacterium
TGGTGCAACCGGCTTCATCAAGCGTTCGGATCTTGGCCGCGACCGCGACGAACAGCGTCCGGACCGCTTCCAGACCGGCGCCAAGGTCGATGCCATGGTCACCGGCTTCGACCGCTCGAAGAAGCCCAACTTCTCGATCAAGGCGCGTCAGATCGCCGAAGAGAAGCAGGCTGTCGAGCAGTACGGTTCGTCGGATTCGGGTGCGTCGCTGGGCGACATCCTCGGCGAAGCGCTGAAGAAGGGCGAATAATTGGTCTGGCGCTCCCGCATCCGCGGGAGCGTCCTCGCTGCTGTTCCCTCCGCCCTGTCGGGCTGCGGGGCAGCTGCCGGCGGCCAGTCGGCCTTGCGACGCCGAGGGCGTCGTCAGGCACCGTCCTCAAGCGGCGAACCGGCAGGACAGACAAGACCGTCCTCAAGTAGCGAAGCGATAGGACAGACAAGAGAGGCCCGTCTGCCCCACCGGCAGGCGGGCCTTTCCTACATCTGCGGGACATGCGACTGGGCCGGTGTCCGCCCGCAGCCAGATGTGTCTCATGCCAGACCACCCCGATCACCGCGATTGCAGCCAGGCTGCGGCCATGCACTGCTTTTCTGTGGGAGCCTGGCATCTCCTCTTCGCGACAGACAGACCGGCGGATCAACCAAGCAATGCAACGGAATCAACAGCCCCACGCCCATTACGATTCACTCGATGCGCTGCGCGGCATCGCGGCCGTTATCGTGCTGCTGTTCCACCTGGTCGTGCTGTCGCATTACGATCTGTGGACGCCGATCAACCAGACCTATCTGTTGCGGCCGCTGGTCGCCGGGGCCAGCAGTGTCACCGTGTTCTTCGTGCTGAGCGGCTTCGTGCTGTATCTGTCGATGCAGAAGGCGCAGGAGGTCAATTTCGGGCAATATACGCTCAAGCGGGCGCTGCGGTTGCTGCCGGTCTATCTCGTCGTAATGGCCTTCGCGACGCCGGTCTATCTGGCCATCGGCGGTTCCCCGCTGGAGGGGATGTCGGACGAATTCAGCAAGCAATGGACATCGCCGGTCGATCCCGCGCCGCTCTATTGCCAGCTGCTGCTGCTCTGTTCGGCAGACCATTACACCATCGATACGCCGACCTGGAGCCTGATGGTCGAACTCAGGATATCGCTGTTCTTCCCCTTGCTGGCGTGGTTCGTCTCGTCGGGCGGGCGGCGCTTTGCGGCGCTGGCACTATTCGCCGCCGTCGGCTTCTTCGCTTTTCACGTCCTGCAGATCCGCGACGACTACGATCTGGTGAAGAGCTGGTCATGCCTCGCCTATTTCCTCGCCGGGGCGCTGATGGCGAAGTACCGGAGCGAGGGCCAGGCGCTGGCGCGGAAAATTCCGGCGCCGCTCGCCTGGCTCGGCTTCGTGATGCTGGTCTACGCGATGACCATCCAGCAGGAGCGGTTGTTCGGTCTTGCCACCGCCATGGCCGCAATCGGGGTTGTCTTCATGACTGCCAATTTCGCGCCCATTGCCCGGCTCGTGACCAGTCGCACGACGCTGTATCTGGGCCGGATCTCCTATCCCCTGTACCTCGTCCACCTGCCGATCCTGATGACCAGCTATATCGTGCTCGACGGCGTCCTGAACCGCTGGCTGATCATGCTGCTCATCATCCCGTGCAGCATCGTCGCGGCCGATGTCCTGCATCGCTATGTCGAGGCTCCGGCGATGAAGCTGGGCCGGACCCTTGTTGGCCGGCGCCCTGACGTTGTACACAAGATGGTATGAGCACACTCCAGATCCACCAGTTCCCCTGCCTGAGCGATAATTACGGCTATCTGCTCCATGATCCCGCAAGCGGCGAGACCGCCTGCATCGATACGCCTGATGCCGACGAATACCTTCGGCAGGCCGAGGCCAGGGGCTGGCGCATCACGCAGATCTGGAACACCCACTGGCATCCCGACCATGCGGGCGGGAACGAGGCGATCAAGGCCGCGACAGGGTGCACGGTCAGCGCGCCGCTGGTCGATGCCGAGAAGATCGCTGCCGTCGATCGCACCGTGCGCGACGGCGACTTCGTCGAGCTGGGCGCACACAAGGCCTGGGTGATCGATGTCGGCGGCCACACCATGGGCCATATCGCCTACCATATCCCTGAGAACGGGCCCGAGAGCGGCATTGCCTTTGTCGGCGATGCGCTGTTCGCGCTCGGCTGCGGGCGGATGTTCGAAGGCACGGCACCGCAATTCTGGGACAGCCTGCTGCGGCTGCGGCACCTGCCCGTCGATACAACGCTGTATTGCGCGCACGAATATACTTCGGCCAATGCGAAGTTTGCGCTCCATGCCGATCCGGACAATGCCGCGCTGGCCGATTATGCCGAAGAGATCGCGCAGAAGCGCGCGGCGGGCGAACCGACCGTACCGTTCGGGCTGGAACGGGAGATTGCGACCAATCCCTTCCTGCGGGCCGATGCGCCGGACATGCAGGCACGCTGGGGCGGCGAGGCCCCGCACGAGACCTTTGCCGCGCTCAGGGCCGCGAAAGACAACTTCTGAAGGGGTAGCGGCTGCGGGGTTAGCACCCCGCACCAGCGATCAGATTTCGGCAATGACCTTGTCGGCGAGCACGCGGTCCGCATCGGCCCCGTGCTTTTCGGCGATGAGCTGCGCGGCCGCCGTCGTCGCGGCACTGGCAGCACGGGCCTTCAGGTCGTCGATCGCCTGACGCTCGGCGGCGGCAATCTTGTCGGCGGCCATGCGTTCGCGGCGGGCGATCATCGCCGCCGTGTCGGTCTTCGCCTTCTCGACAATGCCGTCGGCTTCGGCCTTGGCATGATCGAGCATCGCCGCCGCGTCTTTCTCGGCATTGGCGATCTTGTCGGCATATTCGGCGCGCAGCGCTTCGGCCTCGGCCCGCAGCTGCTTGGCCTCTTCGAGATTGGCCTTGATCGCGGCGATCTGCTTGTCCAGCCCGCCGCCGATCAGCTTGTGTACCTTGGCCCCGAAGAAGGCGAACAGCAGCAACAGCAGCATGGCCAGCGAGACCCACTGGAAGGGCGCGAAGCCCAGCAGCTCGGGTTCGACATGCGCCTCTTCGCCGCCATGTTCGACCACGGCATGGGTCTCAGCGCTTTCGGGCGCAGCGTCCTCGGGCAGGACAATCGGTTCAGCCTGTTCAGCCATGGGCCATCGCCTTCTTAACTGCCGAGGAGGCATCCGCGGCGGCCACCTCGATACCCGCCAGACGCGCCACGATATCCTGCGCGGCCTCGCTGGCCAGCGTCTCGATTTCGGCGGCGGCCTTGGCACTGGCCGCTTCGATGCGAGCCTCGGCCTCGTCCGCCTGCTGGTCGAGCTTGGCCTGCGCGGCGGCAAGCTTCTTTTCGGTATCGCCCTGCGCCCTGAACTTGGCCTCGCTCACGAGGGCCTGTGCCTCGGCGCGGTTGGCGTTTTCCTTAACCCGCCACGCCTCTTCCGCCTCGTCGGCCGCATCGCGCGCGGCCTGAGCGGCAGACAGATCGTCAGCGATCTGCTTGTCACGCAGGGACACGGTATCCATCACCTTGGGCACCATGCCCTTGCCGATCACGAAGAAGGCAAGCCCGAAAAAGACCAGCAACCAGAAGATCTGGCTGGTCAGGGTCGCATCGAGTTGATCGATCTGAGGCATAGTTCACCCACGAGAAGGCTCTGGCGGCCGGAAAAATCGGAAAGTGCCTGGCGGAACGTCCGTCCCGCCCGACAGGGGCATGCCGCCAGCGGGACCGACCATCCCGCCCGCGGCGTGTTGCCCCGGTTCGAGCCCGCCCCGCAAGCAAGGGGCGCGCCCGATCGCCCGTGCTTACTGGAAGATCAGCAGCGCGGCGATGACGAAGGCCAGCAGACCGAGCAGCTCGGCACCGGCGAAGCCGATGAACAGGCGGCCCTGCTGGGCGTCGGCGGCACCGGGGTTACGCAGCGCGCCTTCGAGGAACTTGGCAAACACGTTGCCCACGCCGAGCGAGGCGAGACCGGCACCGATGGCGGCAAAGCCCGCACCGAGCAGCTTGGCGGCTTCAGGTTCCATTTTAAAACTCCTTGGGATGGTAAAGTGGTTAGTGAAGGTTTTCAGCGTCGTTGATGTAAAGCGAGGTCAGCAGGGCAAAGACGTAAGCCTGAATGCCTGCCACCAGAATTTCCAGCGCACAGATGCCGATCATCAGCAGCATACTTGGCAGGCCGATGAAGATACCGAAGCCGATCCCGGCATTACCGCCGCTGATGACGAAGCTGGAGAGCACTTCCAGCAGCACGTGCCCGGCCATCATCGCCACGAACAGTCGCAGGCCGAGGCTGAAGGGACGCACCATGAAAGAGATGAATTCGATCGGGGCGATGATCGGCGCCATCCACCACGGCGTGCCATGGGGAAGGAACAGCGAGAAGAAGTGCAGCCCGTGCTTGGCAAAGCCCACGATAAGCACGATCGAGAAGGACATGATCGCCAGCACGCCGGTAACGGTGAAGTGGCTGGTGAAGGTGAACGGGTGCAAGCCAATGACGCCCAGCGGCATCAGCCCGAGAAGGTTGGCGAACAGGATGAACATGAACAGCGTGAAGATGTAGGGCACATATTTGCGCCCGGCCTTGCCGATGTTCGCTTCGAGCATGTCATCGATGAAATTGGTGAAGGTCTCGACCGCCATCTGCCAGCGACCGGGCACCACGGCGCGCTTCATGCCGCCAAGCATGAACAGCCACAGCGCCACTGCGGAAATCAGCATCCACAGCGCCGAATTGGTAAAGGCAATGTTGTACCCGGCCAGTTCCCAGTTCGCCGAGCCGAAAAGCGGCTCGATCGTGAACTGGTGCATCGGATCGACCTTGGCTGTTTCGCCTGCCACGTCTGTTCGCGCCCCTACACTGCTAGACCCGCACTCCGTTCAAGAGCGCCGGTTCGAAATCCCGATAATGTTCCTGAAGCCGACGACTATTCCGAGGAACAGCATCACCAACAGACCCCAGGGCGCTGTCCCGGCAAACTGGTCGATGACCCAGCCGATCAATGCACCGCCAAGAACCCCGCCTAGCAGGTAGCTGAGCACGCGATTGCCGAGCTTTTCGCTCTCGCCTGCTCCCTGCACGACCGGCTTGTTGCGCTCATCTTCCCGCTCGCGCGCGGCCCTGAGCCGCTCCTCGAGCGCGTCGATCCGCGCATCCTCACCGATGGATTCCCGTGAGGGTTTGTCATCGCTCATGCAGCCTCCTTTAGGAGGAGAAAGCAGCACGCGCAACGCACCACCCGCCAAGGGCGCCGCCGCCTTAGGCGGGGGTCATGGGCGAGTCAACATGTCCGGAAGTCTATGATGGTGGGGATTTATCGCCCAGCCCGCGATATCGCCAGAGCCCGTGCGAATCGCGCTTCGGTGTGCCTCAGGGGCAACGCGGATCGCGCTGCGGCGCGCCCGCACCGCGCTGGACCCAGCCGCCGCCGGGTGCCTGGTACATCTCACCGGGCACGGTGCGATCAATCGCGAGGCAACCGGCGGTGAAGGCATATTCCTCCAGCGTCGCGCCTTCGGCCTGCGCCCGCTCGGCATAGACTGCGCGGCGACGAATATTGATATCGTCGACCAGCTTCTGCAGCGCCGGGTCGCCCGCCCCGACAATCCCCAGATAGCCGTCCATCTTCTCGCCTACCTTGCCCGACGAACGCGCCGCCGCGTAGGCAGGGTCGCGCTGCGCCAGCGCAGGGGCGGCAACCAGCCCGGTGGCCAGCACGCTGGCCGCGGCGACCAGCAGGCCGATCCGGCGAAAACTCTCATGGGTCATCACGGTCTCCATTGCGAAAACGCCATCAGAAGATGTCGGCATTTTCCTCAATTGCATTGCCGGCATCTTCAGCCAGACGATAGATCACTTCCTGCGTGATATTGATGTTGAGTTCGATCACGATCGGTTTGTCCGGCGCTTCCAGCGTCACACACCCGCCCAACATCAACACACCAGCCATCGCGCCCAGCATCGCCGCAGGCAGCGACAGCGGCTTCGATAGCTGTTCCAATCGCGTGATTCCCGCCCCGTTCATAGGCACCCTATGCGCCGGGTCGGTACGATTGGTCAAACTTGCTGCGCTCATGGCATGGCCTCGCTTTCGGGGGGCTGAATATCGGGTTCATCGGGGGAAACCTCGGCGGCCTGTTCGGCCTCCTCGGTGGCACGGGCGGCCTCCTCGGCTTCGACCGTGGTCAGATCGACCGCTTCGCGCAGCCGCGTGCCGTCATCGGTCAACAGGCCGAGCCCGCGCGGATCGCGCACCGCCGAGGGGTCGTAGAGCGAGCGCAGGCTGGTCATCAGGCGATAGAAGGGCGCGCGGATGTTCACGAGCAGCTGGATCGGCAGATTGCCGAGCTGGCGGGTGACGATGTTGCGCTTGGCGGTTTCGCCTTGCCCCACGCCCTCGAACCGCACCTGGGTGACGAGTTCGCCGGCCAGCGGGCCGTTCATCACCAGCTCCATCTCGTCATAGTTGAGGTCGCGCAGCGTCTGGAAGGCGAAATTGCCGACCGCAGAAAGGTCTTCATAGGTGAGCTGACCGACATAGGAGAGATTGCCGCCCGGCGGGCGCGAAACGAGCAGGCCATCCTCCAGCCGGCCATTGCCGTCCGCATCGAACACGACCGGGATGGTCCCGTCGAACGTGCCGGTGGCGGCGAGATTGCCCAGCTCCATCCGCTCGATGAAGCGCGAAGCCTCCAGCCCGGTGATGACGAAGACGTAGCGCCGCTCCTCCGCCGCGCCGAGGGTCAGGGCCACCGGCTGCATCGCCAGCGTTCCGCCGAGGAACGGCCAGCGCCCGTCCTCGAAGCGCAGCAGCTCGCCATCGGTGAAGGAGAAGGTCAGCTCGCCATCGTAGATCTCGATCCCCGGGTTGACCATTCGCATCCGGATGCGCTGCGCGGGCGCGGTGGTCAGGCCGATCAGGTCGGTGAACTCGACCGTCCCCGACGCGCCCTCGACCACGCCGAAGGCCGCCGCGAAATCGAGTGAATCGGACGAGAAGCTCCCGCTGCTGGTGATGGCCCCCGCCGCATCCCAGTCGATCCGCCCCGTGCCGGTCACCGTGCCCTCGACATTGGCGACGACGCCCAGCGCATTGGGCGTCAGGTCGATCGGCTGGAGGGCCGGGCTGAAGGTGAGCCCGCTGACATCGAGGTCGGCGTGACCGCTGCCGTCAGCCAGGTTGTGCTCGACATGCACATCGGTAACGGCAAGCCCGCTGCTAGGCTCACGCAAGGTCGCATCGGCGAGGATGCGGCTGTCGGCAAAGCTCAGCGTGGCATCGCGCGCGACCATCGGGTTGAAGCGGATGGGCCGCGCCCGATCGAGCATGGTGAAGGCGCCATTGCTGATGGCGAAGCGTCCGTCGGCATAGCTCCACGCGCCGCTCATCTCGGTCAGGTCATGCGGCACGGCGGCGAGCCGGACCTCGGCGCCGGAGAAACGGCCCCCGATCTCTTCGCCCAATTGCCCGGTCAGGTCAGCGACGACAAAGCGCGACAGATCATCGGGCGTACCAAGCGCGATATCGACCCGCTCGGCAGACATTGTGCCCGGCCAGGCAAACTGGACCGGGCCGCTTGCGACAGTCACCGGCGTGTCGCCCATCCGCCCTTTCAGGTTGAGCGCGTCCGTACCGGCGGCGATGGTCATGCCCCCTGCGCCATAGCGCAGAATCGACGAACCCTCGGCCGGGCACAGGTCGAGGCCTTGCTGGTCCAGCGCCAGATCGGCCAGCATCAGCCGCTCCAACCCGATTGTCATGCATTCGCCCCACAGCGCCAGCTCGCCGCCCGAATAGCTGCCACTGACCGGTACGCGCAGGCCGTGAGCCGCGCCGCCGGGGATCGGCCCGCTGGCGAGGACCTGCCCGCTCAGGCCGAGCGCGCCATTGGTCGCCTGGCGTACCAGCAGCCGGGGAATTGCCAGCTCGGCCTCGCCTGCTTCGTAGGGAGCCATGCGGATATCGTAGGTCAGGCTGCCGTCGGGCTCGCGCTGGGCAAGCCCGTTGATGACCGGCATGCCGGGCCCGCTGGTGGCGAAATTGCCGGTCAACAGCGGCGATTCCCCGCCACCGCTGGCATATTGGCCGCGCGACAGGGCGAACAAGACACCGCCGCTGGTACCCTTGAGCCGCGCCTCGGGCACGACCACGCTGGTGCGCGTACCATCGCGGCGAGCGGTAAAATTGGCCTGAAACTCGCTGCCGCGCGATTCGACATAGAGAGCGCGGCGAAATTTCTCGGCCAGCGGGGCCAGCAAGGTGCCCTCTGCGCCACGGACGACATCGACAAGGTTGCGGTCCAGCGCATCGCCCAGCTGGACGCCAATGCCCTCAAGCTCGCCACTGATTTCGACCCGGTTGAAGCCTTCGCGTCCCCGGATGGTCCCCTGCGAAACGAGCGAGGCCGCCAGCGCCTGCGCCGTCGCCACATCGCGCGCCTGCACGTCGTAGCCCAGCACCAGCGCCCCATCGCGCCAGGTGAACTGGCCCTCGCCCTCCAGCGCGCCAAGCGTTCCCGCCGCAGCGCGCACCTGGCCTGCATTGATGGTCGATTCGCCCTCGAAGTCAGTGAGGTTGCGGTCGGCACGGAATACCAGCGCGACATCGCCGCGATCGACCTCGACACCCGCTTCCTCACAGGTGAGGTTCGCAAAGCGCAACGGCCCGGCAAAACGCGGGCGCTCGGCATCGACCTGCAACCGGCCATAGAGCGTCGCCCCGCTGGCTGCACAGCCCGGCAGCGCCAGTTGCGGCGCGGCCGCACCGATTTCGCTGGCAAAGCCGCCGCGTAAATGCCCCTGCCCCGACAGGCTGATGCCGATCGGACCGTAATCGCCCTCGATCAGCGCGCGTCCGCCACGAATCGCCAGCACCATGTCCGGAAATTCGAACGGCTCTTCGCTATCCGTGAAGATCAGCGGGTCGAGCGCGCCGAAGCTCGGCTCGCCGTCGACGATGCGCCCGAACAGGCGCGGATTGTCGAGCGCGAGGCTGGTGACGTCGGGCAGGCCAAAACGCGGCGTGATCCGCAAGGTGGCACGTTCGATGGTCAGGTCCGGGCTGGCCGGGTCGCCGACCACGATGTCGCGCACCACCTGGGTGCGCGGGCCGATGGACTCAATTGTGTAGGTCGCCTCGACCCCCAGCGCCGCCAGCTCGTCGGTGATCAGCGTTTCGGCAATCCGGTCGCGGCCCAGCCATGCGGCCAACAGCACCGCCAGCAACACCAGCAGCAGGACGAGCGCAATGCGCCGCAGGATTCCGCGCTCGCGGCGCGGCGGCGCATCGTTCCCCTCCGAAAGTGCAGTCGCAGCCATTACCTGCGCCACTTGCGCGTTCGCGACGGCAAAGGCAATGCATGGCAGGCTTGAAGCGAGAGGGCGACGGGGTGGCTGGCGCAAATCGGGACGCAGGAGAGACAGCGCCACATGGCGGCGCCGGTCACCGCGCCCGGCTGCGCGAGCGGCTGCTGCATGGCGGGCCGGAGGCGCTCGCCGATTACGAAGTGCTCGAATATCTGCTGTTCGGCGCACGGGCGCGCGGCGACACCAAGCCGCTGGCCAAGGCGCTGCTGGCGCGCTTCGGCACCCTGTCGGGCGTGCTCAATGCCGATCCCGAGGCGCTGATGCAGGTCTCCGGGATCAGCGAGGCGAGCGTCGGCGCGCTCAAGATAGCCGGGCTGGCCGCGCGGCGGATGGCGAGGAGCGAAGTCTCCGACCAGCCCGTGCTCGGCAGCTGGCAGGCACTGCTCGATTACCTCGCCATCGACATGGCGCATCTCCATCACGAGCGGGTCCGGGTGCTCTACCTCAATACCCGCAACCGGCTGCTGCTCGATCACCTCGTTAGCGAGGGCACGATCGACGAGGCCGCGATTCATCCGCGCGAGGTGATCCGGCGCGGGCTGGACCTGGGCGCGGCGGCGCTGATCCTGGTCCACAACCACCCGTCAGGCAGTCCCGAGCCCAGTCGCGCCGATATCGACATGACAAACCGCATTGCCGAGGCCGGACGGCTGCTCGGCATCGCGCTGCACGACCATGTCGTGATCGGGCGCGAGGGGCATGTCAGCCTGCGCGCGCGGGGACTGATTTGATTTGGTCGCGGTACCGGCCCGCTCCCCCTCCCAGCCTCCCGATAGGATATAATTTGGGAGGTCGGGAGGGGGAGCGGGCTGGCACCGCCCTTTACGCGGGTATCTAAAACTCCAGATCGAAGCCGTAGCGCGCATATTCGTCGGTGATCGAGGGGCTGCGCGACAGCGCCTCGCGAACATCCTCAAGCCCGCGCGGATCGCCCTGCTCGCGCCGGATCAGGCCGCGCAACAGCACCGAATTGGTGAGGTTGGGTTCCAGCGCCAGCGCCGCCTCGATATCGGCCAGCGCCGCATCGAACCGCCCGGCCCGGAAATTGACCATCGCGCGGCTGTCGAGCACCGAGGCGGAGTTCTGCGAATTCTCGACCGCCCGCGTGCACACCGGCAGCGCCTGCTCGGGCGTGATGTTCCAGGTGCCCATGTACCAGCACTTGTTGTTGAGCAGCGTGGCGTCATCGGGATCGTCGTCCAGCAGCAGGTCGAGCCGCGCCAGCCCGGCCGCGAAATCGCCGGTGCGGGCATCGAAATCGGCCTGGGCCCCGGCCAGCGCCCGCCGGATGTCCTCGTCGCCATCCTCTGCGGCAATGATCTCGCGCGCCGCGTCGATGTCGCCGATATCGGCCAGCGCATAGGCGAGCGAGATCGCCCGCCAGGGATCGGGATCGAGTGCATAGGCCTCGTCCAGATCGGCGAGCTTGCCATCCAGATCGCGCTGTTCGGCATGGACATGGGCGCGATAGGCATAGTTGTCCGCCGAGGCATCGAGGTCGATGGCCATGTCGTAATCTTCCAGCGCCCCGGCGAAGTCGAAGGTCTTCAACCGGAACCACGCCCGGTTCAGGTAATTCTGCACCTCGTCGGGCTCGCGCTCGACCGGGACGGCATAGGCCGCCTCCACCGCCGCCAGCGCGGCCCGGTCCGCGCCGCCCGCATATTGCCAGCGGCGCGGGGCATCTTCGGGGAAAACCACGGTCAGCGGATCGCGCGACAGCATCACGGCACGGCGACGATTGGCGGCGATATCGGCGGGCGCGATCTCGCCACCTGACGAGGCGACCGTCTCCTCGACCGTAAGCCTGCCATCCACCAGCGTGGTGCTACGGATCAGGTGGCGCCCGGCGATCGTTTCGTCGATCTGGCGCTTGCCCTCCAGCTCCACCGGGCCCGGTAATTCCGGAAACAGAAGGGTGAGGCTGACCTGCGAGGCCGAGGGTGCGCCAACGAAGACCGGAATTTCGCGCCAGGCGCGACGGCCCCGTTCCGGCGAGAAGCCGAAATTGTTGATCGGCAGGCGCAATTGCTGCTTGCCCTGCGTACCCTCGAAGCTGGTCGGCGAGGTCAGGAACATGTCGAAATAGATGCGCGCTTCGCTGTCGTCATCGCCCGCCTCGATCCGCGCATCCACGACCTGCCCGCTGCCGACGACCGGGTAGACGACGCGGTAGGCAAGCTCGCGGATCTGCTCCTCGGTCGCGAGCGCCGCGCTGGCATTGATCATCGAAGCGGAGGGCCCGGTCATTTCGGCCCGGCCGCTCGCGAGCGCCGGAATGTCGATCCCGGCGCTCTGGTCCAGTTCCACGAACAGGGCCGCCTGCGGTGCCGGGGGCAGAACCTGTTCGATTCGCTCCAGCCCCGCACCTTCCGCTCGCACCGGCAGCGCGTTGAAGTAGGGAGGGACATTGCCGACGATCTTGAGATTGGCCCCGGCGGACGTCCCGTCGAGCCAGTAGGCATTGCCGTCGATCGTGGCCTTGACGATCACATGGTCGAACGCGCCGGCCATCGGCAGCATGTCGGGCACGGCATCGCCCATCGTGGTCGAGACCAGCGCCGCCTCGGCCTCGATGCCCAGCTCGCCGAGCATGGCGAGCAGCAGCACGGTCTTGGCCTTGCAGTCGCCGTAGCGCAGGCTCCAGGTCTCCTCGGGCTGCTGCGGGATGTAATTGCCGCCGTCGAGGCCGTTGGCGAGATAACCGATATCCTCCTGCACCACTTCCAGTGCGGCCACGGCCCGTTCGAGATCGCTTTCGTGGCCGCTGCGGATGTCCGCAACTATCCCGGCCAGTTCGCCATCTTCAGCGATGCTGCCGGTAACCTCGTAATAGGGGGCCATGACGGCGGAAACCTCGTCCCAGCCGCTGAACGTGCCGACCTGCAAGATCGCCGGACGCTGGTAACGCGGCGGGGCATCGGCGGGCATCTCCTCCCCCTCTTCCAGCGGCAGCGCCAGTTCCAGCGTCTGGTAACCGCCCGCCTCGACCGGCGGATCCAGCGTTACGCCCGCACCTGCCAGATAGCGGACCGGCTCATCCGCCTTCCACGAAGCGCGCACACGGCCAAAGCCAGTGCGAAAGGCATCCTCACGGTAGAGCAGCGTCTGGTTCTGCACCTCGTCGCCCAACACCTGATCGGTGCTGGTGACCGAATAGCGAACGCGCAGCACGTCATTGAGCTTCAGCCCCGGCACGGCCAGCGTCGCGGTCAGCGCGCCATTGACACTGCGCTGCTCCAGCGCGGTTTCGCGGCGCAGGATTTCCAGCCGTTCGCCCGCCGCCAGCACGTCGATGGTCTCGTCACCGCGCAGGATGGCAACCTCGTGAACGATCAGGTCGCCCTTGTCGGGCAGCCAGTTGGCGACGATCGTGCCGGCCTGCGTCAGCTCCTGCGCGCTGGCGAGCCGGTAGGCGGTATCGAGATATTGCCACAGCTGGCCGTCCTCGATCCGGTACTGCTGGTCATAGGCAAGGATATTGGTGTCGCTGACATCAGGCAGGGCGGCCAGGTCGACCGTGTCCACCCAGTGGGGGGCAGGCTCGTAAACCACCTCCTCCCTGGCATAGGCAGGCGCGCAGATCGCGCAGGAGGTAAGCAATGCAAGTGCATGGTACGATTTCATGAATTGGCCCCGTGTGGTCCGCAATGGACCTTTCACAGACAGACCCTAAAGACCGGCTAATGAAAGGCAAGTTGGCTAGCCCGGATGCCCTTGGGGCGGTGCAAACGGGGATGGCCATCCGGGATAGCGGCCCCCTGCCCCTTGCCATTCTGCCTGCCGCGCCCTAGCCGCGCGCCGAACCCGAATTTCCCAGCAGGAGCTTTCCACCCATGGTCCCCCGTTATGCCCGCCCCGCGATGACCGCGATCTGGGAGCCGGAGAGCAAATACTCCATCTGGTTCGAGATCGAGGCGCATGCGACGCAGAAGCTCGCTGAGCTGGGCGTGGTGCCGGAAAGCGCGGCGAAGGCGCTGTGGGACTGGTGGCAGACCGATCCGGGCATCGACGTCGCCGCCATCGACGCGAAAGAGGCGGTGCTCAAGCATGACGTGATCGCCTTCCTCGACTGGGTCGCCGAACAGGTCGGGCCCGAGGCGCGCTTCATGCATCAGGGCATGACCAGCTCCGACGTGCTCGACACCACGCTGTCGGTGCAGCTGGCGCGCGCGAGCGACCTGTTGCTGGAGGATCTCGACGGCCTGCTCGCCGCGCTTGAGCGCCGCGCGAAAGAGCACAAATACACCCCCACGATCGGGCGCAGCCACGGCATCCATGCCGAGCCGACCACCTTCGGCCTCAAGCTGGCGCAGGCCCACGCCGAATTCGCCCGCTGCAAGGCGCGGCTGATCGCGGCGCGCGCCGAAATCGCCACCTGCGCGGTTTCGGGTGCGGTCGGCACCTTCGCCAATATTGCGCCGGTGGTGGAGGAATATGTCGCCGAACAACTCGGCCTCGAAGCCGAGACCGTGTCTACGCAGGTCATCCCGCGCGACCGGCATGCAATGTATTTCGCGACGCTGGCGGTGATCGCCGGATCGATCGAGCGGCTGGCGGTGGAAATTCGTCACCTCCAGCGCACCGAGGTGCTTGAAGCGGAGGAATATTTCTCCCCCGGCCAGAAGGGCTCGTCGGCCATGCCGCACAAGCGCAACCCGGTGCTGACCGAGAACCTGACCGGGCAGGCGCGCATGATCCGCGCCTATGCCCT
>CAYOSE010000071.1:0-13856 GCA_964406535.1 uncultured Sphingomonadaceae bacterium
CCACATGCGGCGCATCGGGTGCGAAGGGCAGCGTCGTGTAGATCGCGCCGAGGAACAGCCAGCTGCCATGCGTCCGGCTGACGAGATTGGTGTGCTTGCCCTGCCAGCCGATCCCCGCCGCCTCGCCGAGCGGCTTTTCCATCACCGGCGCAGTATCGACGAAGACCTTGAGCTGCACCTCGCCGAGGCCCGCCCGGTCGGCTTCCGCCACCAGCCAGCGGGCGAGCGCCTTCAGCGCTTTCTTGACCACGTCGTGATAGTCACGGCCCTGCGCGTAGACCGAGATGCGCGCTGTGTCCGGTGCCTCCGCCAGCGCCAGCGGGTCGTCCTCGGGCGCATAGGACATGCCCAGCGCGATGACGCTTTGCGCCTCGGGCCACATGCTGTTGGGCCCTTGCCGTACCTCGGCCCGATCGGCCATCCAGCCCATTGCGCCATGCATCCCGGCGTCGAGCCATTCATGCAGGCGCTCCGCGCGCACGGGGTCGTCGGCGGCTGGCGCAAAGCCCACGCTGGCAAAACCCAGCGCGTGCGCCTTGACGCGCAAGGCCTGCTGGAGTGTCGCCATGGCCGCTTCGGTAACCTGCGCGTTAACCATGTTTCGGGTTGCTCGCCTTCATCCTTGCCCTGTAGCGCGTGAGCCATGGACATGGCGACAGGTGAAACACGCGAAAGCTATTCCGGCACACCCCCCGGTTCGGGCGCGCTGGCGATCGAGGCGCGCAGACTGGTCAAGGCCTTCGACGGCACGTTGGCGGTCGACGGCGTCGACCTGTCGGTCCACAAGGGCGCGATCTACGGCATCCTCGGCCCCAACGGCGCGGGCAAGACCACCACGTTGCGGATGCTGATGGGGATCATCGAACCGGACAGCGGCTATCGCCGGGTGCTCGGGCAGGACAATCCGCGCGATGTCGCGCGCCGCATCGGTTATCTGCCCGAGGAACGCGGCCTCTACCCTTCGATGAAGGCGATCGAGGCCATCGCCTTCATGGGCGCACTGCGCGGCCTGCCGCTGGCCGAAGGGCGGCGGCGCGGGCGCGAACTGCTCGAACGACACGATCTCGGCCATGCCGCGACGCGCCAGATCCGCCAGCTGTCCAAGGGCATGGCGCAGACCGTGCAATTGCTCGGTACGCTGGTGCACCAGCCCGAGCTGGTGGTGCTGGACGAGCCCTTCTCTGGCCTCGACGCGATCAATCAGGGCAAGCTGGAGGTGCTGATCCGCGATCTGGCCGAGCAGGGCACGACGGTGATCTTCTCGACCCACGTAATCCACCATGCCGAGCGGCTGTGCGAAGGCGTGGCGATCATCGCCGGGGGCAAGGTTCCCTATGCGGGCAGCGTCGAGGCGGCGCGCGACCGCATTCCGGCGCAAGTGCGGCTGGAGACGAGGAGCCGCGAGGGCGCCTGGCGCGCGGCCCTGCCCGAGGACACAAGGCGGGTCGGCGATTTCTGGCACTTCCCGCTGCCCGACACCGGGGTCGAGCCGCTGCTGCGCGCGCTGATCGACGGCGATGCGGGCATCCTCTCGCTCTCGATCGAGCGCGCGGGGCTGCACGATGCCTTCGTCGCTATTGCGGGTGAGGCGGCGGCGCGCGACATGGATACGCGCAGCGCGGGGGACACGACATGAGCGACCTGAGCGCACCCCTTGCCGAAACCCCCGGACGCCTCTCGTTCTGGCGCGCAGCGCTGGTCGTCGCCCGGCGCGATTTCCTCGCCATCCTGTTCGGGCGCACCTTCTTCCTGTTCCTGCTCGGGCCGCTGTTCCCGGCCATCGTCGCGACCATGGCGGGCGGCATCGGCGCACAGACGCAAAGCGTGGCGATGAGCGCCGATATCGGCCTCGCCATGCAGGCCGAGGATACCGGGGCCATGCTCGCCGCGCGCGAGGAACTGGCGCGGCAAGTCGGCCCCGCCATACCGCGCATGGTCGTGCTCGAACGTCTGGACCCCGGCGAGCGCTTTGACGGCGTGGAATTGCTCGAAAGTGGGGAAGGGCGCTTTGCCGCCGTGGTGACCGGCACGCTGGCCGCCCCCGAACTCGCCGCCACGCAAGGCGCGCTCGACCGCTGGCGCGGCGTCGTGGCGCTGGTCGCCGCGCGCGCCGTCGAGGGCCGGGAAGGGCGAACGCTGACCCTGCCCGATGTCGCGACGCAGGTGGTCGCAACCAGTGGTGCCACGCAGAACACCGGGCGGCTCCGCACCGCGCAGGGCGGCCAGCTGGTGCTGTTCCTGCTGATCATGCTGCTCGCGACAATGGTCCTCTCCAACCTCGCCGAGGAGAAGGGCAACAAGATCATCGAGATCCTCGCCGCCGCCATCCCGATGGACGCGGTGTTCCTGGGCAAGCTGTTCGCGATGCTCGGCATCTCTGCGGTGGGCATCGCGGTCTGGGGCTCGACCGGGGCGCTGATTCTGGCGGCAGGCGATTTCTCGCTCGCCAGCTTCACCAGTCCGGGCGTGGGCTGGCCGCTGTTTTTCGCGCTGGGCGCGGTCTATTTTGCGATGGGCTATCTGCTGCTCGGCGCGATCTTCCTCGCGGTCGGGTCGATGGCGGCAACCGTGCGCGACGTGCAGACCCTGTCCATGCCGGTGACGATGGCGCAGGTGATGGTGTTCTTCCTCGCCAGCATGGCCGTGACCCAGCACGGCCAATGGACCGAGTACCTCGCCATGGCCTTCCCGCTCAGCTCGCCCTTCGCGATGCTGGCCCGCGCGGCCACCGACGAGGCCCTGTGGCCGCATGCGGTAGCGATCGGCTGGCAGCTGCTGTGCGTGGCGTTGTTCATCCGCTTCGGCGCGCAGCTGTTCCGCCGCAAGGTGATGAAGTCGGGCCCGCGCGGGGCGGCAAAGAAATCGCGCCGCGAAAAGCGGGCCAGGCAGACGGTGTGATGTTCAGCAAGGGTTCGGCTTGGGCGCGCGATAATCCTTCCCATGACCTCGCCGTTCGATCCCACCCGACGTACCTTCCTTGGCTGGCTCGGCGCGGGCGCCGCGCTCCCGGCGCTCGCTGCCTGCGGCACGGCCGAGGCGAAGGCGGAAAACTTCCGTATAAGCTATTCGGACGAGGAATGGCGCAAGCGCCTGACCGAGGGCCAATATCGCGTGCTGCGACAGGAGGCGACCGAGCGGCCCTACACCTCGCCGCTCAATGACGAGAAGCGCGCCGGGGTGTTCGTCTGCGCGGGCTGCAACAACCGCCTCTATTCGTCCAGGACCAAGTATGACAGCCGCACCGGCTGGCCGAGCTTCTGGCAGCCGATCGACCGCGGCGCGGTTGGCACGAGCACCGATTACAAGATCGGCTATGCCCGCACCGAGGCACATTGCGCCGATTGCGGCGGCCATCTGGGGCACATCTTCAACGATGGCCCGCGCCCGACCGGCAAGCGGCACTGCATCAACGGGCTGGCGCTGAAATTCGTACCGGCCTGAGCGCGGCTTGCACGCCGCCTTACGAAAAATCTGGTCACTCCATTGATGGTTAACGAAATTGCGCTAACCGCCTGAGGCAGGACACTGCCTGCCGGAGGCCGAATGCAAGTCACGAGTGACAATACCTTCCGGCGCGCAGCGCTCGTGCTGGTGCTGTTTGCCATCGTTTTGTCGCTGGCACCTGACGACACGCTCCCGGCCGTCTATTTCCTGACACAGGACCTCCCGGCGCTGATCGTCGGCGTTACTGCCCTGCTGCTGGTAAGCTGGCGCTTGCCCGCGATAACCCTGCCCGACCGGTCACCGCCCGTGTGGCTGGTGGCGCTGCTGGCTGTCGCGCTGGCCCTCACCCTGTGGGCCGGCACTTACCTGGTGATGTTCGATTATCCGCTCACGCGGGACGAGCACATGGTGGTGTTCGACATGGGCGTGTTTGCCGGCGGCAGGCTGGCCCAGCCGCTCGCCCCCGAGTGGCGCGCCTTTGCCGAGGCGCTGGTGCCCGCCTTCCTGCTGGACGTTCCGGACACTCCCATCCTGATTTCCAATTACATGCCGGGCAATGCCATGATGCGTACCGGATTCGCGACGATCGCCGATCCGGCGCTGATGAACCCGGTGCTGGTGGGCGTCGGGCTGGTGGCGCTCAACGATATTGCCGGCCGCCTGTTCCCCGAAAATCGGTCGGCCGTGATCGTCGTCCTCGCCGGATATCTCCTGTCGGCCCAGGTGCTGGTTACCGCGATGACGACCTATGCGATGACCGGCCATCTGGCGCTGAACCTGGTCTGGCTGGCGCTGTTCCTGCGCGGCAAGTGGTGGCAGCACGCACTTGCCATGCTGGTCGGCATGTGGGCCATCGGCCTGCACCAGATCGTGTTCCATCCGCTGTTTGCCGGACCCGTCATCCTGACCCTGCTGGCACAGCGTCGCTGGGCGCTGTTCGCCGCCTATGCCGTGACCTATGCTGCTGCGTTGCTGTTCTGGATCGCCCATCCGTCGCTGGTGACCTCGGCCTTCGGCATTGTGGCCGAGACAGGTTCGACAGGAGGTATCGGTGCCTTCTGGGCAGAGCGGGTCGTACCGCTGCTGCTGGATAGCGACCCGGCGGTGGTGAGCGTTATGGCCTTCAACCTCATCCGCTTCGCCGCGTGGACGCCGATCTTCGTGGTCCCGTTCGTGGTGCTGGCGTGGCCCGCCATCCGCGCCAACCGGGGGCTGGCGCTGCCGCTGTTCGGCGGCATCGCGCTGACGCTGGCTGCCATGGTCATCCTGCTGCCCTATCAGGGGCATGGCTGGGGCTATCGCTATCTGCACGGCCTGCTCGGCAACTTCGCCCTGCTGACGGGCTATGGCTATGTCCGCTGGGCCGCCCACGCGAAGAAGCAGGCCGACGGGGCATTCGCCGCGCTCGCCGGGAGCACCGCCTTGCTGGTCCTGCCGTTCCTGCTGTGGTCGGCGCACAATTTCACCCGGCCCTATGTCGCGCTGGAGGCGCTGATTGCGCGGCAGACGGCCGACTTCGTGCTGGTCGACACACAGCCGCCGTCGAGCGCGGTCGACCAGGTTCGCAACCGCGCCGATCTGGGCAACCGCCCGATCCTGCTGTCGAGCAGGGGGATGACCGCGGACCAGGTCGCCGAGATCTGCGGGCGCGGGACGGTCACGCTGATCACCCGCGCCGATTTTCACCGCGTCGGCTTCGCCCCCGACCTGCCCGAGGAAAGCCCGGAATTCGCGCAGCTGGTGCGCGATATCCTTGGCCGCGATTGCATGAAACCTTTGGTCGCAGGCCCCGCGTAAACCCTTTGTTAGCCATAGATTGGCAAGTCGGTGTCAGGAGATAGCCGCCATGCACCGCACCGAGATTGCCGACCATATCGTAGCGCGTATCGAGCCAGAACTGCAGGCACTGCGCGCTGCCTTCGCAACGCCCGGCCAGATCGGTTCGTGCCAGGTTCCCGATCTGCTTCCAGCTGAGATCCCGGCCCGCATTTACCAGGCGTTCCCTGCCAGCGAGCGGATGGTCCTCAAGAAATCGATCAAGGAAAACAAGCATGTGGCCGCGCAGATGGATCAATACGATCCGCTGCTGGAGGAAGCCGTCTATGCCTTTCAGGATCCGCGCGTGGTGGACCTGGTCGCCCGCATTACCGGGCTGCAGGGGCTTGAACCCGATGCCGACCTCTATGCCGGCGGCATCAGCGCCATGGCGAAGGGGGCCTACCTGCGCCCGCATCTCGACAATTCGCACGATAGCAGGCGCGAGCGCTATCGCGTGCTCAACCTGCTCTATTACGTCACCCCCGGCTGGCAGGAAGAGCACGGCGGCTCGCTGCAGCTGTGGGACGAGGGGCCCACTGGCGCGCCGCGCACCCTGCCCAGCCTGTTCAACAGCCTCGCCATCATGGTCACCGACAAGACCAGCTGGCATTCGGTCAACGAGATCCGCCATGATGATCGCCGCTGCTGCGTCTCGAACTACTACTTCTCGCGCCGCTCGCCCGACAGCGAGGACTATTTCCACGCCACCAGTTTTCGCGGCGAATATGGCCGGGGTGCCGCCGACCTGGCGATGCGCGCCGACAATGCGCTGCGAACGGCTGCGTTGAAGACGGCGGGCACCCTGTGGACCAACCCTCACGTCTACAAACGGACAGACTTGCGCCACGATTTCTCTGGAGACGAACAGTGAGTAACCATCTCATCGGCCGGATCGAGGTCGAAAGCCAGAAGCAGCTGTTCGAGGCGATGCACGACCGCTACAGCGAAGCGACAACCGACCAGTATGCCGAGGCGTATAAGGAAGAGTTTATCTATCGCACGTTCCTGAGCCAGCTCGATGGCGTGGACACCCTGATGGAGCTGGCGAGCGGGGTTGGCACGGCATCCGGCTGGCTGCGCGATCACAAACCTGGTCTGCAGATCTCTGGCTGTGACATTTCCGAAGCTGCCGCGCGCGACTTCAGCGTACGCCACCAGCGTCCGTGCTATGTCTGGGACCTGACTGTGCCGATCGAGCCGGAAGAGGCCTACGATGCAGTCCTGGTGGTTGGCGGCATTCACCACCTGGTCGCCGACCTGCCGGCAGCCTTCGCCAATATCAACCGCCTGCTGAAGCCCGGCGGCAAGCTGATCATGTCGGAGCCCAACGCAGACTTCGTACTCGAGCCGCTACGCAAGCTCTGGTACCGGCTCGACAAGCAACATTTCGATGCCGAGAACGAACACGCCCTCTCCCATCCAAAGCTGGCCCGCGCGCATGCGGGCGGTCTCGAGCCGGTTTCGCTGCGATACATTGGTGGCCCCGCCTACTTCATGCTACTGCAGAATTGGGTACTGCGCGTTCCCAACGGCACCAAACGGTGGCTTGCGCCAGCATTGATGGCGGGCGAACGGCTCTACCACAAGCTGCCGGGCCGCCTGCCCTTTGCGACATTCATTGCCTGCTGGCAGAAGCCTGCGCGCTGAACCGATGCAGGACCTTGTCATCAACTCCTGTCCGGGCATTGGCGATGGACCGTGCTGTTTCCAGCCGACCAGGATCTCGGCTGGCGAGAATACGGTGTTCCAGTGCAACAACTGCGGGATCGGCGTAACTCTTCCAGAGATCGACGATGTTGCTTCACTCTATACCGACCGCGAAAGCTGGGATTTCCAGCCGCGCAGTTCGACCCTTGCGCTGGCACTCAAGCGCATCGCATTTCGCGCCCGCGCCCGTTCGTTTCTGCAGATGGTGCCGAACGGGCAGCACATCATCGCGGATTACGGGTGCGGCAGCGGGCTCTTCACGTCCTGCGTAAATGACGTTGCCGGCACACGGGTCTTTGCGCTCGACTTTCATGACAACGCCCCCGTGGAGCTCGACGGACCGATCTATCTTCCGTTTTCCCGCCAGCATGAAATCGCCGGCATGGCCGACCTGCTCATCGCCTCTCACGTGCTTGAGCATGAGACCGATCCGGTCGCGCTACTCCGGCGTATGGCGGAGGTGGTGAAGCCAGGTGGCCATATCATTCTGGAAGTGCCGAATGTCGATTGCTGGGGCGCCACGGTCTTCGGTATCAGATGGGATGGCTGGTACCTGCCCTTCCATCGTATTCATTTCAGCCGCATCAGCCTTCGCGCGACGGCTGAAAGGGCCGGGCTTGTGGTGCTCGCCGAGCGCGATGTCAGCGTCCCCACCATGGGTCGCACGCTGGCGAACCTGCTTGGCCGGAACTACAGCTTTGCTTTCCTGTTGGCTGGGGCGGTGCTCCAACCCATCCAATGGCTGATCGAGAGGCTGACCAGACGACCCTCCGCGCTGCGGATGGTTTGCCGCAAGGCCTAGCCCTTGAGCCCGCGCATGATGGCCCAGTTGGCCATCAGATAATTCCAGAAGAACAGCAATATCGTGGCAAGCGGAATGGCTTGCGTCGCACTCAACCCAAGCCCGTCGCACAAACCGGCCATTACGACGACCGTGATCAGGGAGCCGACGGCGGTGGCCCCGACAAATCGTACGAAACCGATGATGGTCGGCGGGACCCGGTAAGTATAGGCACTGTGCAACAGGAAGCCGATTGCAGTCACGGTGACCGTCGCGATCAATGTGCTGGCAATGTAGTGTATTGCGAACCGGTCGAGTCCGATAATGATGCCGTTCGTCAGCAGCGCGCAGACCGCGCCGATCTGTGCGTAGCGGCTTGGCCGCCGCAGACGGTCGATCAGGCGGTCAACCGCTGCACGAGCCTGAAGCTGCTGCACCATCAACAGACTCCTCCGGCGCAACCAATGACCATGTTACATTGCTCCCGATAGCCGCAGCCGCAGCCGCGGCAGCGTGCGCTCGAACAGGCGCGAGGCATGCAGATAGCGCACCGCGCCGACCGGGCCGAGCGCGGCCAGTTCAGCCAACGCCCGGAAGATTGCCATGGGGCGCCCGGTCGCGCTGTCGGACAGTGCCGTATTGATCCGCGTCGAGGCCAGCGCCAGCCGCTCGGTCCGGCCGCCGGGCCGCGAATGGCGCTGGCGCACAACTTCGAGCTGCCTGGCGAACTCGTCGCGCTTGCCCGTCATGGTCTGCGATTCCGGATGGATGCGAAAGGCGGTGGTCGGCTCACGATCATAGACGACCGGGCCGTGCCCGGCGAGCTTGAGCCACATATCCCAGTCGGGCGTGTACCACAGACTCTCGTCCAGCCCGCCGACCGCCAGCCAGGCGTCGCGGCGCACGATCGGGGCGGGGATGGCAATACTGTTCTGCACCAGCAGCATCTCGCGGCAACGTTCGGGGTCGACCACGCCCGGCGCGAACGGCGGATGCCAGGTGCCGAGCCTGCGATCCGCCCCATCGACGAACAGCGAAGGGCTGAAACACATCGCCGCATCGGGCCAGCTTGCCGCCATCCGCCGGGCCTGCGCGAGCCGCTGGTCCAGCCACAGATCGTCCTGGTGCAGGGTGCAAACATGCTTGGCCCGCGCCGCCTCGACGCCCATGTTGGTCTTGCGCGTCCAGCTCGCGACCTCGGGCACGTATTGATAATCGATTGCCAGCCGGGCGGCATGCTTGTCGACGGCTTCGCGGCATGGGCCATCGGGCGTCGAATCGCGGACGATCACTTCCAATGCGCCCGGCACGTCATCGGCCATGCTGGCTAGCGCGGCGTCAAGCCATCGGCCGCCGCCATGGACCGGCATCACGATGGAGAGGAAAGGGCGCGTCATCAGGGTCTCAGTCGCGCGGTACGAACCGGCTGTCATTGCCGGCAATGATCGCCAGCAGGAAGCCGCCCATGATCGTCTGCACGCCGACCGTCAGGCACAAGGTCCCGATCACCGGGGGGAAGATCGTGGCGATGTCGGCATAACCGCGCGCGGCCCAGTCGACCCACACATAGGCAAGCGTCAGGCCACCCGCCGCCAGCCAGCCAAGCCCCGTCAGCAGCAGCGTTTCGAGCTTCATCAGCGGGGCGAGGGAGCGCACAACCATATCGACCCGGCGGTAACCCGACTGGATCGCATAGAGCTTGCCCGCCAGCATCATCAGCAGGCACAGATGGCCGATCGAGACCATCGCGGCTCCCAACACCGTCCAGTAATCGCCCAGCCACGGGGCGCTGCCCGGCACCAATGCCTCGGCGCCAGCGCCGATCAGGATCGCCGCGCCGAGCGTCAATGCGAGCAAGCCGGGCACACCGTAAAGCCAGGTCGGACTGAGCATGAACAGGTAGCGCAGGTGCCGCCAGCCATCGCGCCACGGGCGCAGGTGCGGCGCGCGCTCGCGCAGGTCGGGCGACAGCGTTGCCGGAACTTCGACCATCTTCAGCTTCAGCAAGGCCGCCTTGATCACCATTTCGCTGGCGAATTCCATGCCGCTGCCGGTCAAGCCGAGACGCTCGAATGCGTCCTTGCGAATGGCCCGGAGACCGCAATGGGCATCGCCCATCCCGGTGCGGAAGAAGATGTTGAGAATCCCGGTCAGCGCCGGGTTGCCGATATGCCGGTTCTTCCACGGCATGGCGCCAGGTGCGATCCCGCCGCGAAAGCGGTTACCCATGCACAGGTCATGGCCCTGCTCCAGCGCAGCGATCATCGCCACGCCCTCGGTAAAATCATAGCTGCCGTCGCAATCGCCCATCAGCACATAGCGCCCCGCCGCCGCCTTGCACCCGCCGATCAGCGCCGCGCCATAGCCGCGCTCCACCACGGGCACGACCCGCGCGCCGAGTTCGGTGGCGAGCTGCTGGCTACCGTCGGTCGAGCCATTGTCGGCAATGACGATTTCGCCCGACAGGTTAAGTTCGGTCCGCATCCGCGACAGCGCGTCGAGCGCATTGGCGATGCAGCGCGGCAGGCTGACCGTCTCGTTGAGGCAAGGCATGACGATGGTGACGTCAATCGTCTCGGGCGCGAGTGCTGCCGGAACCTCGAACTGGTGTTGCTGGATGCTCATCTCGCCCCCCGGGTAATGAGCATGTCATCGCCAGATTTGGTTAACATCGGGTCAACTTCCGGCGGCTCGTCTCGGTAAATCTGCTTGCCCGTTCCGGGCGCGACGGGCTTCCAGCCTTTTCCGGTCATTTGACACGGAAGACCCGCAGGGGACCGCGCTGGAAACCCTGCACCGGCTCAAGCCAGCCGGGAGTATTTCCCTCCCCGATCGCATTGGCGAGGTTGTCCTCGCGCCGGGTGCGATAAAAGGCGCCGTCGAGACCCGACAGGCACATCATCACGTAGTCCGCCCCGCTTTCGTCGATCCGGCGCTGCGCCGCCACCGGATCGCCACTGAACGTGTCGATCACCTCGGTAATCCGTTCGGCATTGCGATGATGCCCCGTTGCCATCACCGTCAAATCGGTCTTGGCGATGATGGCAGGGCCGAGATCGAGCGTCGTGTACATGTGCCCGGCGGGCAGGGCCGCCAGCCTGTCGATCTCGCAGACATATTCGCTCCGCAGATCGTCAGCCTGCTGCCAAAGCGGGTCGAACAGCGGGAAGTCGTCGAGCGGCTTGCCCGATGCGCTGGCGAGCACCGGCGTTGCCAGGACGAAACAGCCAACCGTTGCCCCAACCCGCGCCAGCATGTTGGGCATGGCGCGCGCCTTGGGCAGAAAATGCCAGATCAGCACACCGGAAAATGGCACGGCGAACAATTGCGCGACGAAGGACGCGCGCAGCAGCAACAGCGAAAAGGCCCCCATCAACAGGGCGATGATCGCAAGATCGGTCCAGCGATCTTCCCAGCGCAGCTGCGCCAGCCCGGTGCGGCGTGCCACCAGCCATCCCGCTGGCACGATCAGCACAGTCCACACTGCCATGGCCGCCTGCGAGGGGTTCACCTGCCAGAAGGGCAGGCCTTCGAGCACGTAATTGTACCAATAGTCGCGCATCAGCGGCGTAATGTTGGCGAACGGATCGAGCGCACAGGTGCCGATCGTCCCCAGTACGATGGGGATGGTGGCCGCAGGCAGCACGCACAGACCCGCCAGCCTGCCGCCGATGCGATCCTGCATTGGCAGATAGGGCAGTCCTGCGGCGATCAATGTCGCCACCCCGAAGGCCGCCATGTGTCCGGGGCGCAGGATATCGCAATAATCGGCGAGCAGTTCCGCCGGCAGCCGCGTCGCCAGCGACAGCACCGGCGCCAGCGCCGCCAGCCCCGCGAGGTACCAGCCCAGCGAACGGTCGCTGCTGGTCAGGTAGCGCAGCCCATAGAGCGCCGCGAGCGCAGCCACCTGCGGCAAGGCCTCAAGCGAGATGCACAACCACACCGCCGACAGCGCGCCGGAACCGAGAGCTGCCTTGCGCGACGGAGCGTGCAGCAGCAACAGCAGGCAGCCCAGCGCACAGAGCGCCTGTGGTGTGTGATGGTCGACCCGCAGCGGCGCGAAGTTGCTCTGCACCAGCGGAAACAGCAAGGTGGCGCACAGTCCAAGGAAAATGGCCTGCTCGGACAATCCCAAACGCTGCATGATCGCCCGCAGCAAGATCATGGCAACGCCCAGATACGCCAGCGGCACCACGACCATCGCCGCAAACTCCGCGTGCGCGGATTCCATGACCAGCCCCAGCAGCAGCGCCACCGCCGCGAGCGGAACATCGACGATGCGCGACCAGTGCATGTCCGCGCCCACTGGGGGGTCGATCCGATATTGCCTGACATCGTACCAGCCCTGCCCGGCGAGCAGGTCATGCACCTGCATCATCCGCAGGAAGTCGTCAGGGTCGGTCGGATCGAAGTTGAAGACCGGCAAGGCGAGCAGCCGGAGAATGGAATAGCCCGCCCACAGCAGCAGCACGGCCTTGAAACCGGCGAGCGGTAAGGTCCGGGCGTCGGACCGCGCGGCAGGTGGAGCAAGGCTGGCCATCGATAGATCCCGTAGCTAGCTTTGCGCCAGGCGGAAGACAAAGCGGCTTCGCAAAACCCAGGTCAGCGTGAAGCTGGCCGCCACGGCCACCAGCTTGGCAAGACGCGGGTCGATGCCCATGGCATCGCCGCTCCACACAATCGCGGTCGTCAGCGCCAGCCCCGCTAGCGCGGAGCCGACGAACATTGCCTTCTGCCGCGTGCGGGCCAGGCCGCGCTCGGCCACATCGCCGACAAACACCGCCCGGCTCGACAGCAGCCAGTGCGCGAGGATACCCGCGCCATAGCTCAGCGCCGAAGCCGCCGCCGGCCACATGCCCAGCGCCAGCAGCGCAAGGAAGCAGCCGATGTCGACCGCCAATGCACCGCCGCTGGCCAGCAGGTAGCGCACCAGCCGCATGTCGGCGAGACGCCAGAACACTGCCGACATCGCCTCAGGCAGCCCGCTTGTCGCCAGTGGCAACCCGCGCCGGAACATCGCGGACCGAGGCCAGCGCTGCGGCCTGGTCTTCGGTCACCGGTTCGGTCGACCGCGCGGCCAGCTGCTTCTGGTCGCCCTCGTCGCCCGCCTCGTGATATTCGGCGTCCTCGTTGACGCACCACGTGTCGTAGCGGCGTTCACCGGCGATGATGTTCTCAGTCGTCAGCATGGCGGTCATCATCGCATGGTCCTGATTGTTGTAGCGGTGCATGCCATTGCGCCCGACCAGATGCAGGCTGGGATGCTTGCTTTCCAGCTCTCGGCGCATGGCATCGACATTGGCGGCATAATCCTCGTCATAGACGGGATAGGCCTTTTCCTGCCGCACCACCGCGCCGCCGATCACCTTGTCCGGCGACACGAGGCCGAGGATATCCATCTCGCGCTTGGCCAGCTCGACCAGATCGTCGTCCGCCATCGACCACAGGCCATCGCCTTCGAAGCAGAAATATTCCAGGCCCACGCAGGCGACATTCTCGTCCGGCACCATTTCGGGCGACCAGCTGCGGAAGTTCTGCACCCGGCCGACCTTCACCTTGGAATCGTGGATGTAGATCCAGTTGTCGGGGAACAGGTCTTCCGACCTGATCATCAGCGCCACGGTCAGGAAGTCGCGATATTTGAGGTTGCTCGCCTCCAGCGCGGTTTCGGGCAGCGGGTGCAGGCGCGCGGCCAGTTCACGCATCGGAGCCGAGCTGATGACGTCGCCCGCCTCGATCACGATATCGCCGTCAGGGCCGGTCGCGCTCATGCGCCAGCCGCCTGCGCCGTCAGCAGAGAGCTGCTTCAGGCCATGGCCCATCAGCACCTGGCCCTTGCCGGTGGCGAGGATCTTGTCGCGCGCCGCATCCCACATCATGCCGGGGCCAAGGCGCGGATAGCGGAAGGTTTCGAGCAGGGTCTTGGCCTGCTTGCCGCTGCCATCATTGATCTTGTTGAGACCGAGCGAGCGCTTCAGCCCGTCGACCACCGCACCCCACAGCGACAGGCCCTTGATCCGCTGGGCGGCCCAGTCGGCGCTCATCTCGTCGCAAGGCATGCCCCACACCTTCTCGGTGTAGGTCTTGAAGAAGATCGAATAGAGTT
>CAYOSE010000072.1:0-13841 GCA_964406535.1 uncultured Sphingomonadaceae bacterium
TATGGACGTCCCGACACTGTCTGCGACAGAAGTTTTAGCAATGTCGGGTGCGCCAAGGGGGACATCTCGCAAGGGGTGTCCCCCTTGGCGTATCTGCGGGAGGCGAACCTCGGTTCGGAGTCGGAGCGCCACTCGGCGCGGAGACGTCCGCAGTGCCAGCGAAGGACAATCCTGTCGGGTTCGCCAGCCTTCCGGGGCTTACCGGCGCGCGTCCTGCTGGGCGATCCTGCCCCAGTCCAGTTGCAGGACCTGGCGCAGGGCGGCGACATTCTCGGCCCCGATCCGTGCCTCGAGCAACTGCTCCAGGTCGAGAATGATCTGGTCCGCTTCGGCGCGCAGCGTGTCCTTGCCCTCGCACAACAGCAGGCGGCGGCCGCCCTTGTGCTGCTCGTCATCGGCGACTTCGATCAGGCCAAGCTCGACCAGCTGGCGCGACAGATACCAGATCGCCTGCCTGGAAACCCCCATCTTGCGGGCAATTTCACTCGGCCGATGCACCCCGGCGGTGATGTACAGCATGACCATGGCCTGCGTCTTGTTGAGCGTCGGCAGGCCCCTGCTGGCGAGCACGTTCTGCAGGCTTTGGTCGAACCAGTCGAAACCCGCCATCAGGCCGGACACCAGGTATTGGTGATCGAGATTTGCCGCAGCCGGCACGCGCTTTCCCATGAGGCAAATCAAGTAATCGAACCCCCATGGCCGCGCAAGCCGAGGTGCGCGCACCGCTTGCCCGATTGCGGGGCCATTGCGCCGACGAGCACTAACTGTACAATATTTTGACACGACTCGGAAAGGGCCACGGCTCAAACTGTGTTCAGGCGAAGCCCAACAGGCCGTCTGCAGAGCACCGAGGGTGTAAAAAATATAAATATATACAATAATTTAGAGGATGTCTGGGAGAGCTCTATGAAAAAATCTGTGATCGTATCGCTGCTTTCGGCGGGGGGCGCGGTCGTTTCGCCGTTCACCGCCGCGCAGGCCCAACAAGCGGTCGAAGCCGAACCCGCGTCGGCGACGCTGGGCGACAACGAAATCATCGTCACCGCCCGCAAGAAGAGTGAAAGCGATCTGGACGTCCCCGTCGCGATTCAGGTTCTGGGGCTCGAACAGCTGGCGCGGCACGGCGTCCAGAATCTCGGCGACGTTTCGGCGATCACGCCGTCGCTGTCGATCGCGCAGGCCGGCGCCAATACCGGCGGGTCGATCACCCTGCGCGGCATCGGCGCGCCCGCGACCAGCGCCGGGTTCGACCAGGCGGTGGCGCTCAATCTGGACGGGATGACGATTACCGATGGCATGGGCATTCGCTTCGGCCAGTTCGACTTGCAGCAGATCGAGGTGCTGCAGGGCCCGCAATCGCTCTATTTCGGCAAGAACACCTCGGCCGGGATCATCTCGATCACCTCGGCCGACCCCACCTATGCGCCCTATGCGATGCTGCGGGCTGGCTACAACTTCAACACGCGCGGCCTGCTGACGGAGGCGGTGCTGTCCGGCCCGCTGACGGATGAGCTGGGTGCGCGGGTCGCGTTCTACCGCCTCGACAGCGACGGCCACTTCCGCAATCCGCTGGCCCGGTCGACGGCGACGCCGCTGCCCGGCCAGGTCGCGCTGTTCGGGCCGCTGGACCCGGACATCGCCAACTGGCGCACGATGGCCTCGCGCGACACGGGCGTGCGCGTGACGCTGAAGTACGAGCCTGCGGAGGCCTTTTCCGCGAAGCTCAAGGGCGCTTTTCTCACGCAGACCGGCGATTCCAATTTCAACACCTTCCAGCTGTTCCATTGCCCGTCCGGGGTTCCTTCTCCGGCCAATCCCGGCAACGTGCCCGGACTGGGGGATTGCGCGCTTGACCGGGACGTCGTGCCGTTTGGCCCGACCACCACGCCAAACGTGGCCGGAGACGACATCTTCCGCGAGGATGCGCGCAGCTACAGCAAGCTGGAGCAGGTGCTGCTGACCGGCAGCCTCGACTACCGGATTGCCGATGGCCTGACGCTGTCGTCGGTCACCGGCTATTATTATCAACGGCAACAGGAGGCGACGAACGTCTCCTTCTCGACCTATCCAGCCGCCTCTGCCGGGAACCTGACGAAGCGCGAGGACGTCTCGCAGGAATTCCGGCTCAGCTCTGCCTTCGACGGCCCGCTCAACGGGATGGTCGGCGTCTATTACAACGGCAGCGACTTCGAGAGCTTCACGCCGGTGACGTTCCTGCAAAGCCCGCTGCCGACGCCGGACTATTACTTCGATTCCCGCACCCATGCGATCTTCGGCCAGCTGACCTACCTGCTGCTCGACGATACGATCGAATTGTCGGCTGGCGGTCGCTACACCGACGAGAAGAAGCAGGTCGACCTGTTCAGCCCGATCTTCGGCGCCTTCGCGACCGACCTGCCCGTCGACACCGTCCGCTCAAAGCGCTTCACGCCCGAGGCAACGATCAGCTGGCGCCCATCGCGGCGGATCAACGTCTTCGCCACCTACAAGAAGGGCACCAAGTCGGGCGGGTTCAATGCCGTGGTGCTGAACTTCCCGCCCTACTCGGCCAACGACACCTCCTTCGCGGACGAGAAGGTCGACGGGTTCGAGGGTGGCGTCAAAAGCGTGCTGCTGGACGGCGCACTGCGGGTCGACCTGACGGGCTATGCCTATACCTACAAGGACCTGCAGGTCAGCGTGTTCGATGCAGAGACGCTGAACTCGGCGACGCGTAATGCGGCCAACGCGAAAATCCGCGGCGTGCAGTTCAGTGCGAACTACCAGCCGCGCCAGCTGGACGGGCTGAACCTGTCGGCGGCGCTCAACTACAGTCATGCGCGCTACGTCCATTATATCGCGGTCTGCTATATCGGCCAGACCATCGGCGAGGGGTGCAACCTCGACGCTGATGGCAATGCGGTCGCGACGGATGCGATCAACCAGGACCTGGGCGGTCGCCCGCTGACCAATGCGCCGGACTGGAGCGGCAGTTTCTCGGCGGCGTATGACTTTGCCCTGGGTGCCGATGACACGCGTTTCGGCCTGTCCGTCAGCGCGGCCTATAACAGCGAATATTACGCGATTTACAATCAGGTGCCGCAATCGCTGCAAAGCGAGGCCGTGAATCTCGACGCGCAGCTGCGCCTGTTCAACGAGGGCAAGGGCTGGGAACTGGCCCTGATCGGCAAGAACCTGACCGACATGCACCGGGTGCAGCTGGGCTATGAAGTGCCGTTCACACCCGCCGATGGCACCGCCGGGACCGGCACGGCGGGGCCGGGCGTCCAGTCCGATCTGGTTGGTGTCATCAACGCCCCGTTCCAGCTGATGCTGCGCCTGACCGTGGAACCCTCCGCCCTGTTCGGGAGTGGCCGATAGGCTTCCGGCATTCTGACGTATCTGCACACACAACAAGAGGTTTTCGAAATGAGACGAGGCATTCACCATCTGGGTTTCGCGACCCGCGATTACGACGCGACCGTGGAGTTCTACACCAAGGTCATCGGCTGGGACATCGCCTGGCAGGACCTGATCAAGGCCCCTGATGGCAGCACGCTGATGAAGCACGTGTTCTTCGACACGGGCGACGGGTCCTTCGTCGCCTTCATGGAGCCCCGGACCGGCATGCCCGGCGTGCCGGAAAGCTGGGACACGGGGATCAATGCGGGGCTGGGCCTGCCGCAATTCGTTTATCACTTCGCCTTCTGGGTGGATTCGCTGGAGGACCTCGAACAGCTGCAGAGCGACCTGCGCGATCGTGGCGCCACCGTCAGCGAGATCATCGACCACGGCTGGACCTCGGGTATCGTGGTGCGCGATCCGAACGACCTGTTGCTCGAATTCGCCTGCACCACGCGCGAGCTGACCGAGGACGACAAGATCCTGAAACCGCGCGGCGCGCCGGTGACGCGCGGCCATGAGGGGCGTCCCGAACTCAGGGAACGCGACAACCAGATCATCCTCAACCTCGCGGCGGACGAAGCCGGCGGGTCGGCCTTCGACGAGTTGCAGGAGCTGCAGGCTGGCTCCGTGACTGACAGCTGAGTGGAGAAGACCCATGCAACTGGAACTGCACACTGCCCCGATGTCGCCCTTTGCCCGCCCGGTTGAGCTGGCATTGGAGATGAAGGGGCTCGCCTTCACCCGCCATACGCCCGCACTGGAGGATATTCGCCATGCGGATTTCCGCGCGCTCAATCCGCTCGGACGGATTCCGGTGCTGGTGGTCGATGGTGTCGCTTTCCCCGAGGCGCAGCTTATCTGCGAATTCATCGAGGAAGCCTTCCCGGCCCAACCCCTGCTGCCGGGCGATCCGGTCGGGCGCTTTCGCGCGCGGCTGCTGGCACGGCTGGCGGACACCTATATCTCGGGGCCAGCGGTCCAGCTGGTGCAGAACACGTCGGGTGAGGCAGGCGCGGCGCTCGCCGCGCAGGCGATCGACCAGATCGAGCGCGGCATCGCGGGGCTGGAGCGCTGGCTGGCGGGTCCGCTCTATGCGGCGGGCGAGGCGCGCAGTCTGGCGGATTGTTTCCTGCCGCCGGCGCTGTTCTCGCTGGGCAAGGCGCTGCCTGCGCTGGGCATTAGCAACGTGCCTGCGCTCGGCCTGAAGGCTGCGGCCTACCTGGAAAACATCCGTCAGGACGAGATCGTAGGTGCCTGCCTTGCCAGTCTGGAAGCGGGCCTCGCCGAGCGGGTGGCGCGCGCCTAGGCCCAGCCGCGCTCGAGGAACCGGGTGGCGCAGCTGGCAAGGAAGGCCGCGCCCTTGGGCAGCACGCTTTCGTCGACCATCATCTTGCTCGAATGGATGCCGCAGCAATGCGCCCAGTCCTCGCCCTCATGCGCGACGCCGAGGAAGAACATCGCTCCGGGCACCTTTTCCAGCACGTAGGAGAAGTCCTCCGCGCCCATCAGCGAATGGGCCATGGCGTGCCAGCCAGCCTCACCGCCCATCTCGTGCGCGATGGCGCGGCCAAGCGTGATGGCGCGCTCGTCATTGAGGGTGACCGGGAAGCCGTCGACGAAGGTGACCTCGGCGCTGCAGCCATGCGCGTTGGCAATGCCGCCCGCGACCTCGGCAATGGCCTCGCGGACCGCCGCGCGGCGCTCGGGCGAGAGCGTTCGCATCGTGCCGCGCAGGGTCGCGAAATTGGGGATGATGTTATGCGCCGTACCCGCATCCATGCGGGTGATGGTGACGACCGTGGCCTCGGCAGCGGCAAAGCGGCGGGTGATCATCGCCTGCAGCCCGGAGACAATGGCGGCGGCAGCCGGGATCGGGTCGATGCAGTCATGCGGCATCGAGGCGTGGCCGCCGCGCCCATTGACCGTGATCTCGACCATGTCGGCGGCGGCGAGCATCGCCCCGGGCTTGCCCGCGATCACGCCATGCGGCGAATTGGGCATGATGTGGAGCGCGAAGGCGGCATCGGGCAGGGGATCGAGCAGCCCGTCCTCGATCATGTAGCGCGCGCCGTGGAAGCCTTCCTCGCCCGGCTGGAACATGAACTGCACCTCGCCCGCCAGGTCCTCGCGGCGACCGGCCAGGATGCGCGCGGCCCCGGCCAGCATGGCGGTATGGGTGTCGTGCCCGCAGGCATGCATCCGGCCCGGAATGGTCGAGGCGAAGTCGAGCCCCGTCTCCTCCTCCATCGGCAGCGCGTCCATGTCCCCGCGCAGCAGCACGGCGGGACCGGGCGCGCCGCCGTTCAGCACCGCGACTGCGCCAGTGGCCGAGGTGCCCTCGCGCCAGGCCAGCGGCAGGTCGGCCAGTTCGGCGCGCACCTTGGCGAGCGTGGCGGGGGTTTCGAGGCCCAGCTCGGGCTCGGCATGGATGGCGCGGCGCAAGGCGGTGATGCGCGTTTCGATCGCGCGCGCATCGTCAAGCAATTGGGTGGTCAGCATGGCGGGAGACTAGCGCCTAAGCCGCGCGCCCGCCAGAGCGTCTATCCGGTCACGTATTGCATGCGGATGGTCATCGGCAGGACCTCCTTGCCGATGGTGAAGCGGGCCTTGTCGACGCCCGGTTTGCCAAGGTTGAAAATGCTGATCTTCGCCTTGCCCGACATGCCGCCACCATCGACCATGATGTCGTCCCAGTCGTTGCCATTGGCGTCATGGCGCACGGCGATCGCATATTCACCGGGTGCGGGAACGGGCATGCAGACCGACATCTGCCCTTTCGTGGCGGGCACTTCGAAGCGCTGCAGCCAGCGGCCCTTTTCGAGCCAGTCTTCCTCGACCGCGCGATAAAGCACGACGCGCATATTGCCCGTCGAGTTCTTGATATTGGTCATGTAGAGCCACACGGCGGGACCGTCGCCCTGGCAGGGGGTGACCGAATGCTGGATCTTGCGTTCAAATTGCTGGGCGCTGCCGGGAACGGCTGTGGCTAGCCCGGCAAGGGCGGCAAAACTGGCAAGAACTCGAAACTTCATCGCGTTTACCTCGGGTCTTTGGCCTTGGTGTCGTTACGGCACTCTGGTCAGGGTGCCCGCTCGCATGGGCGACCTGCTTTCGCAAGCGAAGCAGACCGGTCAAGCGCGCGAGGTGGGGCCCTGTTGCCTCGCGTCAATGCCCGAAAATCGCTGAACTGGCGGTGAAGGCACCGTTTTGTGGTGGTAAATGGAGGATATAGGGGTTGGCGCGTGTGGAAAATCAACGTTGCCGCGTTGAAGCGCGATTCGCACAGGCGTAACGCCAGATGCTATCCATGACAGCGCCGCTCATCTCGCCATCCATCCTTTCCGCTGACTTTGCCCGCCTGGGTGAAGAGGTTCGTGACGTCGATCTGGCAGGCGCCGACTGGATCCATGTCGATGTGATGGACGGGCATTTTGTCCCCAACCTCACGATCGGTCCGGGCGTGGTCAAGGCGCTGCGCCCGCATACAAAGAAACCGTTCGACGTGCACCTGATGGTTTCGCCTGTCGATCTGTGGATCGAGCCGTTCGTGGATGCGGGGGCGGATATCATCACCGTCCACCCGGAGGCGGGGCCGCATGTCCATCGCACGGTGCAGGCGATCCGCAAGGCGGGCGTGAAGGCGGGTGTGTCGCTCAACCCGGCGACGCCGGCCAAGATGCTCGACTACCTGCTCGAAGAGATCGACCTGGTGCTGGTGATGAGCGTCAATCCCGGCTTTGGCGGGCAGAGCTTCATCGCGTCGCAGCTGCGGAAGATCGAGGCGATCCGCAAGCAGATCGACAAGGCCGGGCTCGACGTCCTGATCGAGGTCGATGGCGGGGTCGATGCCAATACCGCGTGGCAATGTGTGGCGGCCGGGGCGGACGTGCTGGTCGCGGGATCGGCCACCTTCAAGGGCGGGAAAGAGAAATATGCGGCCAATATCGCCGCATTACGAGGGAGTGATTGAGACGGTGAACGATCTGTCCCCGCGGCTCCACGACGAGGCCCGTAACAACGTCGACGAACCACGGCTGTTCGGGGCCTTGCCACTCGACCCGAATGCGCGCGAAGAGCTGGTCACCGATGCCGCGCCGGACGATACGCACTTGCCGCCCTCGCAAGCGCTGGTCGTCAGCGATTTCGACCCGCCCAGCATCAGCCCCGGCGAGCGTCTCATGCGGCTTGCCTACAAGATGGGCGTTCCGGCGACGACGATCTGTTCGCCGTTCCGGCGTCCGCTGTCGATGCGGCTGCTGGCGACGGTGGACAGCCCGCTGCATGGCGATCCGGTGGCGGGGACCGCGCTGAGGGCCGGGCATTTTCTCGTCCATGGGCTCAAGACGCCGATCGCGCAGGTCGATTTCGCGCAGGTCGCGAAGCTGACCCCGCCGATGGAGCGGGCGGTTCATGGTTTCACCTGGCTGCGCGATCTGGCCGCCTGTGCGCCGCGCGCGCAGGGCGCGCCGACCGCCGAACGCATCCTGCGCGCGTGGATGGAGGAAAATGCCGAGGCCGGGCGTGGTGCGGCCTGGCGGGTCGAGAATGCCGCCAACCGGCTGCTCGGCTGGCTGGTCCATGCCCCGCTGCTGCTGTCCGGCAGCGACACGGCGTTGCGCGGCCCGCTACTGGCGGCGATTGCCGAGACGGCGCGCTGGCTTGACCGCAATGTCGGCAAGGCGGATGACCGGCTTGGCGTCATGCTGGGGTGGTGCGCGATTACCGCGGCGGGCCTGCTGCTGCCTGAGGGCAAGCCGCGCCGCCTGTATGGCGAAAAGGGGCTGGCCCGCGCGCTGGGCGAACTGGTCAGCGATGATGGCGGGGTGCTGTCGCGCAGCCCGGTCGCACAGATGCAGGCGATTTCGGCGCTGGTCGAACTGGCCGCCTGCTATCGCGCGGTCGAGGAAGATGCGCCGCACCTGGTGACGGGCATGCTCGAAATGCTCGTGCCGCCCCTGCTTGCGCTGCAACATTCGGACGGGTCGCTGGGCAACTGGCAGGGCGCGGGCGCCATTGGTGCCGAGCGGATCGAGGCGCTGATCGCGGCCAGCGGGGTGCGGGCACGCCCGTCGAAGGTCGCGCGCCACTGGGGCTATCAGCGCGTCTTTGCGCGGCCCGCCATCCTGCAATTCGATGCGGCTCCGCCGCCGCTCTCGCGCCATGCGCGCAGCGGCTGCGCCTCGACGCTGGGCTTTGAATTCAGCCATGGCGACCACCGCCTCATCACCAGTTGCGGCGGCGCGGCAATGGCGGGCGGGCTGGTGCCGGTGCGGATCGAGCAGGGGCTGCGCGCCACCGCCGCCCACTCCACCATGGTGCTGGGCGATGCGAACTCGACGGCTGTGCTGATCAACGGCAAGCTTGGCTCGGGCGTGAGTGAGGTCGAATTCGACCGCCGCGCCATCTCGCTGGAGGGCGGCAATGCCACAAGGCTGGTGGCGAGCCATAACGGCTATGCGGCTCGCTTCGGACTGATCCACAGCCGGGTGCTGATCCTGCGCGACGACGGCAGCGAGCTGCGCGGCGAGGACATGCTGCTGCCCAGCGGGCGCGGTGGCAAGCGCGGCAAGGTGCCGTTTGCGATCCGCTTCCATTGCGGGCGCAATGTGCGACTGTCGGTCAGCGGCAATGGACGCGGGGCGACACTGGCGCTACCGGACGGCTCGTTCTGGCAATTCGTCACCGGCTCCGAGGCCGGGATCGAGCTGGACGAGAGCATATGGGTCGATGGCGAGGGCCGTCCTCACCCGACGCAGCAATTGGTGATTCAGGGCATGGCCTCGCGCGCCGGCGGCAGCTACGCGTGGCTGCTCAAGCGAATGGGGTAACAGACAATGGATAATGTGGCGATCCGGCGGGCACTGATCTCGGTGTCCGACAAGACCGGTATTGTCGAACTGGCGACCAAGCTGGCGGGAATGGGCGTGGAGCTGGTCTCGACCGGCGGCACGGCCAGGGCGCTGCGCGACGCGGGCCTGGATGTGCGCGACGTGGCCGACCTGACCGGCTTCCCAGAATTGATGGACGGGCGGGTCAAGACGCTGCACCCCATGGTCCATGGCGGGCTGCTCGCCGTGCGCGACAATGCCGAGCATACCGGCGCGATGGGCACGCACGGGATTGGCGCGATCGACCTGCTGGTGGTCAATCTCTATCCGTTCGAGGCGACCGTGGCGCGCGGCGCATCGCGTGAAGAGGTCGTCGAGAATATCGATATCGGCGGTCCGGCCATGGTCCGTTCGGCCTCGAAGAACCACGCTTTCGTCACCATCGTGACCGATGCGGCTGACTACGAGGAATTGCTGACGGAAATGTCGGCCAACAACAGCGCAACCTCACCCGCCTTCCGCATCCGCATGGCCGCCAAGGCCTTCGCCCGCACCGCCAGTTACGATGCGGCGATCGCCAACTGGTTTGCCTGGGGCGATGCCTATACCAACCCGCTCGGGACCGAGGCGCTGCACGCCACGCCCTTCGTCGCGCGCATGCCGCTCGCCTTCGAGCTCAAGGACACGCTGCGCTATGGCGAGAACCCGCATCAGGATGCGGGCGTCTATGTCCCTGTCGGCAATCAGAATTCCGGCATCCCGCAGGCCGAGCAGCTGCAGGGCAAGGAACTCTCCTACAACAATTACAACGATGCCGATGCGGCGCTGGCGCTGGTCAGCGAATTTGCGGGGGGCGCGCCGGCCATCGTCATCGTCAAGCATGCCAATCCGTGCGGCGTGGCGCAGCGCGGCTCTCTGGTCGATGCCTGGGTCGATGCGCTGGCCTGCGATCCGGTGTCGGCCTTTGGCGGGATCGTCGCGAGCAACGTCCCGCTCGACGGGCCGACGGCGGAGGCGATCTGCGCCATCTTTACGGAGGTGGTGATCGCGCCGGGCGCGGACGAGGCGGCCAGGGCGATCTTCGCGAAGAAGAAGAACCTGCGCCTGCTGCTGCTCGAAGGGCTGCCCGATGCAGGGCGTGCGGGCTTCAATATCAAGAGCATCACCGGCGGGCTGCTGGTGCAGTCGCGTGACAATGGCCAGATCAGTGCCGGCGACCTCAAAGTGGTCACCGACCGAGCACCGACCGAGGCCGAGCTGACCGACGCGCTGTTCGCCTGGACCGTCGCCAAGCACGTCAAGTCGAACGCGATTGTCTTTGCCAAAGACGGCGCGACGGCGGGGATCGGTGCGGGGCAGATGAACCGCCGCGATTCGGCGCGGATTGCCGCGGCGCGCGCGCGCGAGGCTGCCGAGACGGCGGGCTGGAGCGAATCGCGCACGGTCGGCAGCGCGATGGCTTCGGATGCGTTCCTGCCCTTTGCCGATGGCATGGAAATGGCCGTGGATGCGGGGGCGACCGTGGTGATCCAGCCGGGCGGATCGATCCGCGATGAAGAGGTCATCGCGGCGGCCAATGCGGCGGGCATCGCGATGGTCTTCACCGGCATGCGCCACTTCAATCACTAGGCTGTGGCGACATTCGGCCCTGACGGGCTGCAAATCGAGCGCTTACGGGCTTCCGGTGCTCACGACCAGAAAGGTCGCTGCGCGCCGGGTCCCGTAATCGCCCGATTTTCGCCGCGTCATCTTCCAAATGTCGTTACAGCCTAAGGCTGGCAGCGGAGGGTCTGCGCCGAAGCGTTCCGCAGTAGCGACGAGCGCCTTGCCGCGCGTGCCATATTCACCAGAGTGTAAGCGGCCTGGTCCTAGGACAGTCGGGTAATTCGACACGAGATCCGAAAGGCCGGACAATGGTTGCGTCCAGCACACATTTCTATCGCTACTTCTTCATCGGCTTCGGTGTGACCGCCAGCATGCTGTTCGCCCAGATGCTGCCGTCGCTCGGCATGTCCTGAGCCCGGTGAGGAAGCGCCCCCACTTCGCCATTCTCGCGCCGCTCGCGCTCGCCCTTGGTGCATGCCAGCCCGTCGCCCATGCGGCAGAGGCGGTCTATGATGCGCCGCTCGCCGCCCGCACTGCCGACGAGGGCGAAGGCCTGAAGACCGCGATCTTCGCGGGCGGATGCTTCTGGGGCGTCGAGGCGGTGTTCAGCCATACCAAGGGGGTGCGGAGCGCGGTCTCCGGCTATCACGGCGGCACCGCACGGCAGGCAAGCTACCGGCTCGTATCGAGCGGCGTGACCGACCATGCCGAAGCCGTGCGCGTGGTCTACGATCCCAAGGTCGTGCGCTACGACCAGCTGCTGCAGATCCTCTTTTCGGTCGTCGCCGACCCGACGCTCAAGAACCGGCAGGGCCCCGATGTCGGCGCACATTACCGCGCCGCACTGGTGCCGCTGTCGGACGAGCAGCGCACTGTGGCGCAGGCCTATCTCTCGCAGATGGACCGCAGCGGGGTGTGGGGCCGCCCGGTGGTGACCCGGGTCGAGGCGGCGATGCGCTTCTATCCGGCGGAAACCCATCACCAGGACTTCGCCCACAAGAACCCCGACCACGGCTATATCCGTCGCTGGGATGCACCCAAGGTCGCGGCGCTGAAGGCGAAGTTTCCCGAGCTCTATCGCGCACGGTTCAAGACTGGCTAGCGCCGCCGCGCGCAGGCGAATTGCAGGCGGGGACTTGCTCGCCTATATCGGCCCTATGGCTTCGCATGCACACCATTCGCACACCGAACATTCGGGCCGCCTGCTGATCGCAGAGGCCGAACGCGTGCTGGAGGATGCCGGCGAGCAATGGACCGCCATGCGCGCCGATGTGTTCAAGGCACTGGCCGCGCATGACCGCCCGGCCTCGGCCTATGACATCGCCGATGACGTGGGCAAGGCGCGCGGCAAACGCGTTGCGGCCAACAGCATCTACCGCATCCTCGACCTGTTCGTGCGGACCAACCTCGCCAACCGGATCGAGAGCGCGAACGCCTATGTCGCCAACTCGCATCCCGGGTGCCGCCACGATTGCGTGTTCCTGATCTGCGACGATTGCGGCCAGGCCGAGCATTTCGACGACGACACGCTGACCTCTGCCCTGCGCGAGGCAGGCGAGGCACGCGGCTACAGCCGGGTGCGCCCGGTGGTCGAATTGCGCGGGCTGTGTGCCGAATGCGCGAGCTGAGTGGCCGCTCATCCAGGGGCATTTTTCGTGAAGCGGTTCATCGACTTGGCAGTTTGGCGCGTGTAGGGTCGCGGTGATGACGCCCAATGAGAACAAGGCGGGCCCCGACACGCCCCTGCTGGACACGGTCGCGCTGCCAGAAGACCTGCGGAAGCTGGAGGAAAGCCAGTTGCGCCAGCTGGCCGATGAAGTGCGCGCCGAGATGATCGATGCCGTCGGCTCGACCGGCGGGCATCTGGGCTCAGGCCTCGGCGTGGTCGAGCTGACCGTGGCGCTGCACTATGTCTTCAGCACGCCCGACGACAAGCTGATCTGGGATGTCGGCCACCAGGCCTATCCGCACAAGATCCTGACCGGGCGGCGCGATCGCATCCGCACCTTGCGGCAGGGCGGTGGCCTCAGCGGCTTCACCAAGCGTTCCGAAAGCGAATACGACCCGTTTGGCGCGGCGCATTCCTCCACCTCGATCTCGGCCGGGCTGGGCTTTGCCATCGCCAACAAGCTGGCGGGCCGTCCGGGCCGGGCGATCGCGGTGATCGGCGACGGCGCGATGAGCGCGGGCATGGCGTATGAGGCGATGAACAATGCCGAGGCCGCCGGCAACCGCCTCGTCGTGATCCTCAACGACAATGACATGTCGATCGCCCCGCCGGTGGGCGGGCTGTCGGCCTATCTGGCGCGGATGGTCTCCTCCAGCGAGTATCTCGGCTTGCGCTCGCTGGCCTCCAAGGTGGCGCGCAAGCTTTCGCGCAAGGTCCATCATGGCCTGGAGAAGGCCGAGGAATATACCCGCGGCATGGTCACCGGCGGCACCTTGTTCGAGGAACTGGGCTTTTACTATGTCGGCCCGATCGACGGACACAATCTCGACCACCTGATTCCGGTGCTGGAAAATGTGCGCGACAGCGAGCAGGGGCCGGTGCTGATCCACGTCGTGACGCGCAAGGGCAAGGGCTATGCGCCCGCCGAGGACAGCGACGACAAGTATCACGGCGTCGGCAAGTTCAACGTCATCACCGGGGAGTTGGCCAAAAGCTCGGCCAGGGCGCCTAAATATCAGGACGTGTTCGGCCGGACGCTGGCGACGCTCGCCGACAGCGACGAGCGGATCTGCGCGATTACCGCCGCCATGCCCTCGGGCACGGGGGTCGACATCTTCGCCAAGGCGCATCCGGCGCGCAGCTTTGACGTCGGCATTGCCGAGCAGCATGGCGTCACTTTCGCGGCGGGCCTTGCCGCGCAGGGCATGCGCCCCTTTTGCGCGATCTACTCGACCTTCCTCCAGCGCGGCTATGACCAGGTGGTGCATGACGTGGCGATCCAGAACCTGCCCGTGCGCTTCCCCATCTACCGTGCGGGTCTCGTCGGTGCCGACTGGGCGACGCATGCGGTCAAC